>DAOUER010000111.1:0-28295 GCA_034430375.1 Dehalococcoidales bacterium
CAATTGAGAAAAAATGGCAGCAGCAATGGGCCGATGATGGTATTTATACCGTCCACGATGACGACCCCCGGCCCAAGTATTACGTGCTTACCATGTTCCCCTATACTTCCGGCGACCTTCATATCGGCCACTGGTGGAATGATATTCCCCCGGATGTTGAAGCCCGCTATTACCGGATGAAGGGATATAATGTCCTCCATCCCATGGGCTTCGATGCCTTCGGGCTGCCGGCGGAGAATGCAGCTATCAGGCAGGGTATCCATCCCTATACCTGGACGATGGACAGTATCGATAAGATGCGCCGCCAGCTGAAAACTCACGGGGCCGTTTACGACTGGGACCGGGAGATTATTACCTGCCTGCCGGACTACTACAAGTGGACGCAGTGGTTTTTCCTCAAGCTTTACGAAGCCGGGCTGGCCTACCGCGCCAAGGCGCCGGTCAACTGGTGTCCTAACTGCCAGACAGTATTGGCCAACGAGCAGGTGGTCGGTGATGGCTTATGCGAACGCTGTGATACCCCGGTGGTTCAGCGCGACCTCGAGCAATGGTTCTTCCGCATAACCAAATATGCCGATGAACTTTTGGAATATGAAGGCATCGACTGGCCGGAACGCATCAAGATAATGCAGCGTAACTGGATCGGCAAGAGCTACGGAACGGAAATATCCTTCGCCCTGGAGCATCCCGGTGTCGACGAAAAAGAGATAAGGGTCTTTACCACGCGACCCGATACCACTTTCGGCGTAACCTTCATGGTGCTGGCACCGGAGCATCCACTGGTGGCGAGACTCACATCGCCGGAGAAAAAATCAGAGGTCGAAGCCTACATCGTCCGGTCGAAGCGTCAGAGCGAGATAGAAAGGCTATCCACAGAAAGGGAAAAAGACGGTGTTTTTACCGGGGCATACTGCATCAACCGGCTCAACGGTGAGAGAGTGCCCATCTGGATTGCCGACTACGTATTGCTGCGCTACGGTACCGGGGCGGTTATGGCCGTGCCCGCCCACGACGAACGTGACTTCGCCTTTGCCAGGAAGTATGATTTGCCGATTCCGGTGGTAATCTCACCCCCGGAGTGGCAGGGGCAGGAACTTGAAGAAGCCTATATCGAGCCGGGCACGATGGTCAATTCGGGGCAGTTCGACGGACTGCCCAGTGAGGAAGGCATCGAAAAAATCACCGAATTCCTGGAGGAAAAGGGGTGGGGTAAACGCACGGTGAGTTATCGTCTTCGCGACTGGCTGATTTCGCGGCAGCGCTACTGGGGTGCACCGATACCCATGGTTTATTGTGATAAATGCGGCCTGGTGCCGGTGCCGGAGAAGGATTTACCCATCCTTTTGCCGGAGGATGCCGAGTTCAAGCCAACCGGCGAATCACCGCTGAAATACAACGAGAAATTCGTCAACACTACCTGTCCGAAGTGCTCGGGGTCGGCCAGGCGTGAGACCGATACCATGGATACATTCGTCTGCTCGTCGTGGTATTACCTGCGTTACTGTAGTCCGCATAACAGCCAGGCCGCTTTCGACGCTGACCAGGTGAAACTCTGGTGCCCCGTTAATTTCTACTCCGGCGGGACAGAGCACGCCGTCATGCACCTGCTATACGTACGCTTCTTCACCAAAGCCATCCGCGACATGGGACTGATAGATTTCGGGGAGCCGTTTCTAAAGTTGTATAACCAGGGGACTATAATCAAGGACCACATGAAGATGAGCAAGTCCCGCGGCAACGTGGTCAATCCTGACGACTACGTAGCCACCCTCGGCGCCGATACCGTCCGGGCTTACCTGATGTTCCTGGGGCCCTGGGACATGGGCGGCGACTGGGATGATAGCGGCATCAGCGGTGTCAGCCGCTGGCTGAACCGTGTCTGGAACCTGGTTATTGATGAATACCGGGCAGATGATGCGGCATCGGGACGGGAGGAAGCGGAGAAAGAGCTGGTCCGGCTGATGCACCAGACCATCAGGAAAGTCACCGGGGATATTGAGAGAATCCACTTCAATACCATGATTGCCGCCCTGATGGAATACACCAATTACCTGATTAAGGTAAAGGAAAACGGGGTTGTCTCAGGGGAAACCTGGCGTGAAGCCGTTAAAACGCTGCTTTTATTGCTGGCGCCTTCCACGCCGCATATCGCCGAGGATCTGTGGCAGAGAACGGGTTACGAATACAGTTTACATAATCAGGAATGGCCGACATGGGATGAAGCCCTGGCGGCCGAGGATGAAATTACCCTGGTAATACAGGTGAATGGTAAACTTCGCGATAGAATATCCGTCCCGGTTTCAATATCGGAGGAAGAAGCCAAAAATACCGCGGCGGCGCAGCCGAAAGCCCGGGCACACCTGGAGGGCAGGGAAGTGGTAAAGGTAATCTACATACCCGGCAAACTGGTGAATTTTGTAGTGAAATGAGTTGATGTGAAGGGGCGTTTAAGAGGGGTGAAACCCCTCTTCTAAAGATTCTCGCCCTCTCCTTGATAGCAGAGGGGGCAGGGGGTGAGGTAGACAATAAATATGAAGATAGCGTTTATCGGCGGCGGCAACATGGGAGAAGCTATCCTGGCGGCTATCCTGGAAAAAGGACTGGCTGCCCCATCTGATATCTGTGTCAGTGATATCAGTACCGAACGGCTTGAATACCTGAAAAACAAGTATGCAGTCATGGTCAGCAATATCAACCGCGAAGTAGTTGAGGGCAGGGAAGTAGTGGTCCTGGCCGTAAAACCCCAGGATATCACCGGGATATTAAACGATATCAAAGGGTCACTGATGCCGGAGCATCTGGTATTATCCATCGTCGCCGGCGTAAAAATCGACACAATCAGAAAATTAATCCGTCACGAGAAGATTGTGCGCGTCATGCCCAACACCCCGGCACAGGTTGGCATCGGTATGAGCGGTTGGACGGCTACCACTGAAGTTAATTCAGAGCAAAAGGAGCAGGTGCGTTCGATACTGGGCGCTATGGGGAAGGAGATTTGCTTCGAAGATGAGAAATATCTGGATATGGTCACCGCCGTCAGCGGCAGCGGTCCCGCCTATGTCTTTCTTTTTGCCGAGTGCCTGGCAGAAGCGGCTGTAGATATCGGTCTCCCCCGTGAAGATGCTCAATTACTGGTATCCCAGACAATTCTCGGCGCCGCTCATCTCATTTCTGAATCCGGAGATACTCCCGCCGGACTCCGCCGTAAGGTTACCTCCAAAGGCGGCACCACCGAAAAAGCTCTGCAGGCCTTTGCGGAAAGTGGACTGACGGATATTGTCCGGAAAGCCGTCAGGGTGGCTTATGACAGGGCTAAAGAGTTGGGTAACTAGTTAACCTTACCGCTCTTTTTGAAAATTTTGTTTAAATATTTCTGTAATATCAATAAATATGTATAGTTCAGTATTGACAAAACATATTATACCGTGTATAATATATGAAAATCATCGGGGAGGCGATTGAAATGAAGAATCTTAGCGAATCGGAACGAACCTTCGTTGAAGAAGTCGGCGTTGTTTTCGAACAAACCGGCATGCCCCGCATGGCCGGCCGCGTCTTCGGGTGGCTCTTGATTTCCGAAACGTGCTATCAATCCCCCTCGGAGCTGGCCGATGTCGTCAGGGCTAGTAAAGGCTCCATCAGCACTACCGTCCGGCTTCTTTTACAGATGGGACTGGTCGAACGCCACATCATTACCGGGGAAAGGCACGACCATTTTAAGATCAGCCAGGACGCGTTGCCAAGGACTATCCGGCACGGCCTAGAAGAAGAAATAAAACTGTTCCGCGGTCTGGCCGAGCACGGACTGAAACTCATCGGGAAGGAAGAAAATAACCGCCGTTACTGGCTGGAAGAAATGTATGGTCGTTATTCCTTCCTGGAAAAGACCTTTCCGAAATTAATGGAACGCTACGAAAAGAGACAGGAAAAGAAAAAACTCAAACAGTTATTGAAAAGCGTTGATTCGTAGTCTTTTCCGGTCACGGAGATATCCTGACTTTAATCCTATTGACGCCCCGTTTTACACATAGTAGAATATGGGAAACAGTCGCTGGAGTAACGTGAAATGAACTGGCTGGATATCGTCATAATCATCATTATCGCTATACCCACTTTCATCGGGATGAAGGCGGGTATTGTCAAGGGTCTGTTCATCATTGCCGGCGGTATTGTCGGTATCGTCCTGGCCGGGCGCTTTTCAGATCAACTCGGCGCCGTTTTCTCCGACGAAGGCTGGGCCAAAGTCGTAGCCTTCGCCGTTATCCTCCTGGTAGTCTTGATAATTGCGTCCATAGCCGCCAAAATGGTCAAATGGGTACTCTCCGCTGTCCTGCTGGGATGGGTGAATAGTCTCGGTGGGGCGGTGCTGGGATTTATCATGGGCGCCTTTTTCTGCGGGGCGGTGCTGGCTATCTGGATAAAATACCTGGGTATCGGCGCTACTTTAGCGGATTCAGCGCTGGCTAATTTCCTTCTGGACGGCTTTCCCTTCGCGCTGGGGTTATTGCCCGGTGAGTTCGATTCCGTCCGCGAATTCTTTAACTAACAAAAGCAAGCCGGTTACCCGCGTTCTTTTTTTTCATCCGCCAGTATAAGACAGTATCACTGGCCCTGGTTTATTTTAAAAGCCGACAATTAAGGAAAATATATCAGCGGGTAATACCCGGTTCAATTTCCTATCGGGATGGTATAAATACCAGTCTCTAATAAAGGCCCATAAAGCAGCCGGCGCTGTTATTTCTTAGGATTATCCGGATCCGGTAGCGGAGCGTCGACGGGACAGATTTCCGCGCATTGGGGAGAATCAAAATGACCTTCGCACTCGACACATTTGGACGGGTCGATAACATAGATCGTCTCTCCCTCGCTGATGGCACCAACCGGACACTCTGGTTCACAGGCGCCGCAGCTAATGCACTCGTCTGAAATCTTATAAGCCATTCAATTTACCTCCTGAGTCTTCCCCTTGAAAATTCCCTCGAGCAAATGATCAAAACATTAGTATTTTAAGCGTTAAAGCCTTTCTCTTTCAAGGCTTCTACTACGTGTTTGGGTACCAGACTATCAATATCCCCGCCTAGGCTGGCTACTTCCTTCATCAGGCTGGAGCTGAGAAACTGGTAATCATGGCTGGCCATAAAACAGACCAGTTCCAGTCCGGGAGACAATCGCTTATTCATCATGGCAAAATCAAACTCTCTTTCAAAATCGTCCCGGATTCTGAGTCCTCTGACCATGACGCCGGCATTCATTTCCCGGGCGAATTCGGTAGTCAGGCCGCTATAAGATTTTACGCTGACATTGGGCAGATGAGCTACGGCCTGTCTGGCCAGTTCTACGCGTTCCTCAACCGTAAAGGTGAGATTTTTATCCGGAGTGGCAAATATACCTATTACTAGTTTATCGAACAGCTTTGAAGCCCGGGTGGCAATATCGATATGTCCGTTGGTTATCGGGTCGAAGCTGCCGGGATAGATAGCAGCGGTCAAGATGAAGCCTCCTTCTGATAGATTGATATACAACTGTCGCCGTGTCTTTGCTCTTTGATAACGTTGAATTCACCGTAATCCGGCGAAAGAGATAAACGCGGCGAGTGAGTCACGACCAGTGTAGTATTCTCCGTGACAAGTGGGGAGTTGGCGAGTTGGGTGATAACTTTACCTATTGATGAATTTGAATAGGGCGGGTCCATCAATACTATATCATACTCCTTATCAAGAGAGGGGATTACTTTTTCCACACTGCGGCAATAGATACGTGAATTTTCCGCCAGCCTGGTTTTCTCCAGGTTCTCCTTGATTATACCACAGCAGCGTGGTTCATTATCAACAAAGTCAACCCATCCCGCGCCGCGGCTTAGTGCTTCGATGCCCATGGCGCCGCTACCGGAGTATAAATCCAGGACGTTCGACCAGCCGCCGGCGATATTTCCCAACATGGAAAAAATAGCCCCGCGCACCAGGTCTGTGGCCGGGCGTGTTGTCGTCCCTTTGGGGAATTTTAGCTTGTGCCCCTTGGCTTTGCCGGCAATAACGCGCATATGAAATACGACACATATCAGGATAGTTCTAAAGATCGATAAGGTATTACGGATTTTTCCCAATAATAGGATAATGAGTCCCGGTACGTTTGTCAATAAATGAGAGTATCGCCGCTTTCCGGGTAAAAGAATGCCAAAATACAGGCTGCAGGAGATGAAATCCTGCAGCCTTGAGGGCATTTCGGCGGTTGGGGTAATCCGCCTATAGGTTCAACAGGTTACCCCTTCCACCAGCATATTCAAATTTCTCTCTGGGCTAAACACCCGGAGTTATAATCCTAAACTAGACGAAGTGTTTATGTGTCGGTCTCTCGGCTTCTTCTTCGACCGGAGCCTGGCGCCGGTGACTGAAGAGCGGACGGCGCAGGAAAGAGGGTACGTCCAGTTCTTCTTCAGTTTTAAGGTTCCTGAGCATATTGGTGACTTCATCATCTTCACCCGCCCGGTTGGTCCCGGTGAGTTTGTTGATGAATCCGGTGGTAATCAAGGTGATTCTTACGTCATTCTCCATGCTCGGTTCATTAGCTACACCGAAGATGATGTTAGCGTCAGGGTCAACCGCTGCCTTGATAACGTCAGCCGCCTGGTTAACTTCGTGCAGGGTAAGGCTGCTGCCGCCGACGATATTGAACAGCACCGCTTTGGAACCTTCGATAGAAACGTCCAGCAGGGGACTGGCTAGGGCTTCTTTAGCCGCATCCACCGCCCGGTTCTGTCCGGTACCTCTACCGATGGACATCCAGGCGGGACCGGCGTCTTTCATGATTGCCTTTACGTCGGCGAAGTCCAGGTTAATCATGCCGGGTGTGGTAATAACCTCGGCGATGGCCTGAACGCCGTGCCGGAGTACATCGTCGGCCAGTCTGAAGGCGCTGTCGACACCCGTTTTCTGATCGCAGAGGGTCAATAAGCGGTCATTGGGGATAATGATAAGGGTATCGACTTTATCCAGTAGGTTCCCGATGCCTTCTTCGGCAACTTCACAGCGGTGGGTACCTTCGAATTCAAACGGTTTGGTAACCACGGCAATGGTCAGGGCGCCGCTGCTCTTGGCTATCTCGGCAACCACAGGGGCCGCTCCGGTACCGGTGCCCCCGCCCATGCCGGCAGTGACGAATACCATATCGGCTCCGGTAACCAGGTCTTTCAAATCATCGCGGTTTTCCTCGGCGGCCTTGGTGCCTACAATATGGTCGCCGCCAACGCCCAGACCTTTGGTTAATTTGGCACCGAGTTGAACGCACTGAGGTGCTTCGCAGATGGCCAGGGCTTGTGCGTCGGTATTCATGGCGATGAATTCAACACCCTGTATGTTCTCTCTAACCATGCGGGTCACGGCATTACAGCCGCCACCGCCCAACCCGATTACTTTAATTTTAGCTGGATTAGCAACAAAACTTGTTCTTGCCATCTCCTCCTCCTTTTACTGATGTTTATTATTTTTCCTGATATTATTCCTTTATCGGAAGAGTCTCCTGAGCTGGGTGGCGAATCGGCGTAAAGCTCCTCCAAATAGATTGGATTTCCAGGTTTTCTTCCCTTCGTGTTTGGTACCCCAGAGTAACAGTCCTACACTGGTGGCGTAGGCGGGATCTCTCAAGACGTCACCGATGCCGTAAATATCATTGGGGGCACCGACTCTCACCGGGAGTCTGAGGATATCCCTTCCCAGGGTAGCCATGCCGGCGAGATTAGCACTACCGCCGGTGAGTACCAGTCCGGACGGTACCAGGGCTTCGTAATCGGAATTCGGCAGTTCCAGCAGGATGAGCTTCATTATCTCTTCTACTCTGGCGCGGACGATATCACATAGATCCTGGTAGGAAACGCCGTGTCCGTCCTGTGAAATTGCCGGAGAAGTATCCGTAGTGCCTTCGTATACCGGCAGCACACTACCATACTTCTTCTTCATTTCTTCGGCAATATCGAACGGAAGTCCCAGACCGATAGCTATATCGCGGGTGAGTTGGTAACCGGCGACCGGGAGTATGGAGGTATGCCAGATACTGCCTTCACGAAACACCGCAATATCTGTGGTTCCACCGCCGATATCAGCCAGTATCACGCCAACCTGCTTCTCATCTTCAGAGAGGATTGCTTCGCTGCTGGCGAGAGGCTCAAGAACCAGGTCCTCGATATCAATACCGATGCTGCGAATGCATTTCACCAGGTTCTGGATGGAGGTTACGGCTGCGGTAATAACGTGGGTTTCCACGTCAAGTCGGAACCCGTGCATGCCTATCGGATTCTTTACTCCGGGCTGGCCGTCAACGGCGTAGCTCCGCGGTATGATATGAAGCAGTCTTCTATCACCCGCCGTCTTCACGCTCTGGGCGGAGGCAAGGACACGTTTGAGGTCATCGGGGCGTACCACCCGGTCGTTTCGGGTGATGGCGACAACACCTCGATTGTTCATCGAGGTAACGTGCCGACCGGTGACACCCACATAGGCTGATTCTACCTTGTAATCACTGGTTTGTTCTGCTTTTCTTACAGACTCACGAATAGATTCTCTGGCTTCATTGATATTGACTACCAGTCCTTTGTGCAGGCCTTTGGATGGAGCTATCCCAACACCTACTACCCGCGGACTGTCACCCGAGCTTACATCCGCGAGTATCGTGCAAATTTTGGTGGTACCAACGTCAATGGCGCCTACTACATTTCGTTTCTTCATCTGCCCTCCTTATTTAGCTATTATTGTCTTGATTATTGTCAGCCGCTTCCGGGCAAGAGACCTTCCGCGCGAACTCCTGAAATGAATTATGCGGCTATAAATGCCATCCTTATCTTTTTCATTAATGCCGGCTTTCTCCAGCCGGTGGATTTAGCAATGGTGATGAACGAATGGTCCTCGGTGTTAGCATAAGCATCACCCTGAGTAGTAATGCGTTCCGCAGTCCTTAGCTTGGCGCTGCGACTTCGCGGGTTCTGGCCGATTTCTGTGGATGAAGGGGTAATCACTTTGCGGTTGATTAATCGCAGACGGGGAATGTGATTGCACATGCATTGGGGTACGGTGGGGGGACATATACAGGCCCGGGATTCCTTCTGCATAAACTGCTTTACAATCCTGTCTTCCAGGGAATGATAGGTAATTACTACCAGCCTGCCCTGGAAACCTAAGAGGTCAACCGCCTGTTTCAGGGTGGTTTCCAGATACTCAAGCTCATGATTAACGGCGATTCTCAATGCCTGAAACGTTTTGGTGGCCGGGTGTATTTTACCTTTACGCATGACGGTCTTTTCTATCAGTTGAGTTAGCTGCTGCGTAGTTTTAATCGGTCGTTCCTTGACGATGCTCCGGGCAATTCGGTAGCAGTTCCTCTCTTCGCCGTAGGTTTTAATAAGATAGGCCAACCTGGCTTCGGATGTAGAGTTGACGATGTCAGCGGCAGTAACCTTCTGTTTGGGGTTATAGCGCATATCCAGGGGAGCGTTATGCTGAAAGCTGAAACCCCGGCCGCCGCCATTTAACTGAAGTGACGATAACCCGAGGTCTAGGAGAATACCATGTACCGGTGAGTAATCGTACTTATGGGAAATAGTCTGTAGATTGACGAAGTTATCATTCACCAGGAGGACGGAATCTTTATATTTCTCGAGTTTCTTTTCGGCCTTTTCTATGGCTTGGGGATCGGCATCAATGCCCATCAATTGTCCGCCGGGTGAACTGTTTTCCAGGATAGCGGCGGCGTGTCCGCCGCCTCCGAGAGTGCAATCAATATAGCGCCCTCCCGGCTGGACCGATAGGGCATCGAGGGTTTCCGTGAGAAGAACCGGAGTGTGACTAGAGGTTGACTTATGGGTGACCATTAGCTAGTCTCCAGGCTTTCGATAATCTGCCCAGCTTGTTGCTGGCTAATATTCTTCTCTTCCTCCCATGAATTTTTACTCCAGATTTCCAGGTACATATTAGCACCGGCCACGACTACGTCGTCGGACATATCGGCGTGCTCTTTAAGTGGTGCCGGTATAGCCACGCGACCCTGGTTATCTATCTTGGTGCTGAAAGCTGTAGAAAAGAGGGCCCGGTTGAGCCGTCTCATTTTGCTGCGTGATAGCGTGCTGCCGGTGAGGGTGGCGGCAAGTTTCCGCCATTCCGGTATAGTGTAGGCGGTGATGCATTTTTCCACGCCGGGCGCCAGGATAATGCCATCCTTTAGTTCGGCCCGGAACTTAGGCGGAATAGGAACTCGGCCTTTTTCGTCTATCTTATATTCAAACTCGCCGAAGAACATGGCAGTAATCTATCCTCCCTTTATCACCATTCTTCACCACAATTTCCCATTTTATAACACAACCCCCCTTTTTTGTCAAGTATTTTTACACTTATTTTCTAGAAATGTGATAAATTCGTGACATCCGTAAAAAAAATCCTGGAAAATGGGACAATTTAAACAGCTAAAACCTGGCTTTTTAATACTGATTGAGTTAAAAAAGTATATTGGACCGGCCGTATCGGCGTGGTGGGGTAAAGTGGGGAAGGATTATTTTTTAGATCGAGTGGTTCTTGCCCTATAAATTTTCCCAGACATCGGCCGGAAAAACTCGTTATCACTTTGACAATACAGGCATATGAAAGCTATAATTTATGTAGTCCTGGCAACACTTCCCGAATAAGTATATGACTGCTTAATAGGAGGCGAGGGTATTATGGAGAAACAAACATCTACGCACCGTGGGGGTCATCTGGAGGCATTACTCAATGGTTGTCCTGATGCAATATTAGCCATTGATGCCGATGGAATTATCAAATTTGCTAATAAAGAAGCCTGCCAGCTTACCGAACGAGATATGAACGAGCTTATCGGCGAGAGTATCGTGGAAGTCTACGAAAATATGGAAGCCGCCCGTGTTGCCAACCGTAAGATATATGAGGCCGGTGGGACGATACATGATATGGAAACAAAGACCAAGACGAAGACCGGTAAGCTAATCCCGGTACGCGTTTCGGCATCTCATCTCTACGATAGCAGCGGCAAGTATATCGGCGGGGTTGGCTACTTCGCCCAGTACCGTCCCTGGGCTGGGGCTGAGGTTCAGGTTAAGGCCCGCGTCGAAGAACTGGAAAACAAACTTGATAAATGGAAAGCCCTGGCGGCACCGGTATTCGAACTATATCCCGGCTTATCCGTCATGGTAGTCGTCGGTCACCTGGATATCGACCGTTTTGAGAATATCATCACCAATCTACTTAACCATATCGCGGCTGTCAAAACCCGCGTTGTCCTTCTTGACCTGTCTGCAGCGGTTATGGAGGAAGAAAAGGTCGCTGAACAACTGAAAAAGACGGTACGTACTGTCCGTTTACTGGGGGCGGAGTGTGTGGTTGCTGGCACGCAGCCAGCTCTGGCTCGGGCTTTAGAACCGCTGATTACAGACATTAGTATGGCTAAAAATTTCAGTTGTATGGAGCTTGCTCTAGAAGCCGCACTTGACATAATAGGCTGTACAATCTGCCCGAAAGACTAGACCAGGAGGAACCCGACTTGGACAAAGTTTACCCTGATATTGATGAAGCCGTAGCCGATATTCCGGATGGCGCCTCGATTGCTATATCAGGCTTCTTTACCGCGGGTACACCCATCCCTCTCATCAAAGCCCTGGCAAAGCAAGGAGCCAAAGACCTCACGATTATTTGCATGCAGATGGGGCCGGGAAACGAAGACATCAACCAGCTGGTTATCAATAAACAGGTCAAGAAAGCTATTTGTAATTATCCGTTCTACCGCTCCGCCAGCCGGGGTGCCGAATCACCCGCCGAGAAGGCCGTCCGGGCCGGCGAGCTTGAGATGGAAGTCTACCCAATGGGAACATTTACCGAAAAGCTGAGAGCGGCCGGGGCCGGAATAGCCGCTTTCTATACACCCACCGGCGTGGGAACCGTGGTGGAAACCGGTAAGGAAAAGCGCAAGTTCGGTGATGGCGAATATTTACTGGAAATGGCTTTGAAACCGGATTACGCCTTTGTCTACGCGTATAAAGGCGATACTATCGGGAATCTTACCTGCCATATGACAGCCCGGAATTATAATCCCGAGATGGCTGCCGCCGGTAAGATAACCATCGCCGCCGTGGAGAACCTCGTATCGCCCGGTGAGCTCGATGCTGATACAGTACATGTTCCCGGTGTATACGTCCAGCGGGTGGTTAAAGTAGACCGCCCCAATTATTTCCCCAGTATTGAGTGATACCTTCACAGGAGATTATATATGGCTGAATTAAAGAGCAAATTTAAAGGATTATCCCGCGAGTTAATAGCATTAAGGGTAGCTAATGAACTGGAAGACGGTACTTACGTGAATCTGGGTATCGGCATTCCCACGCTGGTGTCCGACTGGATTGAGGGTAGGGATATCGTCCTGCAGGCCGAGCTTGGTATGCTCAATACCGGGCCGCTGGCCGCCCAGAATGAAGTGGAACAGGATCTTATCAACGCCAGTTGCCAGCCCGTAACCGAGATGCCGGGCAGTTGTTATTTCTCGGAAAACGAATCTTTCGCCATGATACGGGGTGGTTATATGGATACGGCTGTACTGGGGGCTTTACAGGTATCGGAAAAGGGCGACCTGGCGGGATGGCAAAATCCCGGCCGCGGCCTGCCGGATGATATCGGTAACATCGGCGGCTCCATGGACCTGGCTGTCGGCGCCCGCAAAGTTATCATCGCCATGATGCACATCACCAATGACGGGCAGTACAAGATCGTGAAAGAATGCTCCTACCCCCTGACCGCCCGGGGCGTGGTAAACCTTATCGTTACCGACCTCTCCGTGATTGAAGTAACCCCTAAGGGGCTACTGTTAAGGGAAGTGGCCCCAGGCATAACCGCGGAAGACGTGCAGTCGGTCACCGAGCCTAAATTAATCATCAGCCCTGACCTTACCGAGATTAATTTCTAATCAACGCCGGGAATGGGTATTTACACGGGCAGACCTTGAACGGGGTCTGCCTTTTCATTATAATTCAGGTACGAGTTAACTTACCTAATATATAGATGGCGAAAAGGGGATTTGTGATACCGAAAGCTAAAGACGATTATGCCGACTATATTGTTGATAAGCTGTCGGGATTCGGCGAGGTACACAGTCGTGCCATGTTCGGGGGTTGGGGTATCTTCCACGAAGGCCTTATGTTCGCCCTGGTATCGGACGGCGTCCTGTACTTTAAGGTGGACAATTCCAACCGTGAAATGTATGAGAAGGCCGGCAGCGGCAAATTCCCCCACGGCATATCGTACTGGGAAGTCCCCACGGATGTTTTCGAAGATACCGCCAGACTTTACGAGTGGGCAGATATATCGATAGGATTGGCCCGGGCTAAAGCGAAGAAAAAGCGTAAATAGCGCTTCCGTAAAAATCACTGACATTCGTGATTGTCAAGGACGGAGTTAGCTTGTACGGGGAGTCTTTTAACTTCCCTTTTTAGTTATATTTTGATTATCATAAAATTCTGAGGTTATAAAGAGTGAATGAAGAGTTGATTGCCCCTTGCGGCATGAATTGTGGTGTGGAGAAACTGAAAATTTTGCAGGAAGTATGCTTCTGGACTCGTGGCTAGCGGTCGTTAGCTCTGCTATAATTTTCTACATGTACGGGTCTGATTAGTAAAGAGGATAATATGGAAAAGAAACTAAAGGTTGGTATCATCGGGGCTACGGGGATGGTCGGGCAGAACTACCTGCGGCTATTAGCCGGGCATCCCTGGTTCGAGGTCGCTTATCTGGCGGCATCGCCGAAATCCGCTGGCAAGAAATACGCCGACGCGGTGGCCGGGCGCTGGCATATGGCTGATAACATACCGCCGGAATATGCCGGGATGATTGTGGATGATGCGGGTATTGTTAATAAAGCCGAAGGTAAATGCGATTTGATATTTTCAGCGGTGGAGATGGATAAGCAGTCTATCATGGACCTGGAAGAAGAATATGCCGGCCACGGCTTTGTCGTGGTTTCCAATAATTCGGCGCACCGCTATACCGAAGATGTGCCGGTGATGGTACCGGAAATTAATCCCGCCCACCTCGATATTCTGCCGGAACAGCGGAAGAGGCATGGCTGGGATAAAGGATTTATCATCGTGAAGCCCAACTGCAGTATCCAGAGCTACATGCTGCCCCTTTACGCTTTGTTAAAGGCGGGGTATCCCGTGGAAAGCATGATAATCACCACGCTGCAGGCGGTATCCGGCGCCGGATATCCCGGCCCGGCTTCAATCGACCTGATAGACAACACCGTTCCCTATATTCCCGGCGAGGAAGAAAAATCCGAGGTTGAACCGCGGAAAATCCTCGGCAGTATAAAAGGCGGCCGGATAGTACCCGATGATAATATTAGAATCTCGACTCACTGCAATCGTGTGCCCGTGTCCGACGGGCATACTGCCTGCGTCAGCCTGAAATTCGCCGGGAAGAAGCCGAAAAAGGAAGAAATTATCAGTATCTGGAAGAATTTCTCCGGACCGCCGCAGGAACTGAATTTACCCTCGGCGCCGGTGCCGCCGATAATCTACCGCGATGAAATCGACCGACCCCAACCCCGTAAGGACCGGGATGCGGGTAAGGCCATGGCAGTAACCGTCGGCAGGTTGCGGGGGTGTAATGTCTTTGACTATCGTTTTGTCGGACTCCATCACAATACGGTGCGAGGAGCCGCCGGCGGGTCGATACTAGCCGCCGAATTACTGCTGGCCCGGGGACTGGTTTAGATAGAGCGGCTATTTTCTTTTAACGGATGACGCCAGCGCTACGTAGGAAACCGGCGGTGTCTTGCTGTCATCGCGTTTCAGCTGGAAAGTCTCCGGGTAGTCCTCGATTAACGACTGCAGTTTCTGGTGATGGTAAGTACGGGCATCAAAGGCCGGATTTAACTTCCGTAAAGCGCTTCCCAGGGCGGCCAGGTGTACCCATTCGTCTTCCTTGGCGGCCAGTTCAAAGCCTTTAAGGAGAAGATTTAGCGGATCAGAAATGTCCGGTTTCTCTTCTTTGCGTACCCTTCTTCTGGCCCGCTTTTTGGGTTCCTTGGACGGTGCCAGGTTCTCGCAGTAGATGAACTGGTTGCAGGCATTGGTGAAAGCTTCCGGAGTCTTTTTCTCACCCACACCGATAACGAAAAGTCCTGCCTCGGTAATCCGGGTGGCCAGACGGGTGTAGTCGCTGTCACTGGAGACGATGCAAAAGCCCTCGACATTATTGCTGTGCAACAGGTCCATAGCGTCGATAATCAGGGCGCTGTCCGTGGCGTTTTTACCGGTGGTGTAGCGGAACTGCTGCATAGGCTGGATAGCGTGCTTTTGCAGGTATTCTTTCCAGCTGTTCATGTTGGTGGTGGTCCAATCGCCGTAGATTCTCTTGATGGTAATCTGTCCGAAGCCGCTTACCTCCGCCAGTATCTGGGGCAGGAGTGAGGCCTGGGCGTTATCACCGTCTATAAGTACGGCGAATTTCTGTTGTTCTGATTGTTCAACCAAATCACAATCCTCTGTTCACATAAAGTTGTTAACATTATTATACACCATAAAGGGAATAATAGCATCAACCGGGATGAAAAGGGGGTGAAAAACCGGCTCCCCGGGATGGAACTAAAGCATTAACCGGCAGGAAACGAATACCCGGGTTACCCGCACCGGCGCCGTATAATCCCCTGGATGATATTCATCCGGGGCACCCTTTTCATATAAGCTATGTAATCATCACCGAACTGGCGTATCAGCCGTTTTTCTTCCCACATCGTGCTGTAATATATAATAATACTTCCCGGAACGCCCAGCACGACGAAAAGCCAGTGGGGGTAGAAAAGAAGGGTAGTCAGGAAAAGGGCGAGGATACCTCCCAGGTACTGAGGGTGCCTGACGACCGAGTAAATGCCGGTATCCACCAGTTTGGTGGTATGAACAAAAGTCTTACCCTTGGCCACGCCGCCCCGGTGCGGGAACATGATAATGGGCGCCATTACCAGCACCATGCCAACCGCCCAGACTATCCAGCCGATAATGTACGAGGGTAAACAGTAAGCGGTCTCCAGGACGCCGGATAATACCAGGGGATTAGCCGGGAAACAGGCGATGCCCAGCAGGGTGAGGATGGTCATCAAGGAGATTTCCCCCAAATTATCCCAATTCATGTTCACACCTCTGAATCAGCTGGTTACTCGGTTTTTCTGGATACAGCCTCTCCCAGTTTTTCCATAATATCGCTGTCATAGCGTTCAATATTACCTTCGTCGCAAAGCTTGGCCAGCTCGGGGTCTATCGGCAGTTGGGCGATGAGCGGTGCGTTGGCGGCCAGGGCCATCTCCTCGCCGCGGCTTTTGCCGAATATCTCCATTTTTTTATCAATCTCCGGCAGGTAAAGATAACTCATGTTCTCGACCACACCCAGGATGGGTACTTCCATTTTCTGAGTCATTTTCACGGCTTTCCGGACGACCATATTGGTCAGGTCCTGAGGAGTGAAAACAATAATCACCCCGGCTACGGGCAGGCTCTGCATTACCGTAAGCGGGGCGTCAGCGGTCCCGGGCGGCAGGTCCACCACCAGATAGTCGAGTTGACCCCAGAGTACGTCCTCCCAGAACTGGGTAATCGTACGGCCGATCAGCGGTCCGCGCCAGATAACGGCTTCATCCTCTTCGGGCAGCAGCAGGTTAATGGACATTACCTCGATACCCGAGCGTGAAGGCACCGGCATGATGCCGCTCTCGGTACCCATAATACGTCCGCTTACGCCGAGCATTTTAGGAATACTCGGGCCGGTAATATCGGCATCCAGGATGCCAACCTCTTTCCCCTGCCGGTGCAGCGCTACGGCTGTCAAGCAGGTAATCAGGGACTTACCGACACCGCCCTTGCCGCTCATGACGGCGATAACCTGCCCAACCTGGTTTATATCTTTCGCCTTGCCGTCGGCGAATTCCACATTTACTTCGTTGATATCACTAATTTTATTAACAGCATTCTTGATACTATCCGTCAGATTACTCTGTATTTGGGGGGCCAGCGCCGTAGAAGATAGGGTGATTCCGGCTTTGCCGTCGCTGATGCTGATATTTCGCACCAAGTTCATTTTCACCGGACTGCGCATTATCCCTGTGATGAGTATACTATCCAGGCTTTCTCTAACCTGTTCCTCGGTTGTCATTATTGCTCCTCTCAATATTCACTAGCTAATGAGCTCATTCGTTAGTATCATGGTCACAAATATTGTCCCCGATGGCGAGAACACCACCTATATGGCTGAGGACCGCCTGCTCGGGATCGCTTTCTATAGCGCCCAGCACGACATTGATTCCGTGCTGCTCCAGCAGGTCGACGGCCCTTGGCCCCATGCCGCCGGCAATGACAACCCCGGCCCCTTTTTGGGCCAGCCACATGGGCAGAAGCCCGGGCTGGTGTTCCGGAGATGCGACAAACTCCCTGTTGATGATTTCCTTCTTCTGTTCATCGACATCAAAAAAGGCGAATTGTTCACAATGACCAAAGTGCGGTGACATCGCACCGCCGGCTATCGGTACAGCGTATTTCATTTGATTCCTCCAGTTTATTACTCTATTTTTAACCCGTATACGGGCTTGCCGTTTTCAGTTCCGATGGTAACCGTTACCTTTTTACCTTCGGCAAGATATTTTTCCGATTCTACACGCAGATTCTCCGATTCTGGAGACTGTAGAAAGGCCACCAGGGCTTCGTACTTCTTCTGGACAGCCTCATCGACTCCCTCTTCCCGGAGCAGCTGCATCAGGCAATCATTCAATTCATGTTCACCGAGGCATTTGATACACCTGCCCGGTATTTCATTGGTTGAATATCTTGGCTCAAGCTCGTACGATTCCACGTGTTTATCTCCTCAATTCAATTCATCGTCACACAAACATCGTGTACTACTTTAAGGTTGTTTTCCCGGCAGAAATTGATGGCGGTTTCACTTTCCGACCCGGGCTGCAGCCAGATGCGGTCCAGTCCCAACGCCACACATTCTTTAAGGATAGTCTCGGTGGCTGAAGGAGGCACAACAAAATCCACCACATCGACCTTCACCGGCAATTCGGAAAGGGTGGCATAGCATTTCATACCTTCGATCTCCTTCAGCCGGGGATTAACCGGATAGACCTCATAATCTCGTTTTCTAAGGTTCTCAAGTATCTGGTGGCCGTATTTTTCGGGATTATCGGTAGCCCCGACGACGGCAAATTTCTTTTGCGCCATAAATTCTTTGATTAAGTCGTTCACCTGTTTCTCCAACTTAACCGGCCAGGTGACCAGCAATTATATTCCACAGCTTTTCTATATGTTGCGCCGTGCCGTTAGGGTGGTATTCCATAACGGTTTTACCATGAACCATCGCTTCGGTTACCATACTATCGTAGGGTATTTTAGCGGCGATGTCTATACCCTGGCGCCGGCAATAGTCCTCAATGCGGCGGGTATTATCTTCATTAATATCGTATTTATTGATACAGACCAGGGCCGCGACTCCAAAATGCCGGCAGACGCCGATAACCCTCTCCAGGTCGTGCTGGCCGGAAAGTGTTGGCTCGGTCACCAGCAGCGCCAGGTCGGTGCCGGAAAGAGACGAAATAACCGGGCATCCGATGCCGGGAGGGCCGTCACTGATGATTAAACCGGCACCAATTTTCCCGGCTATTTCTTTCGCCTGCTGCCTCACCATGGCCACCAGCTTACCGGAATTCTCCTGGGCGATGCCGAGACGGGCATGAACGAGCGGGCCGTATCTCGTATCTGAGATAAACCAGTGACCGGCCAGGTTGTCCTTCATAGCGATAGCTTTGGCGGGACAAGTATTGGCGCAAAAGCCGCAGCCTTCGCAGGCAGGAGGATCAACTCTCAAATCATGAATTGCGTCAAAGCGGCAGAGTTCTTCACAAAGGCCGCATTGAGTGCATTGAGCTTCATCAATAGTCGCGGTCTGCCCGCTCCAGAACTCGTGGTCTTCATCGGGTTCGGGCTGGAGCAGCAGGTGAAGGTCGGCGGCATCAACGTCGCAGTCGACCATTACCTTGTTTTCCGCCAGGAAAGCCAGGGAGCCGACAATACTCGTCTTGCCGGTACCCCCCTTACCGCTTAGAACAACTATTTCTTTCATCCACAATCTCCGTGATTTTTTCTAAAAGCCCGGCAAATTTTTCCTGCCAGGCCGGTAATCCTTCCGCCAGGGTGACTCCCCGCGAGTAAAGCCGGGCGATTTCCATATCCAGCGGGATAGTCATTAAAAGAGGGACATTCTCTAGCCGGCAGTAGTCAGCTACGGTTTCATCACCGTTTCCCGCCCGGTTGAGTACTACCCCGCAGGGTATATCGAGTTCTCGCATCGTCTCAACTGCCAGCTTCAGATCGTTCAGGCCAAAAGGTGTAGGCTCGGTTACCAGCAGGCAGAAATCGCTGCCTTTGACCGATTCCACCACCGGGCAGGACGTGCCGGGTGGAGCATCGATAATAACGATGCCGTTGTTTTTTATCTTTTCCTTTACTTTACGGATAATCGGCGGCGCCATGGCTTCGCCCACGGTAAGCCGGCCCAGCACGAAGGCAATCCCGTCTACTCCGCCCGTTTCGATAACCCCGGTTTCCCGGTTTTCTTCGGTTATCGCCTTCTCCGGGCAGAGATAGCTGCACGCCCCGCAGCCGTGGCAGAGTTGGGGGAATGTCATCACATATTCACCGAGAACGGCTATGGCGTTAAAGGCGCAGACTTCGGCGCACCGGCCGCACCGGGTACATTTGGCCTCGTCAACAACAGGCACGGGTATACCGACCGTTTCTGTTTTATCAATAGTCGGCTTCAGAAAGATATGGTCGTTCGGCTCCTCGACATCGCAGTCCAGAAGCTGTACCGCAACACGGTTTTTCAGCGATATGGCCAGGCTGGTAGCTATCAGGGTTTTCCCGGTACCGCCTTTACCGCTGGCAACGGATACAATCATACTATTCCCTTATCATCTTCGTGCCGCACTTGGGGCAGCTTACATTAAAGCAGGGTGTCCCCCGCGGATGAGAGATCTTCTCACCACAGCTAGGGCAAACGCAGTTTCCGCTGGGTCCGGCGCCGGGGCGGTTACCGCCCATCCTGCCACCCCGCTGACCGGGTCCGATAGGGGGTCCCATTCCATCTCCTCTGGGCATAATAATACCTCCAACGTGATAGTTATTTTAATGCTTCTTTAGTTTTGTCCCATCCCCGAGTGGGGGGATACATTAGCTTGGGACACAGCGTTGTGCTTTCCCGCTTGGTGGCTTTCTATGGCTTCTTGCACGGTACCGGAAACGCCGGTCATAACCTGTATTTTGGCGGCTTCCAGAACTCTGAAAGCATTGGGACCGCAGTTGCCGGTCAGTACCGCTACCACTTCTTTACCGACGATCAACTGAGCGGCAGAAACACCGGCACCACCGCCGGCTGTAGCGCTGGAATTCTCGATGCCCTCAAACTCCAGCGAATCGGGGTCTACTACCACGAAATACCGGCAGCGACCAAAACGCGGGTCAACCTGGGCGCTCAGGTCTGGGGCTGTGGCAGATACGGCTATTTTCATAAATTTCTCCTCTCCCTTGTGTATTCGGCTGGAGCAGGTATTATTAATCCTGGCTCATTTGCTTGATTCTGTCTTCAACCTGTGCTAGCTGCTCCTTCATGGCCTGAGCCTGGCTTTTCAACTCATCAATATCCTGGTCACGACCGGGATAAGGGTAAGTTGGCGCGCCATAAAACCCGGGGTACGCGTAACGGGCATAGCCACCGCGGCCACGGCTGACATAAGGCCAAGGCGGAGAAGCCTCGCGGAACCCAAAGCCACCGTAACCCGCACCGGAACCGCGCGGATTGCATAAACCCCGCCCGCCACCGGTCATCGGGCCCATACCACGTGGACCTGTCCTATCAAATCCTGGCATTGTCTTTCACCTCCTTCCTAATTAATACAAGATCTTAATGCGGCTGGAAACACAATCTTTCCAGTCCGAGCAGGGCGGCGATTCCCGCCCCGGTTACACCGAATATGATCATCTTTTTACCGCCGGCATCCGCCAGTGCTTTTATATCATCATAAGTATCATTAACGATGGTGCTGCTGGTAGCCAGCACGATATCACTCCAGCCAATTAGCTTTTCGGTATCGGTTCTGCCGTCCCAGATTTCGGCGCCGAATTTCTTCGTGCCGGTATTCTTCGGGTTCAGGTCGGTGCAGCGGACGTTATCCGGCCCAAATACCGTTACCAGGTTTTCCAGGATAGCCGGCTGGTAGCCTATCATTCCCACTTTTACTCTGCCATAATTATCTAATATATATTGCGACATCTCACGGGCGCACTTTTCCGGCTCCTCGTCATGACAATGCCGGACACCCTCCACCTGACCGAGATGGGCCATCACCGAATTGAAAGTAGCGTCGAACACGGCACGGCTGTGGTTGGAGTCCAGTGTCATATCCAGGACGTCGTTCAGAGAGCCTTTAAATTCATTGGGTCTGTCCGTGAACGCCTGGCCGCAGCTGCCTTTGAACCGGGCTTCAATCATCACCTCACTGCCTTCCAGCAGGGGATAATCCTGCCGTGAAGGACTGCCGATAGCCTGTTTAGTCGTCAGCGTCCCTACGGTGACCTCTACCGGCTCATTACCGAAATTGTGTTCGGTAACGATTGCCCGGAACTTCCCCTTTACTTCTTCAATGGTAGATTTCATTGCCAGTATTCCTTTATGTCCTCGGCACTAACCAGATAACCGAGTTGTTCGAAAACGGTTTTACCCTCTGCTGATGTTATAAAATCAATGAACTCCCGGGCGGCGTCGGTATCCCGGCAGTAGGTGGTAACCGCTATCTGCATCTCACCGATGCCGGTAAGCTGCTCCGGGAGAAGGTAGATATTTTCTATTTTGTCCGCGTTTTGTACCGCGTAGAAATTCCAGAGAATACCGGCGTCTACCTGCTTCATAACCAGCATCATCAGCAGGTTATCCGGCCGGGCCGCCTGGGTGATGATGTTTTTATCGATTTCTTCAGCCAGTCCCGCTTTGACGAAAATCTCCGGGGCATATTTACCCAGCAGGGTCGTTTCCGGGCGGGTGACCGCTACCTTGATACCCGGTCGGGCTAAATCAACCAGGGTCTGGATATTACCGGGATTACCTTCCGGTACGACGATAACGGGAACCATATATGCCACGCTGACCACCGTATCCGGGTCGATAGCCTGTTTTTCTACGGCTTTCTCCATGAAACTCTGCTCCGGGGCGATGTATAAATCGCCACATTCCGCCAGTGTTATTTGGGAAAGGACCTCACCGCCGCCGCCGTAGGTGACTTCCAACTTTACGCCGTGCTGTTCCTGGAACTGCCGGCAGATTTCGTCAACGGCCGGTTTGGCTCCGGCCGCGGCAAAGATACTCAAGGTTGCAGATTCTCCGGAGCAGGCAACAGCCGGGCTTAACGCCGCTGCTAAAAGCACCGCGACAGTTATCATCAACCAGGTACGAATCGTTGGTCTGGAAAGCAACTCAATCATTTCCTTTCTTCATGGTAAGCCGCCGGAGTCCTTTTATTTGCCGGTAGGTTGCCCCTTGACTGACACTGCGCAGGACCGTTTCCGAGTCGGTTACCAGTGTTCCGGCGACAGCGTCAATTCCGTAATCGAAGAGAACGGGCGAAAGCGGCGCCGTGCCGCCCAGGACGACGGTATAGGCTTCGGGCCGGCAAAGATTTAACAGATTTTCGATAGTATGATTGGTAAAAGCGGTACCGGTAATGCCGATGACATCCGCCCGGGGAAGGACGTTTTCGGCTTCAGCTTCACTCACATCGCCTTCTTGAGGATTCTTCTCAATAACAGAGAGTTCAATAGCCGCCGAGCGGAGACGGGACACAAAGGGAAAGTGCCCGACCACCGCCACCCGTTTCCCCTCTCCTTTTCTCATCAGAAGGTCTCCGGCGTTGAGATCTTCACACATATTTTCGTCAACCTCGATGAGCGAGTTGATGGCAGCCATGCCTATGGCAGCTTCGGCTTCACTCGATGAAAGAGCCAGGCGAGACAGGCTTTCCGGATTTTCTTCGATTAAAAGCCCGGCGTTTTTCACGGGGGTTTTATCATGGTGAGAACCGGAGTCATGGGGCGTTGACGCCAGACCGCATTGGCGTGTTAAGACCGCCGTCTGGAAAGGACCCTGGCGTATGTCCCTGACGCGAGCATCAAAGTTTAGTGTGGCAAGTATATCATCAATGATTTTCATAATCTATATACATCATATGGATATCGAAGCGCTATATATTTTGTCCACGGTGTTTCCCCCAACCCCTCCCGGCATATCCCTTTCCGGTAACCGGCACCGGCTGCACATCCTCCGTACTGCAGGTCGGACAGGATTCGGGCGTAGCGTCGACGGGTGTAGCCAGGTCCCATTCGTGTCCGCGACGGCAGCGGAACCGGTGGAAAGCCATCTCAAAATTTCCCCCTTTGATGTTGACTGCTTTGCCGTTGAGAATAGCGTCGGCTATTTTCTGCCGGGCGGATGCCAGTACGCGCTGGAAGGTCGACCGGGATATGTTCATCTTCTCGGCGCTTTCTCCCTGCTCCAGGCCTTCTATATCCTTGAGCCGGAGGGCTTCAGCCTCTTCCACGGTCAGGACTACTTCCTCTAGGGATCCTAATGGTATTCCGGCCGGTTTAAAATAGGTTACCGGTGGCAGATAAGCGACGCGTCGGCATTTTTGCGGTCGGGGCATTTATACATTAATCCCTTCTGTATTATGAGCATATGCTCATTACAATGTTAGCATATAGTTAATGGATAGTCAATACTTATTAGTCCATAGAACGGGCCGGATAAAGAAGCTATCGGCAAGTCTTCAATCAGTTGAAATAAAACGGGTATTCGTTTGTGTCAGCCGTTCAAATATTCTCGGGTTATTTCCTCCATGATTTTAGCGGAGGACTCTTTTCTATCTTCCTCGTTGAGAACAGTCATTGGGAGGACCCATTCCATTTCCCGCAGATTATCTATCAGTGTGGGGATTAGATCATACGGGACGGATATCAGGAAAAGTCCCTCGGGGAGTACTTTCTGAATTCTTATACCGTACCCGATTCCGGTAACGGTGTAATTTAGTTCGCCGGTTACGTAAGGGTAGGTAAAAATCCAGGCGCACATGAGCACCGGTGTTATTTTAGATGTCAGTGGTTTCCCGGTAGAGTAGCTTAGAGCCCTGAATATTATCTCGGCATCGGAAGGCTTGGCGGTAATAACCAGTAAATCCGGCTCGAAAGTCAGTTTATCCTGAGAAGAAAAAGCAACATATCTGACGGTATCCCTGGGTATTTTTTCTATATATTGATAAATCCTGCGGTTGGCACGCGCTTCCTGGTAAATCTTTTCTTTTGCACCGATTTGCCCGCTGGTCATGAACGGTTCGGGGTCCATCATTCCCAGCAGCAACCTGTCCACGCAGGCGAAGTTGTCTTTGGTAGCATAGAAAGGCTGGCTTTTCTGTGCCTCGGTAAACAGCCGGCAAATAGGCATGATTTTATTCGTCTGTTCCATACCTTCCGGTTTGTTTAGCAGGAACTTGATGCCTACCGGCTTTCTTTCGAAATTGAATTTGTCAAAAACAGAATAGTCACGCTGGGTCGGTTCCATAGCAACCTCCTTATTTATCGGTGATACCTGGCGATTGTTTATTCCTCGGTTGTTGACTTCTCCGCAGTCTCCCGCAGCAGGTCGATTTGCCGCTGCAGATTTCGCTGCTTCCGCTGCATAAAACCGACATAGCCGAAAACGACGGCCCATATGATTATAAACGCAGCCAGGAGATAACCCGCATTTTCCATCTGAATATCCTCCTACTCGTTCTGAAGACTTTTAAGATGTTTTATCTCGGCTTCCAGCTCCTTCAGTCCGGCCCTCTGAAGAACCATGAGAACGTACAATATCGTAAAAGCGGCCAGGCAGACCAGTAAAGTTAAGAGCATGGAAGTGGTCAGGCCACCTTCGAAGATAATAGTCGTCGGGTGCTGGGTACGCCACAGGTTTACCGCAATAAAAACGAGGGGAACATCGATAAATCCCACGATTCCGATAACCGCGCTGTACCGGGCACCACGAGCGGAGTCGGTGGCCAGACGGCGCACTAGAAGATACCCGATATATATCAGCCAGAGTACCAGCGATGTCGTCAGACGGGCATCCCACGTCCACCAGATACCCCAGGCCGGCTTCGCCCATATCGGCCCGGTAACCAGGACCAGCGTGGTGAAGATAACGCCAATCTCTGCGGAAGCGCTGGCAACGGCATCCCACCTGGTAACCCGCTTCCAGAGGTAAAGGATACTGGCGATAAAAGTAACGAAAAATGCCAGGAAACTGACCCAGGCGACCGGCACGTGGAAATAAAAAATACGCTGCACGATGCCGGAGCTTTTCTCGGTGGGTACGTAGACAAAGACCATATAGAGCGCCGCCACCATCAGGGCGAATCCCAGTCCCCACAACAGGCCGTTTCCCATGGTATGATTACCATTCATATTATTTTAACTCCAGTTCCGTCCGGTCATTCCTCAATCACAAAGTCAAAAACAAGAGTTGCTACTACCAGGTAAATAATATCAAAGACTACCATTATTTGCAGCCATGTTGAAATTTCGCTCCAGGGACTGCCCGTCAGTACCGGCCCGGTAGCCTTGACGGCGGCGATAATCACCGGCACTACCACGGGTAAAAACAGGACCGGCAGCATGATATCCCGTGACCGGGTATTGACGGCTAAAGCCGAAAAAAGCGTCCCCACGGCGGAAAATCCCAGAACAGCCAGTATAATAATCAGGGCCAGCCTCGGCAAGAAAAGGGGCAGGTTGAAAAGGGCCAGAAATACCGGCGCTATCACTACAGCTATAACCAGTATAAAAGTAAAAATACCCGCCAGCTTACCCCAGTAGATAACGGCGCGATCTACGGGGCAGAGCAATAAGCCATCCAAACGCGAGTTTTCCTTTTCAACGGCGAAGGTACGGTTAAGGCCGATTACTCCCCCAAAGGTTAGCGCGACCCATAGAATACCTGAGGCGACCGTTTCGCTCTGGTTAATCTCTATATCAAAGGCGAAATTAAAAATCACCAATACCAGCAGGACAAAAACCAGCACGGAAACGATTATCTCCTTGGTCCGGAACTCGTTCAGTAGATCTTTCCAGAAAATAGCGAATATTTTTATCAATGCTTTGTTCATTGGCCTGTTTCCGTGAATTGGTCATAGACCTGGTGGAAATTTGCTTTATCTAATTCATGTCCGGATGCCCGGTAGATGATTTTACCGCGGTCGATAATGGCAACGCTGTCGGCGAGTTCCAGTCCTCTCGTCAGGTTATGGGTGGTCATCACCACCGTGCGGTGGCCGGAGCTGATGTCGTCCAGGGCATCAGCCAGCATGGCGCTAGCGCGCGGATCCAGGCCGACCTCAGGCTCATCGAGGAACAGGAATGAAGGATTATGGAGGACAGCGCGGGCCAGGGAAACCCTCTGCTGCAGGCCCCGTGAAAGCGTACCGACCCGGTCATGGAGGCGGGATTCAAGCCGCACCCAGGCTATCACTTCGTGGATGCGGGACTCTAAATCGACTACATCGTACATTTTACCGTAGAATTTGAGGTTCTCGTAGACGGTTAGATCGTCGGCGAGGAAGGTCTGGTGACTGACCAGGCTTATCTTACGCCGGACTTGTACCGGCTTACTGCGGATATCAATACCCTCCAGAAACACCTTGCCGGCCGATGGCTTTAGCAGTGTGGAAAGAATCTTCAGGAGCGTGGTCTTACCGGCACCGTTGGGGCCGAAGATAACCAGGCACTCCCCGCGGTCTACCTCAAGGTCAATGCCTCTGAGGGCACGGTGTTCCCCGTAAGATTTTTCCAGTCGCCTGACCTCGATAACCCGGGTCGAGGAAGCTGTATTATCCCCGTTCATTATCACCTGCTCGCTTTTTCCTCAGCATCAGGTAAATTGCTATTCCGACAACGACCACCGCGATAATCACCCACAGTATATAGAGCGGGAAACCTCCGCCCCCGGACAGATTGGAAAGACGGAGGTCTATAATCGTATCACGCGGGAGGTCCTTTCCCTGAAAGTGGATAAAGCGTGCACCGTCATCGGCGACCACCGGCTCGGCCGGGGCTAACTGGGAAACGGACACTTCGATATCCTCGCCGTTAATCATGACCTCCAGGCTGTCGGTTGGGTAATCGACCTTAAGAGGGATAGTGAGTTCATCGGCGTCCGTTTTCATCAGACGGTAGGCGTATACAAGCTGCCGTTCACCGGGAGGAAACGGCACCAGATAGGTAACCATATCACCTTCTAACAACTGGAAGTCTATTACCAGTTGCTCGGGGGCTTCAAACCCGAAGGCCCCCTCCGGCAGCGTAAAGTACAGCACGCCGTCGGTTCCTACGTATGTCTTATCCCCGTCATTAACCAGCCAGTGGACTTCCGTGATTTTTAGGGTCTCCTCCTCGATATCCACTATTTTATGGGTCAGCCCGCTCCTTATTAAATCGTCGCTATCGGTTACATCGCAGACCCATACCTCCACATAGGCTGTCGCCGTTTCGAGCTCAAACTCAACCAGATAGTAATAATCCACATCCATGTAATTGGCGGCAACCAAATATTCGTATTCCGGATTGATACCGTCAAACTGGAATTTACCCTCATCGTCCGTACTGGTGGTCGTTGTATCCATCAGCGCATCGTTAACGTAGGGAAGCAGGGTAACCTCAACTCCCGCCACGCTGCCGCCGCCTTCGGTTTCATTGAACACCTGGCCGATGATGGTGCCCTCGGTCAAATCCTGAGCCAAGGCCAACGTCGGTATTCCAGTGAGTACTAATACCACGGTAAATAATATTATAAAACGACGCATTGCCTACTCCTTACCTCCGGAAAGTTGTTTCTCCCTGAAAGAGAAAGATACGGCGCCACCTATCAGGAAGAAGGTGCCCCCCAACCATATCCAGACAATCAGGGGATTCACCAGCACCCGGAAAGTGGCCGACTTATCGTCGGGGTCGAAATTGGTCCAGACCAGGGAAACGAATAAATCCTCTACCGCCGTGGTACGCACGGCTACCTCGGCGAAGAAATTATCGTGGCTGAACCAGTAGGCGTAGCTGGGACGCATAATGCCTGCCGGATTGTCATTACTGTTTACCAACATGGTGGCAACGGCGCTTATTTTCTCGTTGTCCTGTTTGAATA
>DAOUER010000112.1:0-4807 GCA_034430375.1 Dehalococcoidales bacterium
GGTCTTGATTGAACAATGGAGGCAGGAGTATAATCACATCCGACCTCATAGCTCGCTTGGTTACCGGCCTCCCACTCCAGAGGCGATAATGAGTGAAGCTTTGACCTAAAAGGTGGTATCGTTATTGGGGGCAGATCAAGGCCGCAGGAGACATAAGTGAGGCATTGTCTCTAAGTGGTCATTTACAAAAGCCAGCTTTACTAGAGAAGCTCTATAGAATAGATGATGAAATATGGCCTCTAGCTGACAATGCGTCCTACGAATTACGTGGAGTTCCAAGTATAAAAAGTATATTTGATACAGCTCACTCCATGATTAAACTCGGCGACTATAGACAAGTCAACTTTGAGCGGCTGTATTCTGCTATTAGAGATGTATACTCCCCAGTTGCTAAGTCAAAGAAGGTGACCACAGGACAGATGAATGTGCTTCAGGAAATGTTGCGAAAAAGTCGAGAGTTGCTAAGTAAACTTGCAGGGCTTAAAGAACATAAGGAGATGTTAGATGTTTTGTTAATAAAGCAGCAGGAATTAGAAGAGACTATAAAACAACTTGAAACAAATATTCCCTCAACAGATAATTAAGATACTGATATTCGATCATACAATTAGCCATTTTGTTCAACGACAAATGACCAAACCCCATAACCAAAACAGCCTCTACTCGAATCAGTCGGCAGGCCCATTTTAATATCGAGGCCGGATTACGCTGTTCCTTGCTTTACCAAATTGAATTTCTTCCTGATCCAGTTTATAGCGCCCTGATGGCCATTGACTCGTTCCTTAAGGCGATTTAAGTCAATAAGGAACGCGGGACAGTCGTGAGAGTGCTGGCCAAGGAATAGCATGACTGGACTAGTCGTAAGCCACTTAGCTTGTCTCCTGACCTGCTCACTAAGCTGAGCAACCTGCTTTTTTATATTAAGAACCTCAGTATTACTGGCAACCAACCTCACCTGCTTAGATAGATCATTCAACTGGTCACTTAACTCGGCTAATTGGCGAGTATGCTGCTCCAGCCGCTCGTTAATCGGTTTGTCAGTACCCAGTATCTGGTCTAGTGAACTAGCCTCCTTTAAGCCGGTTACCCTCTCCACCCTCTGCAACCTCTCATCCAGTTTACTGAGTTGCTGCTCGGTAGCTAGTGGAGTAGGTGACTTGCTACTGGAGCTATGCATCTGGTGGACAAAAGTTTTATGCCCTCTCAGGCCCTGCGGATTTTTAAACTCCTTTCCGCACAGCTCACACTTGACACTCATGGGATTACCTCCTTAATGATATTCTAAATTGAGTAAGTCGTTCGATTGCCAGTAACTGGCTAGTATTACTCGGGCTAGTCGGCATGCGAGTGGGCTCCAGGTGGTCTTGATCTGATTTTCAAATTATCGACCGGAGAGCAACGCAGGTGGGCCTCCTGGAGATCATACTGGGCCAAGCAGACATAATTCCGAACCATGTCCAGCGTTTCATGTCCCAGGATCCGCTGAAGGGTAAAAACGTCCCCTCCGTTCCTTAGGTAGGTAATTGCGAAGGTGTGTCTGAAGGTATGCGGCGATGCCCGGACTCCCTGTATCCCGGCTTTTGAGGCGCACCGCTCGATTATCGACTCGATCCCGTTAGGCGTAAGCGGCATTCCTTCTCTATTCAAGAAGAGGTTATCAGACAGGGGATAAACGGGCTTCGGTCTGTGCTTGGTTAGATATTTCGCTATCGCTCTCTGAACCGATATACCGATCGGCACGATTCTCTCTTTGTTTCCCTTACCGCATACTTTCAGACAGCGCTGCGCCAGATTAATATCGTCTAGCTTCAGGTCGGTCAGTTCCGATACCCTGATGCCGGTATCCAGCAATGTTAGTATAATTGTCCAGTCACGGAAGCCGACTGTCGACTTGGTGTCGATCGTATTCAGCAAAGCGCGTATCTGTTCCTCGCTGAACGGCATAATCACTTTCTTCGGGGGCTTGGGAATCGTGATTTTATCGAAGGGATTAACCTCGATGAATTCCTCGCGTACTAGCCACGACCATAACGCCCGGATTGCCCTGAGGTAGCAATTTACCGTATGCCCGGTCAGGCCTTTTTGCTGGGGGCCGGTAAACGGGTGCTCCATGAAAGATTTGGTATTCTGGAGATAACCGATGAACTCCCTTATCTCTTCCGGCCCGATTCGGGTCACATCTGTAGGGAACCCTCTCCGCTCGATAAACCTCTGCAGGATACCCATCGCAGTTGTGTAAATGCGGATGGTATTCGGGCTTTTACCCTCCGTCCGGGCCTGAACCTGGTAGGTGTCGAGCAGGGCCCGTAAGCTTGTAAGGCATTCTGTCCGAAAAACCATACAGCCACCTCTTAAATTAACTTAGCACAAGTAGAGGTGGCTGCATAATGTTAAAAAACGGGGGAGGGGATTTATTGTTGGTATTTCTCCCTTAATTCTCTCCCCCACTTTACGTAGTAACGAGATGTGCTGCATTGACTCAAATTACGATAGCTATCGTACTGTAGTGGCCAGCCGAAATGTTCTCCGATTTGCTTGTGAGTCCATCCTAGATCATCCTTGAGATGCACACACTCAAGGGCAATGCTCTCATCTGCCGGAGGCCGACCGCCTTTGAGCCAACGGCATACCGGGTGCTCCTCTAGGCCCATTCTCCCCAAGCTTATTTTCACATCCTCATAGGCCTGCCAAGCGGCATAGTCGAAGAGTTCTCTAGTGGCAAAGCGCCCATGCAATCTTATTTCCACCCGTAGCCATGGATCATTAACGTCCTCACCCTCATCCCAGACCACTCTATGGCTGCACGGAAGCTCAGGCAGCGATTTCCCTCCGTGTGGAAAGCTGATTATCTTGCTGAAATCAGTTCTACCGCTTCGACTCATGTAATCGCTGTATAAACAGTCTTCCCAGTACTCACGCAGGGTGGGGGGTAATCCCAGTCTCCTGAGTTCGTCTTCCGCCCGCTCCCTTATCTCCGGATAGTGCTTCTCCTTCCAGTTGATAGCGGTGTCCCTCGGCCATGCCGGATCATAGCCCAGCAGTTTCCGGCTTCTCTCTATCGAGTCATCCCACTTATCCCAGGCATGCAGCGCCCTTTGGAAAGTCTGCCTCTTCATACCCGCCTCCTTTAAATAGCGCTAACTGTATTATACAGGGCCCTCTCCAGATATCTCTAGGGGATTATTTAATCTCCATATTATCGGCGGGGCTGAAACGCCGGTGGCAGGCCTTAACATCGGCCACAGCCAGGTTTACGTAGATCCTGACGATTTCGAGGCTGGAATGTCCCAGTATCCGCTGCAGCGAGAAGACGTCCCCGCCGTTGCGCAGGTAACTGATGGCGAAGGTGTGGCGGAAGGTGTGGGGCGAGCACCTGACACCTTCAATGCCGGCCCTGCCTGTGTATTTTTCAATTATCGCCCTCAGCCGGTCGGTGGTTATCGGCTGGCCGGATGCCGTCAGGAACAGGGCAGGGCGTAGGGGATTGGCCGGCCGGGGGCGGTGACGGTTCAGGTATTTCCATATGGCTTTCTGCACTCTTGCCCCTACAGGCACCACCCTTTCCTTGTTCCCCTTGCCGCAGACCTTAAGCAGGCCCTCGTCCAGGTTGACGCCGCCCACAGTAAGTCCGGTGAGCTCGCTAGCCCTCAGACCGGTATCGAGGAGTACCAGGATCATCACCCAGTCCCTGAAACCGCTGGGACTGGCGGTATTTACCGCCTGCAATACGGCGTTCAGCTGCTTCTCCGAGAAGGTGGCGATTACCTTTTTAGGCGGCCTGGGTATCTTCACCTTCGAGAATGGACTTGACATAATAATTTCCTCGCGCACCAGCCATGACCAGAAGGCCTGTATCGCCCTCATGTAGCAGTTGACGGCGTATCCGGAAAGTCCCCTGGCCTGCGTTTTATTTAAGGGGTGGTGCTCGAAGGCCCTGACTTGCTGCAGGTGCAGAATGAACTCCCTGAGCTCTGGAGCACCTATCTCGGTTACATCAGCGGGATACTGTCTGGCCTCGAGAAAATCCTTGAGTGTGGTGAGCGCCGTTGTGTAGATGCGGATGGTATTCTGGCTCTTGCCCTCGGTCCGGGCGCAGAGCCGGTAGCCCTGTATCAGGTTGTCGAGCCGGGTAGCCCGGTCCTTGATTTCAACTATCTGGTTAACCTGTTGATGAATATTGGCTGTCATTTCTGTCCTCCGTTTTTTGTCGAAGCAGCGGGTCTTTTAACAAAAAATCCCGGGATTTTGCCCGGGATCCGGAGGTTAAGACAGCCTCAATTCGTAGCTGAGCTGGCGTCCCTGGTCAGATTCGAACTGACGACCCGCTGCTTAGAAGGCAGCCGCTCTATCCAGCTGAGCTACAGGGACAAGGTGCCTGTCACTCCAATTTAGCACGAGGCACAGGTAGAGGTCAAGATAATAACTCCCGGTTAAACTTTCCCTGAGGTTTTCCACAAGCCAAAGGCAGCCAGGCCACCAAGCCCAATGCCAGCAATTACCACCCCCACCCAACCGAGTAAGGAAAGACAGGTCACAATTACGCCGGCGATAAGTACCCCAATAAATATAGATAACATAGCATGCTTGAATTTTAAACCAAAAATGACCGCCACTAGTGAACCCGTCCAGGCACCGGTGACGGGGAGGGGAATAGCCACGAATAACGCCAGACCAATTCGTTCGTATCTCTCCACAATGCTTCCCCGCTTCCTGGTATGTTCAAAGAGCCACCTAAAAAACCGGCCAAAGAAGCCCACTCTGCTCAAACATCGGACAATGGCATTAAGGAACAATAGAATAATCGGCA
>DAOUER010000113.1:0-2432 GCA_034430375.1 Dehalococcoidales bacterium
CCCCGGCACCTCTCAATATTATTACCTGAATATCGGGGTCGTCACGGACAGCCGCCAGCACCTCGAACAGATCGTCCCGCATCCTGATGTTGTAAGCGTTCAGGGCCCGGGGACGGTTGAGGGTGATTAAGCCTGTGCCATTTTTATTCTCATAGATAATGGTTTCAAAATCGGTCATTGGTTTTATCTACCTTACCCCCTGAACCCCTCGCCTATCAAGGAGAGGTGGAAGTGTTTTTAATACTATCTTCCCCCTCGGTTCCCCTCCTTTCGCAAAGGAGGGGGAAGTATTTAAGCGCTGCCCCTCTGAAATATTGGCTATTATTTCCCTGCTATCGGTTTAGCCGGGTGGGGCAAACCATCGGCCCGGCGGCAGGTGCCGCGAGGGCGGCCAGGGTGGGAAAAGATATTTTTACTCCCCCTTAAACTTCGGTGGTCTTTTATCGCGGAAAGCCGTAATCCCCTCGGTGCGGTCGGCGGTGGTATGCAGCAGGAAATAGAGATCCGCTTCCAATCGCAAACCCTGCTCCAGGGTCATATCCATGCCCTTGTTGACCGCCTCCTTGAGGTACCTGAGGGCGATGGGGCCCTTTGATACGATAGTATCGGCCAGTTTTTCGGTCTCGGCGGCCAGTTCCTCCGGTGGCACCACCCGGCTGACCAGCCCCATTTCCAGGGCTTCAGCGGCGGTGACGGTATCTGCGGTTAAAAGAAGCTCCAGTGCTTTTCCCCGCCCGACGATGCGGGGCAGGCGCTGGGTGCCGCCGTCCGCCGGCAGGCGACCCCGTGACACCTGCGGCAGGCCAAAACGGGCTTTATCCGAAGCAATCCTGATATCGCAGCTTAAAGCTATCTCCAGTCCTTCGCCGAGGGCATCGCCGTTAATGGCGGCGATAACGGGACACCGGTACCTCGCGATGATGTCGGCGACGCCCGTCGGCGGTACCTTCCCCCGCTTTCCGTCACCGAATTTACAGAAGACTCCACCGGTGCCGGTGACGATGACCGTGTAAACACGGTCGTCCTGTTCTATCCGACTAAATATTTCTCCCAGTTCCTGCGCCATCAACTGGTTGACAGCCTTACCGCTGGCCGGGCGGCTCAGGGTAATCCGCGCCAGATGGCCTTTCCTGGTATACTTGACGGTACGATAGGGCATGTTACACTCCGGAAGGTGTTGCTGAATTAATCTTAGACTGATTTGTAACCAGCGTCAAGGTTATCAAAATTGAAGCGATACCGGCAACTCGATTGTCTCGGCGGTAGTCCGGTGTTATAATTCTTTTATAATTATTTCAACAAGGGGTAAAAAATAGAGATAATACCGTCGATAGATTTACGGGGAGGCCGCTGCGTACGCCTCTACCAGGGAGACTATAACCAGGAGGTCGTTTTTTCCGACGACCCTCTGGACGTTGCCCTGAAATGGCAGTCCCTGGGGGCGCCGCGTCTGCACATCGTTGACCTGGACGGCGCCGCCAGGGGAGAAATCGGTAACCTGGAAATCATCAGGGATATTGCCAGGGCGATGTTGATACCGGTACAGCTCGGGGGCGGCATCCGTGAAATGGACACAATCAGGGCGCTGCTTAAAATTGGCATCGAACGGGTGATTCTGGGTACGGCCGCTGTAGAGAACCCTGTACTGGTAACGGAAGCCTGCCGGCATTTCCGGGAGTCGGTGGTGGTGAGTATCGATGCCCGCGATGGAATAGTCGCGACACACGGCTGGGTAAAAGGCACCGGACAACATGCCGTAGAACTGGCCAAGGCTATGAAGCAAGTGGGTGTTACCCGTTTTATCTATACCGATATCAGCCGTGACGGTACATTGACAGAACCTAATTTCTCGGCGATAGCAGCGATGATAGACGCCGTTGGATTACCTGTTATTGCCGCCGGCGGTGTGGCCTCGTTAAACCATCTCAAAATGCTGAAAAAACTCGGCGCCGAAGGGGCAATTATCGGCAAGGCGATGTACACCGGAGATATCAACCTGAAACAGGCTATATCCGAAATCGACCGTACGTGAGAAAGTGAAAATCATATTCAATGAGGTGATGATACATGAGCAATCTGAATTATAACGAAAAGGGGCTTATCCCGGCGGTTATTCAGGACGCCGATAGCGGCGAGGTTCTGATGCTGGGTTATATGAACGAGGAGTCCCTGCGGCTGACCCGTGATACCGGCGAGGTCTGGTTTTACAGTCGGAGCCGGCAGGAACTCTGGCACAAGGGAGAGACCTCCGGCAACATCATCAAAGTCGTTAAGATATGGCAGGACTGCGAGGATAATTCGCTGCTGGTAAAGGCGCGTCCCACCGGCCCGGTATGCCACACCGGCAATAAGAACTGTTACTTTCAGGAACTTGAAGAAAACCAATAAGATTCTCCAGATAAGACTTTTTTACCTCACTTCCTATGTCCATC
>DAOUER010000114.1:0-9514 GCA_034430375.1 Dehalococcoidales bacterium
TCTTATAGTATATAAAACGCTGGAATTACCGGAAAGATAGCCGGAAAATCAACAAATTCTGGTGTAATTTCAAAAACCGGAGTTGATTAAATCCGGGAGTTCACTCATTGGTACGGTTCTCTGGCTGGAATCGGTCATATCCCGCACAGTCACGGTGCCGCTTTTAATCTCTTCTTCGCCGATTATCACTGTAAAATGCACTCCCAGCGTATTGGCCTGCCGCATTTGGGCCTTCAGGCTTTTACTGCCCACCGTAGCTGCGGTGTTTATACCGGCCTGCCGCAGGACCGAGGCCAGCTGGATGGATTCGTCCCGGGATTCTTCTCCTACGTTGGTAATGAGTACCTTCAGGCCGGGTAAAACGGGTACCCGGATATTTTGCCTTTTCAGATTGAGTATGATTCGCTCGATGCCCATGCCCAGCCCGATGCCGGGTGTGGGCTTGCCCCCCAGCTCTTCTATCAGGTAATCGTAGCGGCCGCCGCCCCCCAGCGCGCTCTGGCCGCCCTCTTCCTCCGGTTGGATTTCAAAAACGGTGCGACTGTAATAGTCAAAGCCGCGGACCAGACGATGGTTGATTTCAAAAGGAACACCTAGAAGCCCGAGGTATTTCTGAAGTTGGTAAAAATGTTCGGTGCAGTCCGGGCAGAGATAGGCGGTATTCTTGGGCGCGGCATCGGCGATGCGCTGGCATTTAGCCTGTTTGCAATCGAGTAACCGCAGGGTATTCTTCTCCAGGCGTATTTTACAGTCGGCGCACATTTCGCCGGTGTATTCGGTATAAAAATCCCTGAGTACGTTCAAATACCCCGGCCGGCACTCCCGGCAGCCGATGCTGTTTATCTGGAGGGACAGGCCTGAGAGACCTAGTAGAGAAAAAAACCGCCAGGACATTTCAATAACCTCGGCGTCCAGGGCGGCATCGACCTCGCCGATAGCCTCGCAGCCGAACTGGTAGTGCTGCCGGTAACGGCCGGCCTGAGGCCGTTCATATCGGAATATCGGCGATATATAATATAGTTTTACCGGCTGGGACAAATTAGCAAAACCGTGCTGGATATAAGCCCGGCATACCGCTGGGGTACCCTCCGGTTTCAGCGTCAGGCTGTTGCCGCCGCGGTCATCGAAGGTATACATCTCCTTCTGGACGACATCGGTAAATTCTCCGGCGCTGCGCTGAAAAAGGCTGGTGTCCTCGAATATCGGCGTATCGATACGCTGGTAGCCGTAGAGGCGGCATATATCCGCCGCGGTGTTTTCCACATAGCGCCAGTAGGCCTGTTCTTCCGGTAATATATCTGAAGTTCCGCGTGCTGCCCGATACAAGGTGTTTCTCCCCCCCCCTGGTTTATAAAGCAAGAATACAGGATTAGGCGTATATTTGTAAAGGTGATAATTTACACTGCCATACTTTTGGGCTATACTGAAAATATACTTTTTCCAATAAATAAGGTAATAATCAGTACTCTTGTTCTTGAAACGGTGGGGCTTGATGAGTTATCAAAAACTCCTGCAGAAAGCCGGAGAGTATCTTCCTCCCGAGAAGATTGGGGTAGTCGAGGATGCTTATAAATTCGCTGCGGAGCAACATGAAGGTCAAATGCGTCTCTCCGGAGATCCTTACCTGGAGCACCCCCTGCAGACAGCCTTGATACTGGCCGAGTTTCAACTGGATGCCAGTACGCTGGCGGCGGGTTTGCTGCACGATATCCCGGAAGATTGCGGTCTGCCGGTCGAGGAAATAGAAGCCAGGTTCGGTCCGGAAATAGCCAAACTCGTGGACGGGGTTACCAAGCTGAAACAGGTAACCCTGACCGCCTCCGGTGCTGCCGTTAACACCGTGCAGGCCGAAAACCTGAAAAAAATGCTCATCACCATGGCGAAAGACCTGCGGGTTGTTTTTATCAAGCTGGCCGACCGACTTCATAACATGCGGACGCTGGACCCTCTACGGCCGGAAAGACAGGTTGCCATCGCTCAAGAGACTATGGAAATATATGCCCCCCTGGCTAATGTCCTGGGGATATGGGAATGGAAATCCGAACTGGAAGACCTGGCCTTTAAGTATATCGACCCCGAGATGTACGGCGATATCAGGAGAGAGTTAGACGAAGAGGAGCAGGAGAGGGACGAATTTATCAACAAAGCGATTGAAACGCTGAAAACCGAATTCGACCGGGTTGGGCTGGTGGCGGAGATTACCGGGAGGCCCAAGCATATTTACGGTATCTATCAGAAGAAAAAAAGGTACGCTGCCCTGGGCCGGTATTTTGACAAGATATACGACATATTCGCGATAAGAATAATCGTGGATACGGTATCGGAATGCTACAGCGCCATCGGCGTTATCCACAGTCTCTGGCACCCTTTCCCGGAGACCTTTGATGATTACATCGCTAATCACAAATCCAACGGCTACCGGGCTTTGCATACGGTTGTCCGGGCTTTCAATGTCACTGCCCTGGAAATCCAGGTACGCACCCAGGAAATGCACCGCATCGCCGAACACGGTGAAGCCAATCACTGGGAATACAAAGAGGGTGAAACCCGGGACAAGCACCTTGGAGAAAGCGTAGCCTGGATGCGCGAGCTTATTGAATGGCACCGCGAGTTCAGCGGTGTTGAGGACTTTGTAGAATCGATAAAGACCGATGTGTTCAGCGACCAGGTTTTCGTTTACACTCCCAAGGGAGAGATAAAAGACATGCCCCTCGGGTCGACGCCGCTGGATTTTGCTTACCGGGTCCATACTGAACTCGGTCATCGCTGTATCGGGGCTAAAGTAAACAACAAACTGGTGCCCTTTAGCTATAAGCTCAAGAACGGTGACGTGGTGGAAATTCTCTCCGCCAAGACCGCCAAGGGTCCCAGCCTGGACTGGCTGAACGAAAACCTGGGTTATGTCAGCACGTCTCATGCCAAGGCCAAAATCCGGCAGTGGTTTAACCGGCAGGAGCGCGTTGAAAATATCGAGCGGGGCCGGCTGATACTGGAAAAAGAGTTACGGCACCTGGGACTGCAGATAGAACGGCAGATAATCGCGGAGATGTTCAACTATACTAATCTGGATGATTTCCTGGCGGCACTTGGCTTCGGTGGTATCACGGCTCATCAGCTGGCTATAAAACTGGCCGCCGGCGAAGAAAAACCGGAGATACCGGCGGTTACCGCTTTACCCAGGATTTCACCATCGGCGGTACAGGTACTCGGTGTCGGTGACCTGGTTACCAATTTGGCCGGTTGCTGCCATCCGTTACCCGGTGATGATATAATCGGGTATATCACGCGGAGCCGGGGCGTGACTATTCACCGGGTGGACTGCCATAATATAATAAACGAGAAAGAAAAAGAAAGACTGGTACCGGTGCAGTGGGGTCAAACAGATTTACTCTACCCGGTAAAAGTACAGATTGAGGCCTGGGACAGGGTAGGGTTAATCAGCGATATTTCCACGGTGGTTGCCGAGGAGAAAGTAAATATAGCCTCGGTTAATCTTAGCGAGGGAGATGCTCAGAAGATAACCGTGGATTTAACGCTGGAAACAAAAGGTCTGGCACACCTGAGCCATCTCATGAAAAGACTTGATGCTATCAAGGGTATCGTCAGTGCCAACCGCACCGGGATGGAAATATCCCAGCCAGCTGTGGCAAATCCCGCAGCTACTAAAAAGAGGAAAACTAAATCAAGGTAAAACACATTTTGGAGGTAAATATTGACCAGTAAATCAGCTCAAAAACAGGTACGCGTCTCTTCGCGGCGACAGATGCGTAACAAGTCGGTACGCAGTTCACTGAAGACGAGTATTACCAGGGCGGAGAAGTTATTATTCTCCGGTGAACTCGATGAAGCGCAGAAAGTAGTCGCCGAGGCCGTGGCTTCTCTGGACAAAGCGGCTAACAAAGGCATTATCCACAGTAATAATGCCGCCCGCCGCAAAGCAAGATTAATGAAAAGGTTGAATCAGGCTACCGCTTCAGCCGCGGTGCTCCCGGAACCCGAGCCGGAACCGCAGCCGGAAGCCGAAGCGGAGGCAAAGCCCGCGCCGAAACCCAGGACAAAAAGGACAACTAAAAAGAGTTAATTAACGATATATACTCCGGCCGAACACCCGGTTTATCCGTTTCGGCCGGAGTACTGTTTTGCCTGAAGATATGTTTAGTCTGAGGACGGGATAGCTCGGGCTTCCTGTACTTCCATTGCCTGGTCGCAACAGGTTAATTCACCTTCACCCGCTTTCGTGCAGAGAGCTTCGGTACCGCATTTCTGACAGCGATATCTTTTACCTAGTTGGCTTGCCAATTCATAACCTCCTGTACACAAATGGGTAATCTTATTTTTTCTGCTCCATGGGCTGGCCGCAACAGGTGATAGTACCATCGCCTCCCTTGGTGATAATCATCTCGGCACCGCACTTGGCGCAGCGATACCTTTTACCTACTTGATTTGCCATTCTTATACCACCTTTTTAAGAGCCTATTTCTCTTAATATTATAGTTTACGGGCCGGGCGTTGTCAAAGCTAGCTATCGCCCATTATCTGTAAAATCACCTGCCGCGACCTGTTACGATTATCAAAATCCACCACGATTATCTGCTGCCAGGTTCCCAGGACAAGCTGCCTGTCCTGGAACGGCACCACCAGCGAAGCCCCCAGCAGCGAAGCGCGTACGTGGGAATGTCCGTTGCCGTCGCGCCAGCGGCGGTCGTGCTGATAGTCTATATCCTCCGGGGCGATGCGTTCCCAGAGATTTCGCAGGTCGGACACCAGCCCCGGTTCGTATTCCACGGTAGTCACCCCGGCGGTTGAACCGGGAATGAATACGGTAACTGTCCCGCCGTCTAGTTCCGATTCGGCTACCGCATTGCCTACCTCGCGGGTAATGTCAACGGTATCTCCGTTCCCTTGTGTATGCAGGGTTATTTGACTGGTAATAACCATGATTAAAACCTCCGCTGTGTATTATAGAGAAAAACGGGGAGGTAAACAAAAGCGGATTTCATTATGCGGCAGCTGGAATGATTTAGCCGGTATATGATAAAAGTCACAGACTATTTACGCAGGTTCATATAAAATTAAAATGGTTGAGAATAACTAATCTTAATACAAACAATAGAAAGGAAAGCTGAAAATGGGTTGTAAGAATCCTGCTGAGGGACTCATTTTAGAGTCCGAAGTCAGGTTGAGAAATATTCGGGAAGAGGCCTGGCGGCAGATGGAAGCTCGTAGAGAAGATCTGGTCGGAGTCCGCGGTAAAATCCAGAGAATCTTTTTGAAATTAATGGATAACGTCGGGTTATAAAATTCATGTCTTTAGTACTATTGACAAAAAAAATCGCGGGAGTATAATCAACATTACCTGATACGGACTAATAAATAAAAATAAGTGCGGGGAAGACGATGGTGGTTATAATAGCACCGGGATTACCGATTTTTAGAGAGGTAACCGGTGCTTTCTTCATTATTACCGGTGAGGTTGAGCGATGATTTCGGGATATATGCTGACCAATGAAGGAGTAGCCCGGTTCCGGAAAAGAAAGGCTTTAACCGGCGAGGACCAGGTACGTGAAGAGGGCTATGATATACTCAACTATCTGTACGAGCACGGCGGCGCACCGCTGGAAGAAATAATCCGCTATACCGGCCTGGACCGCAGCCAGGTAATGCAGAAGATATCGGTGTTTCTCAGCCACGGACTGGTTGAGGGAACAAAATGATGAAGTGGAAATACTTTCTCACGCTATGGCTGGTAATATTTTTACTGGCGCCCTCAATCTGGATTCACCGCCTCTTCATGTATCAGACGCCGCCGCCTGGGTCCGACTTGCCGGGGCCAGAACTGTTTATTCCTTTTGGCGGTATATATTATATAGGCCAGTTGTTTGAACAGCTTTTCAGGGGTGACCTCATGGACGCGTTTGTGGTATTCCTGCTACTGATATTGCCGATATTGATATACACTTTTATCGTTTCGCTGGTGGTTTACTATCCGGGACGGTATATTATAAGAAAGATACAGAACAGGAGGGAAGCAAAGGCATTGGTGGTATCATGACCCCGCCCCATTACCCCTTCTGAGATATCTATTCCCACCCGGCCGCCCTCGGGGCACCGGCGGCTTATCCGTAGATAGCCCCGCTCCTTTTCCCGCCCCGGAGGTGAGGGAGTAAAGGAGGCGGCCGTTCCTCAACATCACGCACGCTACTGGCCTTTATTACCAGAAGCCACTATGAGTACGATTCCCTTTGTAAAAATTCCCCCTTCCTTTATCAAAGGAAGGGGGCTAGGGGGATAGATTTAAAGCTCTACCTCCCCCATCTCAAATACCGGGCCGTCCTTGCATACCTGCTTTATGCCCTGTTTTGTCTTGATAGTACAGCCGTAGCAGACGCCTACCCCGCACCCCATCATTATCTCCAGTGATATCTGGACGGACTTATTTTTCAGTTCCGGGATTTGCGACATCGTCTGGTACATCTCCACGGGACCGCAGGCGAATATCTGGTCGATACCTTCCAGGTAGGCCGGGATAAGGTCGGTAGCCGGGCCTCTAAAGCCCTCGGTGCCGTCATCCGTAGTGTTGATGATATTGATACTGGCTGGCATCACTCCGTCATCATGAGTTTTTTGAGGGGTGGAGACCGGCAGCAGGCAGTCGGCGGTGCGGGCCCCGGTGATGAAGGTGACCTTTTTACCCGATTTTATAGTCGTGTCGGCCAGGAAAACCAGCGGCGCGATGCCCATACCCCCCGCCACGAGCAGTATATTCTTAGAATCATCCCTTATATCAAAACCGTTGCCCAGCGGCCCCAAAATATCCAGGGTATCACCGGCTTTCCGCTGTGAAAGCCAGTCGGTGCCCCGGCCGACGTTGGCTACCAGTAGTGCCAGCCTGTCCCCGTCCGCCCGGTGAATGCTGATGGGACGGCGCAGCAGGGTATCTTCACCGCAGGCCACCATGACGAATTGCCCGGCTTTGGTACCGGCAATCACTTCCGGCGCTTCCAGCCATATCAGGTATACCCCGGGAATAACCTCGCTGCAGGATATTACGGGAGCCGTGACCTGCTTCATGAGGGCTCCCGGTTGCGGTAATCGGGAAGAGGCTGGACGGTAAACAGGCCGCTGCCGCTGGCAATTGTTTCGGCGGCGACGCGTATCGTGTCCAGTGATGTGAAACAGGGGATGCGTTTCTCGACGGCGGCGCGGCGGATATAGAAACCGTCGCGGAACGGCACGTTGCCCCCGGTGAGGGTATTGACCACTCCGCTGATGGTGCCGTCGTTAATCAGGTCGATGATATTGGGGTGGCCTTCATCGAGCTTCTTACTGGTCATTTTAACCGGCAGACCGGCCGCCTCTATCATGGCGGCGGTCCCTTCGGTGGCGTAAATCTTGCTGCCGGCGGCCGCCAGCTTTCTGATGATGGGCAGGGCTTCCGGCTTATCTATATCGGCAATACTGAAGAAGACGCCGCTATCGGGCGGCAGCGCCAGTCCCGCGGCGATAATCGCTTTAGCCAGCGCCGCCCCGAAAGTATAATCTATCCCCATTACTTCGCCGGTGGACTTCATCTCCGGGCCCAGGTGGGTATCCACCCCCACCAACTTCGACATGGAAAAGACCGGGGCCTTGATGGCTATCAGTTTGCTAACCGGCCACAGACCGCTGCTGTAGCCCTGCTCTTTCAGGCTGGTGCCCAGCATCACCCGGGTGGCCACCTTAATCATCGGCACGCCGGTAACCTTGGAGATAAAGGGAACGGTGCGGCTGGCGCGGGGGTTGACCTCGAGGACGAAGACGGATGATTTCCCTTCTTCGCTGTCCGGCATGATAACGAACTGTATATTCATCAAGCCGTTAATCTTCAGTCCCAGGCCGATTCTTATAGTAAAATCGATTATTGTATCGACTTCATCCTGCTTGAGATTAACGCCCGGGTAAACCGCCATGGAGTCGCCGCTGTGGACGCCGGATCGTTCAATGTGTTCCATGATACCGGGAATGAGCACCGTTTCGCCGTCGCCGATGGCATCGACCTCCACTTCTTTCCCCTGGAGATATTTATCGATGAGCACCGGGTGGCTGGTATCCAGTTCCATGGCCAGCCCGATGTACCTCACCAGCTCGGTGGCGTTATCGACAATTTCCATAGCCCGTCCGCCGAGAACGAAGCTGGGGCGTACCATAACGGGGTAGCCGATTCTCTCGGCGGTACTGAGGCCCTCGTCGAGGGAGGTTATCCCCGCTCCGGGCGGCTGGGGTATGGAAAGCTCGTCGAGGAAAAGCTCGAACCTTTTTCTGTCTTCGGCGAGGTCGATGGCGTCGGCGCTGGAGCCGATGATGGGCATCCCGGCATTGGCCAGCGGATTGGCCAGGTTCACCGCCGTCTGCCCGCCGAACTGGACAATCGAAGGGGGGGGTGTAATCTCGTCGGATATCTCGTCCGTTTCAACGACAGACTCGTTTTCCAGGATATCCCGCAGGCTTTCCTCGTCGAGGGCTTCAAAATAGAGCCGGTTGCTGGTATCGAAATCGGTGGAGACCGTCTCCGGGTTGGAGTTCACCATGATGCTCCGGTAACCGGCTTCCTGCAGCGCCCAGGCCGAGTGCACGCTGCAGTAATCGAATTCGATTCCCTGCCCGATGCGTATCGGTCCGCTACCGATGACGATGGCCTTGTTATCTTTAATGGCTTCAGCCTCGTTTTCCTGCTCGTAGGCGCTGTAGAAATAGGGCGTCGAGGCGTCGAACTCGGCGGCGCAGGTATCCACCATCTTGTAGACCGGCCGGATATTCCAGTCGTGACGCAGTTCCCTGACCTGTTCCGGCAGCCGGTCGGCCAGCACGCCTACCTGCTCGTCGGAGAATCCCAGGCGCTTGGCCTGCCACATCAGGTCTTTAGTAATCGGCTCCGCCAGCAGGGTTTTTTCCATGTTGACGATATTCTGCAATTTATTTAAAAACCAGGGGTCTATCCGCGTGTAGGCGGCTATCTCGTCGCTGGAAATACCCCGCCGCAGCGCCGCTATTATCGCCCAGAGGCGCAGGTCGGTGGGCGGCATGAGGGGGTAGGTCTGGATATCGGCGCCCCGCTCCCAGTTGGGGTCTTCCCAGAGCAGGGTCTTCTTCCCGAATTCCAGGGAGCGCACCGCTTTCTGGAGCGCCGCCTCGAAGGTGCGGTCGATGGCCATGACCTCGCCGGTGGCTTTCATCTGTGTCCCGATTATGCGGTCGCCGCTGGCGAATTTATCGAAGGGCCAGCGCGGTATCTTGACGACTATATAGTCGAGGGCCGGCTCGAAGGATGCCATCGTCTTACCGGTGACGGCGTTGGGAATCTCGTCGAGTCGCTTGCCCACGGCTATCTTGGCGGCTACCCGCGCGATGGGATAGCCGGTGGCTTTAGAGGCCAGGGCGGAACTGCGGCTGACCCGCGGGTTGACCTCGATGACGTAATACTGGCTGCTTTTGGGGTCGAGGGCCAGCTGGACGTTGCAGCCGCCTTCCACGCCGA
>DAOUER010000115.1:0-4663 GCA_034430375.1 Dehalococcoidales bacterium
CAAAAACCCGTACGCATTGCCGGACGATGTACCGTCTTCGCTGAATCAGACATGATCCATAAACAGCAAATGGGGTACCGTATCGAGGATATACTCTACGGACTATGCCAAGCACTGGTACGTAACTACCTCAATAACCTGGGGCTGGGTAAGGAGATCAACCCGCCCGTCGTCTTCCAAGGGGGGGTGGCCTTTAACCGGGCAATAGTTAAGGCATTCCAAGAAGAGCTCGATACCGAGATTATCGTCCTACCCCACCACGAGGTCATGGGGGCAATAGGCACCGCTCTGCTAGTGCACGAAGAGATGTCCGCTGGCCAGAGAAAAAGCCAGTTCAAGGGGTTCAGCACAAGCGACCTTAAGTATCATACCTCATCATTTGAATGTAAAGCCTGCCCTAATCTATGTGAGATAGCTCAACTCTCTCAGAATGGTCAGGTTCTCGCCCGATGGGGTGGGCGGTGCGACCGGTGGGAAAGAGGTCCTGAGTCACTAAGGCACCAGTGAGGAGGTATCGTCCAACAATTACTCAAATGTGACCCGGAGTACCTGACATTCTCTTCCGCTCTAGGCTAATAATAGTGATGATATATATGCTGGTCTGCCCCCCTTTCATGCAATCCCTACAGAATCCTGTTTCGTTTCCTTCCTCCTACCGCGTAGCCTTAAAAAGCCGAGCGAAACTAGAAATACCCCGCCGCTGACCAGAATTATGGTGGCTCCTGAGGGTAAATCAACGGCGTACGAAAGCCATAGGCCACCGAAGGTAAAGCCAATTCCCAGGATGACCGCCAATATCATCATTTTTTTCAGATTACTGGTGAACCGACGCGCCGTCGCCGCCGGTATGGTCAACAAGGCAATGATAAGTATGATACCGACTATTCTAATCAATAGAACCACCGTTAAGGCAATTAAGCATAGGAGTGTGAGATATAAGCGTTCTACGGGCAGTCCCATGACCTTGCTAAATTCCTCATCGAACGACAGGGCGGTGAATTCTTTATAGAGAAGGCTAACTACTAGGATTATGACCCCGTCCAGAGTAACCATTAATAATAAATCCGAAGCGGGTACTGTCAAGATATTGCCGAAAAGGTAGCTGAAGAGGTCGGGAGCATAGCCTGGAGTCATGGCAATAAATAATATGCCCAGCGCCATGCCTATCGCCCAGAAGATACCGATAGCGGTGTCTTCTGCCAGCTTCGTTCGGCGCACCAGGGCACCCATGCCCAGGGCCGAGGCAATCGTGAATATCAGCGCCCCGATTATAGGGTTGCCACCCATAAAGTAGCCGATACCGACACCACCGAAGGAAGCATGCGCAATCCCCCCGCTGATAAAGACCATCCGCTTTACCACTACATAGGTGCCGATAATACCGCAGGCAATGGCCGCCAGCAATCCAGCCCAAAAGGCATTCTGCATGAATTCATACTGTAATATCTCAATCATCGGTCCTCATGCTCTTTCAGGACACGGTGGGGGATGCCATGGGCTATCATCTGTATCGGGCACTGGTAGGTCGCTTCTAAGTCAGCGGCACTAATTTCCTTAGTGCCGTGGTAGAAAAGGCGGCGATTAAGGCAGGCTATCTTATCGACGTATACTGACACAGCACTGATGTCGTGGGAGACTATAATTATCGCCATCTCTTCCTTCAACCGAGCAAGCAGTTCGTAGAACCCCTTCTGCATAGCGGTATCGACGCTGGCCATCGGTTCATCGAGCAGCAGCAACTTCGGCTCACCAACCAGAGCCCGCGCCACGAAGACTCGCTGCTGCTGACCGCCTGAAAGCTTCCCAATCTGGCGGTCTTGAAACTCCAGCATGTCGACCGATTTAAGGGCTTCCTGCACAGCATTAATATCTGCCGCGCAGTAGTTATGGAATAGCTTTTTAGTACCCAATCTCCCCATAAGTACCACGGCTCGTACACTTACCGGAAAATCCGGGTCAAAAAGGCTGTACTGCGGAACATAACCGATGAACTCACGTCCCTGAGAAGGTGGTCGCCCCAGGACCCGGACTTTACCGCGACTGGGGTTTATCAGTCCCAGTATCGCCCGCAGTAGAGTCGTCTTGCCGCCGCCGTTGGGCCCGATGATACCGAGAAAATCGCGATGACATAGCGACAGGTCGACTGCTTCAAGAACGGTGGTACCGTCGTATTTTACCCAGAGGTCTTCGATTTCTAAGATAGCCGGCTTTACCATAGTTCACTCCATCGCTTGCACTAACTCACCCAGCAAAACACGCAAGTTTGTTAAATACTCCCTTGACAACGGGTCGATAAGGACGACGCTGCCATCAATAGCATCGGCGATTACCCTAGCGCTTTGCGGGTTGAACTGCGGCTCGGCGAAGACAATATGAATATTATGCTCCTTCGCCTGCTCTATCAGATGCTGCAGCCCCGCTGGAGTCGGCTCCTTACCCTCAGCTTCAATCGGCAGCATAGTAAGACCATAACTACTGGCGAAATAACCGAAGGCGGGGTGATAGACCATGAATACGCGGTTTTTTACTCCGGATAAGCCGTCACGTATATCCTGGTCAAGCTGTGCCAGCTCCTGTAGATAGGCATCACGGTTCTGTTCGTAATAGGCACGGTTGCCAGGGTAAACCTGAATTAAGCCACCGGCAATATTTTGCACCATGATTTGGGCATTCTGAGGCGACATCCAGATGTGCGGGTCAATACTGCCGGCCGGTTCGCCTTCATCACCGGCTGTCATCTGCTGAAGCTCAATACCCTTTGAGCAATCGACAACGAGCATATCTTTATTTGCGGCGCTGAGCCTGTCCATCCAGACCAGCTCGAATTCCACCCCTGAGCCTACCTCGGCATACATCTTAGCTCGGGAAAGCGCCTCCATTTGACCTGGCGTCGGTTCGTATGTATGTGGACTTGCCCCCGGTGGCACCATAACGGTAACGTCCACTTTGTCACCACCGACACTCTCCACGAATTCAGCCTGGGGCAGTATGGTGACAATTACCCCCAATTTGGTAGTTGACTCCGCCTTCTGAGTGCAGGATGTAGCTACTATTGCCGATGATGCCATAAGTAGTGAAACGAGGATTAAGGGAAGTACTTTCCATCGAAAAATTTTCATCTTACCCCATTGTAATTGATAACGATTTTCAGTTATCAAGAAAACAAGACCCCACTTATTAACTCTGTATAGGAACTCTAAGATTCTGCTATCTGTTGACAATCGGGGCAGATGCCAACGAATTCAAGAAGGTGCCCCTCAATCTTAAATCCTGTCCCCTGAGATAGCTTTCGCTCGATGTCGGTAAGGTCACAATCAGTGAAGTCAACAACCTTGTTACACCTAGAGCATACCAAGTGGTGATGGTGTTCTTGGGGTCTCCTGACAAGATAACTACGGCGACTACCTGCAGTATAAACTTCACATATCAGCCCCAAATCAGAAAGAATATTAAGGGTACGGTAAATAGTAGTTAAACCGATACCTGGATATTCCTCTTTCACGCGTTCGTATATGGCCTCTGGGGTGAGATGATTACGATTCTCTATGATTATCTTTAAAACTGCTTGCCGTTGTGGTGTCAGTTTATATCCGCGTTGCCTCATTATGCTGGATATTTTTCTTTTCGATATATTCATGACTATAAATGAAAATAATTTTCATTCGGAATTTTAGGCCTATTATATCAAGAGTTTTACACCCTGTCAATCGACAACATTTGAATTCCAACCATTGTCCGTAAATAATTTGTTGAGTAAACTAATCTGGGAATCGGGGGCCCTTCGAAACGAGCTGCACAGAAGATGATTTGTGTAACCGATCATCTGAATGAATCTACTTAGCTGCGTTTGACAATATTCCCCTTAAAACGTAAAGTGACATACAGCTGAGATAACATCCGAGCTACTATCTGGACTCAAGACAGATTATAGAAAGCGAGATATCGTGGAGACCAAGCTGACTTTTCTGGGTGCGGCCCAAAACGTGACCGGGTCCCGATATCTGTTGGAAACTAGCAACGCAAGAATCTTGATAGACTGCGGCATGTTTCAGGAGAGAGAATTTCTCTACCGGAACTGGGAACCGTTTCACGTTCCAGCCGGTAGCATAGACGCCATATTAGTGACTCATGCTCACCTTGACCACTGCGGTTTCATCCCCAGAATATACCGGCAGGGCTTCCGGGGTGACATCTATTGTACTCACGCTACCGCCGACATCGCCGAGGTAATGCTGCTCGATTCGGCGAAAATCCAGGAAGAAGACGCCGCTTTCAAGAGAAAACGGCACCAGCGTGAAGGCAGGAGAGGCCGTTACCCCGAAATTCCGCTCTACACGGTCAAGGATGCGGAGGCCTCGCTGGCCTGCTTCACGCATCGGATAAAATACAAGGAGAGTATCGTTATCGCTAATGGTATTGAAGCCAGCTTTCATGATGCCGGGCACGTTCTCGGTTCGGCCATGATAAAGCTCACCTTAAACGAAGGCACCGAGAAAAGAACGGTCATATTTTCCGGCGACATCGGCAGATGGCACGTTCCGATACTGCGCGACCCCACCCTGTTTCCGGAGGCGGACTACGTGCTGGTGGAGTCTACTTATGGCGACAGACTGCACGGCGAGCAAGCCGGCATAGGGGACAGGCTGGCCGAGATTATCAACTC
>DAOUER010000116.1:0-8928 GCA_034430375.1 Dehalococcoidales bacterium
ATCAGTACAACGACCCGGACCTCCCGCGTAGCAGCTGGGACGCTCCTGGAAATAGCTCCGGCTCGTTCGAGTTCTACCTGAATCCATCCAAGCTCTACTTTGGTCCGTAGTCCGGAATATTTTAAGGTGAGTTAGCAAATAAAGATATTTGAATAGTTACTAAAAATCCGAAGTCCGGCGCCCTGTTCGCTGAACTACCGGCCCATGATGGCATTTGTATCAATATCCCAAAATCGGTAAACTGATAATAGAGATACCGTATTTACTTAAAGGAGTCGCCATGACACGCCGCTTTAACGATATCGACCGTGATAAAAAGAGAGCCAGGATTACCCTGCCGGAGAATACCGCCGGGCTTTCGGCAGAGCAAATCATTGCCCTGGAGGAAAAGGTCCGTGGCTCTCTGACTAAAGGATATCTCCCCTGCGCTATCGCCTTTAAAATCGCCAGTGAATACGGTGTCCCGGTAGTCGCCGTAGGGCAGGTAACCGACAGCATCGGCCACCGCATCACCGGCTGCCAGATAGGCTGTTTCAAGGTGGAAAAGACGCCCCGTGATAACGTCCAATCCGAGCGGATCGACGATAAGATATTAGAAGAAGTAGAAGCCCTGGACGGCCGCGATGAGCTTACCTGCGCCGCCATCTTCGAGCTTGCCAAGCGTTATCAGTTAAAGCCTCTGGCGGTTGCTAATGCCGCCAATTCAAATCAGCTGAAAATCCGCAACTGTCAACTGGGTTGTTTCTAGTACAAATAAGCCTTCTGGAGGTCGTCATGGACTACGCAAATTTTCTGGATTTAATTAAGCACCGCCGCACTATCCGCCGCTTTAGGCCCGACCCCATCCCCGATGACTACGTGGACAAGATAATCGAGGCCGCCCGCTGGGCTCCTTCCGGTTACAACATGCAGCCGTGGGACTTCGTCGTCGTGAAAGATAAAGAAATCAAGGACGACATCGTGCAGTGGGTGCGTGATTATCATAAGCTGATAATGAAGACGGAAAGCGCCCGTGAGCTCTGGCAGCGCGTGCCGCTCCGTGCCTCACAGGACCCGGAGATGGACTACCGTATCGCCCCCGTCTTTATCCTGGTGCTGGGTGATGCCCGTACGAATAAAGGCCTGCCCACGGCCATGCGCTATGACGCCGAACGCCTGCGTTCAATTTTTGTCTCCAGTCTGGCTAACGCTTACCTCTACATGAGCCTGGCGGCGACCACCCTTGGACTGGCCAACGAATGGGTGTCATCGGTGGCTACGGCTTATCCCCATTGTTTAACCAAAGACCGGCTGGGCGTACCGCCGGAGTACGAGATTTACGACATGATGGCGCTGGGCTATCCCGCCTACAAACTCACCTCTAAAAAGCTGATGCGGGATAAAGAAAGGATGGTTCACTACGACCGTTCTGATGCCGCCGACTTCCGGATGGATGAAGAGGTCAACGACTTTATCAAGAGAGCGCGCATCTGGACGACGGCCAATCACCGCAGGGGAGTGGATAAGAAAATGTTGGGTGAGTGGAGGGATTTGAACCCTCGATCTTCAGGGCCACAACCTGACGCCTTAACCACTAGGCTACACTCACCACGGACTATCTAATTATAGCCTAAAGAATAGCCGCCTTCAATAAGGTATTTGTCCCACCCCACCCATTTTTAGATATCTTTTCCCACCCGGCCGCCCGGTGGCATCCGCCTGACTGACCGTGAAATCGCCCCTCGTCCCTACCCTTCGGAAATATCTATTCCCACCCAGGCTGCCCGGTAAACTGCTTGGCCGTGGGTATTTTGAATACAGTAATTACAGTGATATTCTAAAAAAAGTAGAATCTTTTTTTTTTCTCTTTAGGCACAATATATAGATTGAAAAGTTTACCAATCAGGTTCTCAAGCTTTAACCCATATTCGTTGGGTTCCCAATTTTCATCAAACCCTTTTTCAGCTAATTCAGCGCCAATAGCTCCTCTTATCTTGTTAATCTCATCTACAACAAGTTGCTCTAGATACTCAAGTTTCTTTTTGAGTTCTGGGGCATGCAACTCTACACAATATCGTACTATATCCCTTTCTTCATTATTGAGTTCTTCACTTTTCATCATTAACGATATCCAATACAATTTCTTGGCAAGGTTGTTATAACTCTTCCGGCACCTTAAGCACCCCGTCCACGTCTTCCAGGTCAAGCCACCATTTATATCGCTTGTCCGCCCGGCCGTAGCCCATGATGTCGTCCATTTTCACAATGGTCCTATCCAGGAAGGGCATATGCTTTATCAACCACCTTACCGTATCGTGAGTCCAGCCCTCCGGTTTGTTCCAGGGGCAGACCTTGATACAGCGGCCGCAGGCGGAGCCGTGGGGATTGGTAGTGCGGAATTTACTGCACTGCTCGGCGTCCAGGTGCCAGGCTTCGTAACCGTTATGCATTATCTTACCGCCCCCGGGGATGGCTCTGGAATGGCATTCCTCGGCGCATTTGAGGCACTTTTCGCAGAACTCCTGCAGTCCGAAGTCGACGGGTTGGTCCGGTTCCAGCGGCAGGTCGGTGGTGACTACCGCCGCCTTGAAACGTGAACCCAGGAAGGGATTCACCGCGATGCCGGCCCGTGACATCTCCCCGATTCCCGATAGTACCAGCAGCGGCACCAGCAGCACCTGGTAGCCGGACGCATTGTGGGCGCGCGCCGGGTAGCCCAGCCGCCGGATGTAGTCGGCAATGATGGTGGAGATTAAGGCCGTGTTGGAATACCCGATAAAACTCTGCGAACCGGAAATCCAGTCGTCGCCGGTAGAGCCGGCCATGGTATCGTAGTCCTGGTCCACCACGATGACGATGGCGTTCCGATGATTGCATTCCACCGGATTGCCCATCACGTCCTGGCTGTAGACGGCGAATTGCGGCAGGCGGCAGATGCCGACGATATCGGCCCGGAGGAAGTACCCCAGCTGCTTGATATGCCGGCTCAACGCTTCGAGGTCCTCGGGGAGGGGTGCCTTGTTGGGGGCTACCTCGCCGTCGGCCAGCGGCGCCATCGCCATGGTCGCGCTGAAAAAAGCGCCCCCGAGGGGGTACTTGGACACGAAACGCATCATCTCTTTCTGGGGAATGGGGCCGTAATCGCCGCGGATAGTCCGGGCTAATCCGTGTTCCCTCTCGTCAAACCTGTTAACATCATCGGTGATTTTTATGGTGGGTTCGGCAACCCTTTTCAGTTTTTCCATGGGGTAGGGCCCCAGCCGGCTTTTACCCCCGGAGCTATACGGTTTCCTGGCCATTTTTATTCTCCCTGTTATTTTTCGGTTAGTTCCGCTACGGTAACTCCCCGGCTGCCTTCGCCGCGACCGCCGGGACGAAACGAGTGTACCAGTGGGTTTTTAGTCAATTCCCGGATGACTAGCAGTCGCAGCGTCCCGGTGCCCTTGCCGTGGACGATTTTAACCTGCTTCAGCCCGGATACAAAAGCGTCGTGGAGGTATTGCTGAAGCCGGGTGATAGCTTCGTCGGTAGTCAGGCGGCGGAGATGTATTTCGTCAGCCGGTGTTGCGTCAGGAGCACGGGGACTCTCGTTCATGTTGGACAGAATTATATCACGGCGACAATATGCAGACAAGTGAAAACATGGGGTTGGTCTTGAAGGACGAGAAAATTACCCCGGGAAATCCCGGAAAATAAGCACCGAGTTATGCCCCCCGAAACCGAAGGAGTTAGACATGGCGGCTCTAATCTTCGCCTGCCGGGCCTTGTCCGGCACGTAGTCGAGGTCGCAATCGGGATCGGGGTGGGTGAGATTGATCGTCGGTGGGGCAATTCCGTTTCTTAGTGATAGGATGGTTATTAACGCTTCGAGACTGCCGGCCGCGCCGAGGAGATGACCGAGCACAGACTTGTTGGCCGATATGGGAATTTCCTTAGCTCTATCGCCGAACACGGTTTTAATCACGGCGGTTTCGGTGCGGTCGTTCAGCAGAGTGGCCGTACCGTGGGCGTTGATATGATCTATTTCGTCGGGATGCAGGTTGGCTCTTGATAGTGCCAGTCGTACGGCATAGGAGGCGCTTTCACCGCCCGGAGCCGGTTGGGTAAGATGAAAAGCATCGCTGGTGGCGCTGTAGCTGGCCAGTTCGGCCAGGATAGGCGCCCCGCGTTGGATGGCATAATCGGCGTCTTCAAGTACCATCATGGCGGAGCCTTCGCTCATGACAAACCCGTTTCTCTGCGCATCGAAAGGACGGCAGGCTTCTTTGGGGGCATCATTTTTAGCGGACAGGGCTCTGATATTGGAGAAAGCAGCGATCACAATCGGTATTATCGGGGCTTCGGTGCCGCCGGCGACGATAACTTTGGCATTGCCCAGCTTAATTTTTTCATATGCCTGGCCGATGGCGTCGCTGCCGCTGGAACAGGCCGAGGAAGGTGCATAATTAGCGCCCTTAGCTCCCAGTATCAGAGATACCTGTACCGAAGCGGCATCTCCAGTCATCGTTGGCGCCAGGATAGGACTTACCCGGGAAGGACCGTACTCTGCCAGGTTCTGGTATTGCTTGGAAACGGAGAGTAGTCCACAGACGCTGTTGCCGATGATTACCCCGCAATCCAGAGCATTGGAAACGTCTATATTTAATCGGGACTGTTCCACCGCCTGAAGGCTGGCCGCCACGGCGAACTGGGTGAACCGGTCCATACGCTTCACCAGTTTTTTTTCGACGTACTGCCCGGCATCAAAACCCTTCACTTCACCGCCAATCTTGGTATCGAAAGCGGTGGTATCGAACAAAGTGATATAGTCAATGCCCGATTGCCCGGAGATAAGGGCGTTCCAGGTACTGGCTACATCTAGACCAACGGGACTGACAGTTCCCAGTCCCGTTACTACTACTCGGCGTTCTTGGGGTGATTTATTTTTCAAAAATAGTATCCGGCTCAAGTGCTACCTTAGACAATATAGCATATTCAGTCTGGGTGTACAATAGTGAAAAATCCCTTGACAAAAGAACTAATGTTCTATATACTTACTGCATATTGGGGTGAATCTAAAATAAACCGGAAATCATCAAACCTTCCTTGTTACGTGTAAGTGTATAGTGATAAAATTCCTATTGAGGTCTTCCCAAAATGCCATCAGATGCCATTATTGTAAAAGGTGCCCGTGAGCACAATCTGAAAAATATCGATATTACTATACCGCGTGATAAGCTGGTGGTAATTACCGGCGTTTCGGGTTCGGGGAAAAGCTCGCTGGCTTTTGATACCATATACGCCGAAGGCCAGCGGCGCTATGTGGAGTCGCTGTCGGCTTACGCCCGTCAGTTTTTAGGCCGGATGGAGAAGCCGGAGGTTGATTATATAGAGGGTTTGAGTCCGGCCGTTTCTATCGATCAGAAGGGACCAAGTCGGAATCCCCGCTCAACCGTCGGCACCGTCACCGAGATTTACGATTATCTGAGGCTGCTCTTCGCCCGGGTAGGGCACCCCCATTGCCCGCAATGCGGACGCGAAATCACCATGCAGACGGTGCAGCAGATTGTGGATGCCGTCCAGAACATGCCGGATAAAAGCCGGATAATGATTCTGGCACCACTGGTCAGCGACCGCAAAGGTGAGTACCAGACAGTTTTCGATGACCTTCGTAAGGCGGGTTATGCCCGGGTGCGGGTCGACGGTGAAATCCATGACCTCTCCGAAGATATCCAGCTGGATAAATACAAGAAACACTCCATCGGCGTTGTCGTAGACAGGCTGGTGATGGGACAGAGCGGCACGCAGACACGCATCGCCGATTCCGTGGAGACGGCGCTTAAACTGGGAGCCGGCGTCGTGCTGGTTTCGAATGTCGATAATGACGAAGAGATGCTTTTCTCCGAGCACTTTGCCTGCGTGCATTGCGGTATCAGCCTGGGTGAGATTGCCCCCCGGACCTTCAGCTTTAATAATCCTCACGGCGCCTGCCCCTCCTGCACCGGCCTGGGCTTCCGGCAGGAGCTGGACCCCGACCTGATTATACCTGATAAGAAGCTATCCATCGCCGAAGGAGCCATCCACCCTTACCGGAGTCATAACTGGTATTACTATCACTTGGAAAACGTGGCGCGGCGTCACGGATTTTCACTGAATACACCGGTGGAAGAGCTTACGCCGGAACACCTTGATATAATACTCTACGGTGAGGACAAGGAGCCGCGCCGTTACCGCAGTCGTTTCGGGCAGATGCGCGAGTCTTATAACGGACTGGAAGGAGTTATCCAGCGCATGAGGAGACTGCACCGCGATACGGAATCGGAGTACTCGAAGATGGGCATCGAACGCTATATGGTCAATAAGCCCTGCGACGTCTGCGAAGGAAAGCGCCTGAAACCGGAGTCGCTGGCAGTGACTATCAGTGATGTAAATATCATGGACGTCAGCGGCATGTCGGTGGTACAGTCGCTGGACTGGGTGAAAAAGCTGGAGAAGGGTGTTTTATCACAGCGGGAGACGTTGATTGCCCATCAGGTTCTCAAAGAAATCAAGTCGCGCCTGGGCTTTCTCAAGGACGTGGGGCTGGACTACCTGTCCATCAATCGCGCTTCGGCTACCCTCAGTGGGGGTGAATCACAGCGTATCCGCCTGGCCACGCAAATCGGCAGCGGTCTTATGGGCGTTCTCTATGTCTGTGACGAGCCTACCGTGGGACTGCATCCCGCCGATGATTACCGGCTGATTCAGACGTTGCAGCGACTGCGGGACCTGGGCAATACCATCCTCGTCGTCGAGCATGACGAGGCCATGATGCGCGCCGCCGACCACATCGTCGATATGGGCCCGGGGGCCGGTGAGCACGGCGGTAAAATCATCATCGCCGGCACCCTGGATGAAATACTGGACTGTAAGAAATCCCTGACCGGGCAATATCTCAGCGGTGCCAAACAGATTTCACTCCCCGAAGAACGCCGCTCCGGCAACGGCACCGAAATCGTCATCCGCGGCGCCCGTCAGAACAATTTAAAAGATATCGACGTTCGGGTACCGCTGGGGAAATTCGTCTGTATTACCGGCGTTTCCGGCAGCGGTAAGAGTACCCTTATCGACGAGATTCTTTACCGTAAGCTGGCCCAGCTTTTCTACCGCGCCCGGGAGCGCGGCGGCGAATGTGACGAAATTACCGGCACCGAGAATATCGACAAGGTAATCAACATCGACCAGTCGCCGATAGGGCGTACGCCTCGCAGTAACCCTGCCACCTATACCGGGCTGTTCACTCCCGTGCGGGAGCTTTTCGCCACCGTCCCGGAGGCCCGCCTGCGCGGTTACGGGCCCGGCCGGTTTTCCTTCAATGTCAAGGGCGGACGCTGTGAAGCCTGCCGCGGCGACGGCTTCATCCAGATTGAGATGCAGTTCCTGCCGGATGTCACCGTGCCCTGTGAGATTTGTCACGGTCAGCGTTATAATCGCGAGGCCCTGGAAATCAAGTTCAAGGGCAAGAATATCGCCGAGGTGCTGGACATGACCGTCTCTCAGGCGCTGGACTTCTTCCAGAACTTCCCGCGACTCAAGAGTAAGCTGGATACTATCAACGATGTGGGACTGGGTTATATCCATCTCGGGCAGCCGGCCCCGACGCTTTCCGGCGGTGAGGCCCAGCGTGTTAAACTGGCCACCGAGCTTTCCAAGCGCTCCACGGGGAAGACTTTGTACATCCTCGATGAACCCACCACCGGGCTGTCTTTCGAGGATGTGGCGGCTTTACTCAAAGTACTCCAGCGACTGGTGGATGCCGGCAATACGGTGGTAGTAATCGAGCACCACCTGGACGTTATCAAGAACGCTGACTATATAATCGACCTCGGCCCCGGCGCCGGCGACAAGGGCGGCTACGTTATCGCCACCGGCACTCCGGAGGAGATAGTCCTCAAGAAGCGCTCCGCCACCGGGAAGTATCTAAAGCGGATGCTGGCTGGGAAGAGTGTGGTGCTGTAAGCGTAATGATTCGACTCCGGTCCATTGTGATTAAAATTTTCATTTTTTGCGGTTTTATTCTTTTCGGGCTGGTATTAGGCTATTTATCAATCTGGTTCGACCGTCAGTACGACCAGTGGTTTCCTTTGAATATCCCCGGCAATTTTCTATATGAGTTTATGGGTAACCATATAATGGCATCGGTTGTTGCATGGATGGCACTTGGTTTAGCTATTACCCTAGTATTTAAACCGAAGATAATAGCCTGGATAATGGGAATATACCTGGTTATCTTTGGGGGACTTTGGTTAGCGTGGGAAGGCCTTCACTTATAGTAGCTTTAACCTCTTAACCCTCACTTAAATATCTTTTCCCACCTGGGCAACTAATTCCCTCTCTAACTCTCCCCTTACGAAGGGGAGAGGATGATTGTACAAACCCGAGTGTCAATGCCTAAAACCAATCTGTCTCCCTCCTTCGTAAGGAGGGATTAAGGGAGAATCATCCCCAAAGCGGGGTGTTTAAGAGGGGCGCAGCCCCTCTTTTCCTTATTGGGCGGGTGGGTGGGATATCATTATCCAGGTGGGGAAAAGGATATGGAGTAGTATAGAGACCTTTTCGCTGCTAGGAATCTCTGGGTACTCACGGTTGCTAATAGTATGGATATACTGTTAAATTGAATAAAGTAAAACTAATACCAAAGTGAGGTGATTCCATATTATGAGTTACTCAGAACCACCACCGATGACAATTGATAAAACTAAACAATATACCGCCACCATCGAAACAGGGAAGGGAACCCTTGAACTGGAGCTGTTCGGCAGTGATGTCCCGCTAACGGTGAACAATTTCGTGTTTCTTGCCCGGGAAGGATTTTATGATAATACGATATTTCACCGTGTTATCCCCGACTTCATGGCTCAGGCAGGAGACCCCACGGGAACCGGGACGGGTAGCCCCGGATACAGATTTGCCGATGAATTTACCGGTCAC
>DAOUER010000117.1:0-51720 GCA_034430375.1 Dehalococcoidales bacterium
GCCGTACGCAGCATCTGGTATTCGTCGTCGTTGAGTGTCTGGCTGGGCGCCACGACGATGCTGTCCCCGGTATGCACGCCCATGGGGTCGAAGTTTTCCATGTTGCAGACGGTGATGCAGGTGTTGGCGGCGTCCCGCATGACCTCGTATTCGATTTCTTTCCAGCCGATGACCGATTCTTCGAGGAGAACCTGGTTGATGGGACTGGCGCGGAGGCCTATCTCTACCTTTTCTTTGAGTTCTTCGATGGTATAGGCGACACCGCCCCCCGTCCCCCCAAGCGTATAGGCCGGGCGGATTATCAGGGGCAGGCCGATATCTTTAGCGACCTTCTGCGCCTGGCTCCAGCCGGTGACGGTAGCGCTGAGGGGCACCGGCTCCCCGATGCTGAGCAGCAGCCGCTTGAAAAGCTCGCGGTCCTCGGCGTTTCTTATCGTCTGTAAAGGAGTACCCAGCAGGCGAACTTTATACCTGTCCAGAACGCCGGCGTCGGCCAAATCCACGGCGAGATTTAGACCCGTCTGGCCGCCCAGGGTGGGTAAAAGGCCGTCGGGGCGTTCCCGCTCGATGATGCGGGAGATGATGTCGACGGTAAGCGGCTCTATATAGACCACATCGGCGACGTCTTCATCGGTCATGATGGTAGCGGGGTTGGAGTTCACCAGCACGGAGATAACACCCTCCTCACGCATGGCCTTGCAGGCCTGCGTGCCGGCGTAGTCGAACTCGGCCGCCTGCCCGATGATAATGGGCCCCGAGCCTATGATGAGGACTTTAGATGGTTTGGTGGTCAAGTTTTATTCTCCTCAAACTTTCCTGCTTTTAAAAAATCCCAGTTTATCAGTTCTTTAGCTATTTTAATAAAAGCTTTTTCCATATTTGTCGTAGTAAAAGACTCATGGACCACTTCTCTTATGTTTGTATGAGGCTCTATACCTTTTTGCATAAGTAGAATAATTTTGTTTCCGAAGACTTGCCTTGCTCTACCAAGCTCATCAGCTACATTAAGTCCCATGTAATGTTTGCCAGTTCTTTTGTTGATTGCCTTTCCTTTTGTAGCAAGACAAATAGCAAAATCTGCATTGGATTGTGTCCAATCAACCTGTTTTTCAATACTTCGTCCAGCGCTGGCTTTTAGCTCAGCAATAAAATATTGAATTCCAAGAGATTCTAAGTATTCTTTAAGCATAGTTAACGCCCTTGTTTCGCCTTCATGGGCGATAAATGCTTTTAGAGATTCTGTACTAACCTCATTAATTTTATCTATAAATTTACCTTGTTTGTCTCTAATACCTTTTTGAATATCATCTTCAAGATGGCCGATAGCTCTATTTGTAACTTGAAGGCAATAGCCTATTGCTTCCCATGCAAAATTGCCAGCTGGAATATTTAAAGCTGCACTCCACATATCGTGGGCTGTTCCCTTAAAAATAAACTTTGTTTCAGGAATTAACTCTCCAATTAGCTTGCCAAGACGTCCTGATTTGTATCCAATGTTAGTAAATAATTGGCTAACTCTCGTTGCTTCTTCTGAAGATAAGCTGTTTCCTTTAGCTAATTCCCCGATGTAATCGCAGTATTCTGCTAGTTCATTACTCAGTTTAATTAGCTCATCAAGTTTTTCTTTTGGCTTTTCATTTTCATCTGCCATTTTCTATCCCCCCTTCCCCTTCTCCTTTTCGGTCTTATCTATTCCCACCCGGCCGCCTAATTCCCTCTCTAACTCTCCCCTTACGAAGGGGAGAGGATGATTGTACAAACCCGTGTATCAACGCCTTCGCCCAATCTGTCTCCCTCCTTCGTAAGTAGGGACTAAGGGAGAATCCCACCTATCTTTCCCTCCTTCATAAGGAGGGATTAAGGGAGAATTACTCTATATTCCTCTCAATAACCTCAATAACACCCTCGATATTTGTAAGTACGTCCACGTTGTTAAACCTTAATACCTTCAAACCGAGGCCTGTCATATACTCACTTCTCACCCTGTCATATCCTGATATCTCGTCATTAAAATGCTGCCTGCCGTCAACCTCAATTACAAGTCTTGCCCTAGGACAGTAGAAATCCGCGATATATTCGCCGATGGTTTTCTGGCGGTAGAACCAGCAACCTTTTAACTGTTTCATCCTTATCTTCGACCAAAGGAACGTTTCTGACGCAGTCATGGTTTTCCTTAATTGTTGAGAGCGTTCCCTTAATTTTCTATCGTACGGTAACACTATTTATTCTGTCCTTCTGTTTTCGCCTTTCCTAATCCACCCGTTTGAACGTCGCCGGAAAATTTCGCGTAGTTATAGTCAATTCATCGCCGGAGAGGCTGTATTCAATGATAACCTGCTGGCCGCTACTGGCAGTGTCCCCGCTGATGCTTTTAAGCGTCATGGTTACCTCTTTATCGCCGGTTCCTTCGTACGTGCAGATATAGACGCCGGTCTCGTCGCCCATTTCCGCCGTTCCGTCGCTTGAGAAATTGATGTATACATGTGATTTCTCAACGTTTTGCCAGTTACCGACGAGCTCCGGTACGCCGCCGCCACAGGATGACAGCGCTACTGTAGCTATGGCCAACAACAATACGAGTAACGTTACAAGAATCCATCTATTTTTCATCATTGACCTTACTCTTATCCCTTCTTATCCTTCTCGATATTCTCCACGAATTTCTTGAAGAGGTAGACATTATCCAGCGGTCCCGGCGAGGCCTCGGAGTGGTACTGGATGGCGAAGATGGGCAGTTCCTTGTGCCGCAGACCTTCCACCGTGCCGTCGTTGAGATTGATATGCGTTATCTCCAGCTCGTCGCTCAGGGTAGCCGGGTCGGCGGCATAGCCGTGGTTCTGGGCGGTGATGTGGATAGCGCCCGTGGCCAGCTCCCGCACCGGGTGATTGCCGCCGCGGTGCCCGAACTTGAGTTTAAAGTGTTTCCCGCCGAAGGCTTTATGGATTATCTGGTTGCCCAGGCAGATACCCATCATCGGCTTCTTCCCGACCAGTCCCCTCACCGTTTCCGCCAGGTATCCCAGCAGGTCGGGGTCGCCGGGGCCGGGCGAAAGCAGGATGCCGTCTGGCTCTAGAGAGAGGATTTCCTCCGCCGACGTCGTACACGGTACGACCGTCACGCGGCAGCCGTGCCGGCAGAGCAAACGTAATATGTTGTACTTGAGACCGCAGTCGAACGCCACCACGTGGTGATCACCGGGGCCGCTTTCCTCCCATTTATAGGGTTTCTCTGTACTCACCTGCCGCACGAAGTCTATCGAACCGTAGTCGGGTTGCTTTTTGAGTTCCTCCAGAGCTTCCCCGGGTGTTTTCGACGACGTGATAATACCCATCATCACCCCCGCCGAGCGCAGCCGGCGGGTAATGGCGCGGGTATCGATGCCGTAGATTCCGGCGATGCCGCTCTCGGCGAGGTAATCGTGGATAGTCTTATCATCGAGGTAGTGGCTGGGCTGTTCGCATTTCTCCCGCACGATAAAGCCCCGCACCTGGATTTGCCGCGACTCGATGTCCTGCTTATTGGTGCCGTAGTTCCCGATGAGCGGGTAAGTCGGCAGCAGGATCTGGCCGGCGTAGGAGGGGTCGGTGAGCATCTCCTGGTAGCCGGCCATGCTGGTGTTAAAGACCACCTCGCCGCGGGTATCTGCCTCGGCCCCGAAGGAATAACCTTCGTAGACCGAGCCGTCTTCAAGTACCAGAATCGCTTGTTTAGTCAATTTTTATCACCCTATCCCCTTTGTCCCCTTCCCCTCGAGGGGAAGGGGAGGATTATAGTGAGGGGGTGAACCCCCTCAAACTCCCCCTATATTTCTATCTTTAGTAAATCGTCCAGATATACCGGGTTACCCTGGGAAATAGTTCCCATCACTTTGCCTCTTAACGTTTTACCGGTTAATGGCGTGTTTTTCCCCTTGGAGGTAAATTCCTCCGGGTTGACCACCCATTCCTTGTGGAGGTCAAAGATGCAGATATCCGCCGGCGCGCCTTCTTCCAGCGTGCCCAGCTTCTCGTAGCCGATAACTCGCGACGGACCGAACGTCAGCACCTCGATGAGGTTATTCAAACTGAGGTCGCTCTGAAATACCAGGTTGCCGAGGCTTCCCAGGGCTGTCTCCAGTCCGCTGATGCCGAAAGCCGCATCCTTGAAATCGCAATCTTTATCGGCTTTGGTGTGCGGGGCGTGGTCCGTGGCCACGATATCGATTACCCCGTCGTTGAGCCCGACCAGCAGGGCCCGGTTATCCTCTTTAGTCCTTAGAGGGGGATTGACCTTGGCATTGGTATCAAAGCCCATCACCGCTTCTTCCGTCAGGGTGAGGTGGTGGGGAGTTACCTCGGCGGTAATTAAAACGCCTTCCTCTTTGGCCTGGCGGATAAGGTCCACCGAGCCGGCGGTGCTGACGTGGGCGATATGGATATGTCCGCCGGTCTCCCGGGCGAGGTCAATATCGCGTTTAATGATTAGTTCCTCGGCGGCGGCAGGAATTCCCCGTAGTCCCAGTTCCAAAGAAACAACGCCTTCGTTGATTTGCCCCTCCTGGCTGAGGAATTCGTTCTCACAGTGGTCGATAATCGGCCGGTTGAAATCTCGACTGTACTCCAGCGCCCGGCGCATTATATCCGGGTTGCCTACACATGAACCGTCGTCGCTGTAAGCCACGGCGCCGGCCAGTTCCAGCTCGTTCATATCGACCAGTTCCTCACCTTTCCGTCCGATGGTTATACAGCCGATGGGAAATACCCTGACGATTCCCTCCCGGGCGGCGATGGTCCTGACGTAGGTTAAGGTGGCTTCGTTATCCAGCGGCGGGTTGGTATTGGGCATGCAGCAAAGCGTCGTAAAGCCTCCCCGAGCCGCCGCTTGCGTACCCGTAGCTATGGTCTCCTTGTCTTCATCGCCCGGCTGCCGCAGGTGACAGTGGATATCGACGAAGCCGGCGCAGACGATGAGGTCATCAGCCTGGAGAACGGCGTAATCGATAGCCGGGGGAATATCATCCCCCAACCAGGCTATTTTACCGTCGGTGACCAGCAGATTGCCTTTATAATCTATTTTCTGGCTGGGGTCGATGATGCGTCCGCCCCGGATAAGCAGGGAATTAGTCATGGGCTATTTATATCCCCCTGTAAAATGACTGGGCTTGAAGCCGTGAGCCCGCGCTTCTTCTTCGGTACTAAATACAATCAGGTTCTCCGGTTTAATCGTATGCACCCAGTGGCTTTCCGCGCTGTGATACTTCTTGGTATCCAGTTTGCCCTCATGCCAGTCGGCGCTGGCCACGAACTTCGGTTCGATGCCGTGCTCGCAGTAAACGCAACGCAGTGTCAGCGGGCTGGTATTCACCATCTTAAACTCGGGTTTGAGGTATTTTGTTTCCGTATCCTGGATGGACACGCATTTGCTGTTGGGGCAGCGGAGTCCCGAAGCCCGGTTATACACCGGGTAGTCGATTGGCGGTGGCGACTCGACTTCCGGGATTTCTATGTCCCTGGCTTCCAGCAACAGAGCCAGGAGTGCCATTCTTACCGGTATACCCCGGGCGGCCTGCTTGAAATACATGCTTCTCTTGTCGGCGTCAACGTCATATGACAACTCGTCTACCCGCGGGAGGGGATGCATCACCAGCGTTTCCCGGAAGGCTTTGTCCTTGAGCAGCTTTTTATTCACTACCGGGTAATTATCCCGATGGTCTTTGCCGGTTTCTCCGGAGCTGAATCTCTCTTTCTGCTGACGGGTAACATAAAGTGCATCGACACCGCTTTTCAGTTCCACGTGAAGGCTGATGTCCGGCATCATCGCCAGCTGGTGAGGACTGCTGGGAGTTGTATAGACAGCATCGATTGGAAACAGGCTTTCTTCCTCCCGGTCCGAGTGTTTAAAACTCTCTACCTCGCCGCCGTATTCGGTTACGAGCTTATCGATAACGTGCTTCGGTACTTCCAGTCCGGGACTGGGGCAGAACAGGATATCGGCCCCGAACTTGGCCAGGGCGAAAATTAGCGAATGGGTTGTCCGCCCGTATTTCAAGTCGCCCCAGAGCGCTATTTTCAGTCCCTTGATGGCATGCCGTTCTTTTTGCAGGGTATAGAGGTCGCAGAGAGTCTGCGTGGGGTGCTGGTGGCCGCCATCGCCGGCATTGATTACCGGTATTCCCGCGTAGTCGGCCACTACTCTGGCGGCGCCTTCCCAGGGATGGCGGATAACGATGATATCGGCGTAACTGCCGAGTACACGCGCCATGTCGGCGATGCTTTCTCCCTTGGCCAGTGATGTCGCCCCGACGTCCGAAGCGGTAATCACGCTCCCGCCCAGCCGGTGCATGGCGGCTTCGAAGGACAGTCTGGTTCGGGTACTGGGCTCGAAGAAGAGACTGGCCATTACCTTGCCGGTGCCGAGTCCGTGCTGCCCTTTCATATTCCCCGACATCTCATCGGCTAGCGAAAAAAGCGCCAGAATCTCGCCGTTGGAAAGGTCGTCGATGGTCACCAGGCTTCTATTTGCCAGCTTCATGGTAACTCCTCCCTACCTCTGCCTTGTTTTCCAGCGGGACTGTTGAGGACTTATTATTGGATGGACTGATTATCACTACCTCGTCGACGCCGTCGGTCTCGGTGAGGTGCACTTCGATATTCTCGTGACGGGCGCTGGGGATGTTCTTACCAACGTAATCGGCGCGTATCGGCATCTCGCGGTGGCCGCGGTCGACCAGTACCGCCAGCTGTATCGAGAGGGGTCGGCCGAGGTCTATCAGGGCGTCCATGGCGGCGCGGATGGTGCGACCGGTATGTAATACGTCGTCGATGATTACCACGGACTTGCCGTTGACATCGGACGGTATCTCGGTACGCTGGATGACGTTCTTAATATCGGATGGGTTGAGGTCGTCGCGGTAGAGACTGAAATCCAGCATCCCTACAGGCAGACTGGATTTTTCGTATCTTTCGATGCTGGCCGCCAGCCGTTTAGCCAGGGGAACGCCGCGGGTATGCAGCCCGACGAGTACCAGGTTTGTGGTAGTTTTATTCCGTTCGATTATTTGGTGGGCGATACGGGCCAGCGTGCGCCGGATGTCCTCGGCGGTCATGACTATTTTTTCAGCCATAAAAATACCTCCTGCTTCCGGCTGGCAAGAGGTTGCGGTTATGCCTGTTCTCTTCCTGGTTCCCTTGCCAGCCTCGCCGGACTGATTTAAAGGTTCTGGGTTAGCTCCTTTTTGCTACTTCAGGTAGAGTATAACAGAATATCAAGAAATTATCAAGGCTAAAATATCCTCCATTCTTGCGCAGCCGTGCTATAATGAAATATAATTTTACTGGCGCAGGAGTGTAGCTCAGTTGGTAGAGCAGCGGTCTCCAAAACCGCCGGTCAGGGGTTCGAGTCCTCTCACTCCTGCCATAAAATTGCGCCGAGGTGGTGGAATCGGTAGACACGCCATCTTGAGGGGGTGGTGCGCGTAAGCGCGTGGGAGTTCAAATCTCCCCCTCGGCACCAATAAAATAATTACAACACAGGTCAGATTTTTAAGTTCGGGCATAAAAATTATAGGGGCGTTAAATGGCAGAACAAGCCCGTTTGATAGATATCTACATCATGGGGCGGCACTGCGAAGTTCCGGAGGGACTTACCATCCTGACGGCTCTGGAATACAGTGGCTATACCATGATTCGCAGTTGCGGCTGCCGGGCCGGCTTTTGCGGTGCCTGCGCCACCATCTATAACTTCAAGAACGACCCCCAGTTACGATACGACCTTGCCTGTCAGAAGACCGTGGAACAGGACATGGTCATCGTCCAGGTACCGTTCTTTCCTTCGGTCAAAGCTATTTACGATCTGGGCAAGATTGAGGCTACCGGAGAGACCATCCTTGAGCTTTATCCTGATATCGTCAAGTGCTTCGGCTGTAATACCTGCACCAAGACCTGCCCGCAGGAACTAGAAGTAATGTGGTTTATGTCCGATGCCATCAGGGGCGACATCGCCGCCGTAGCCGATAAGTCGTTCGATTGCCTGATGTGCGGTCTGTGCGCCGCGCGCTGTCCGCAGGGACTGGTCCCCTATAATGTTGCCATACTCTGCCGCCGACTTTACGGTCATAATCTGGCTCCAGTCTCCCAACACCTCACCGACCGCATTGCCGAGATAGAATCGGGCAAGTTTGATTCCGAAATAACCAAACTGAAAAAAGCCAATCAGAAAGAACTCTCCGGTCTTTACGCCGAACGGGATATAGAGCCGGCGCTGGAACAGGCCTGGGAATAATGGTGGGATAATGTATCCAGGATATTTAGAGGAAAGCATACACCTACTCGAAGATACGAGGGTCAGGCGGCTTATCGAGTCTGTACCGCGTTTAGCTGAGGATGAGAAAACCGACCTGCTGCGGGAATATCACCCCGACTATATAGAGTCGAGTATGCGTCAGTTGAAGGTGGGGGTGAACAAGGGTGATTATACACCGGTTGAGCTGGCCGATTTGCTGGAAGGGAACAGCCGGCTTGACCTGGAGAACATCGACCCGGCCCGGCCCGATTATAATGTAGACGTACTGGTAATCGGTTGCGGCGGCGCCGGGGCTTCGGCGGCGTTACTCGCTCATGCAGAAGGCGCACGGGTCCTGGTGGCTACCAAGCTGCGCCTGGGTGATGCTAATACCGTGGGAGCGCAGGCCGGCACGCAGGCGGCCGACCGCCCTAACGATTCTCCGGCTATCCACTACCTCGATACCGTGGGCGGCGGTCACTTCGATAACGTGCCGGAACTGGTCGAGGTACTGGTCAAAGACGCTCCTTCGGTTATCGATTGGTTGGAAAAGCTGGGGGTAAACTGGGATAAAGATAAAGACGGCTCCATGCATGAGCTTTCCGGCGGCGGCACGTCCCGCCGTCGTTTGCATTCCGCCCGCGATTATACCGGACTTGAGGAGATGCGGGTCCTGCGTGACGAACTGAAAAATAAGGATATCGAGTATGTCGAGTTTGCCCCGGCGGTAGAACTGATTCTGGATGATAAGGGGCAAATGGCCGGTGCCGTCCTCATGAACCTGGAGACCGGCGATTTAATTATCGTACGCGCCCGGGCGGTAATCCTGGCCACCGGCGGAATCGGTCGACTGCATATCCAGGATTTTCCCACCACCAATCATTACGGGGCTACCGCCGACGGTCTGGTCCTGGCCTACCGCGCCGGTGCCGAACTGATGTTTATCGATACCATGCAGTATCACCCCACCGGCGCTATCTATCCGTTGCCGATACTGGGGCAGCTGGTGACGGAAAAGGTGAGAACGCTCGGGGCACAGCTGGTAAACATCCGCGGTGAGCAGTTCGTCATGCCGCTGGAACCGCGGGACGTGGTTGCCTCGGCGATTATCCGGGAATGCCGGGAACGCAACCTGGGCATTTCCACCCCTCACGGCGAGGTTGGCGTCTGGCTGGATTCTCCCATGATTGACGTTATCCGCGGCGACGGGACGATTGCCCGGGAACTGCCGGCCATGGTCAGGCAGTTCCGCCGCCACAATATTGATATTACCCGCGAACCGATAATCGTCTATCCGACGCTGCATTATCAGAACGGCGGCATCAAGATTGATACGGAAGGGGCCACCAGCCTACCCGGTCTCTTCGCTGCCGGAGAGTGTACCGGAGGAGTGCACGGTCGAAATCGGCTTATCGGGAATTCCACTCTCGACCTGTTTGTCTTCGGTCGGCGGGCCGGACGGGCGGCCGGTCAATATTCCCGCGAATTAAAGCGTGGCAGCCCGACCCTGGAACACGTCCGGCGCTGGCAGCAGGAACTTCAGCGTGCCGGCATCGCCCGACAGCGTCCGGTATCACCGAAACTGTTGCCCAACTACGTGCGGCGCACCCATACACATAGCCGTCCGTTCCTTCACGAGTATTCGCCATAACATAAGGAAGTAGAGATATAATGCCTTTACCGGTACAGAGAAAAATCAAAGAAATCGAAACGGTATTGAACGATATTCTCAATACGGCCTGTCCACCGGTTGGCCGCTGCCGGATTTTATCCAGCGGGTTCGGAACGGCGCATTCGCTGAATATCACCGAAGATATCAGTGGCCATAAAGAATGCCTGGGCTGCGGCAACTGCGTGGATATCTGCCCGTTCTTGACCCGCGAGCCTTCCCGTCGCCAAAAAACGGAGCAACGCACCTCCATGGCCCTGGAAAGCATCGTCGGGGAAGACTGTGATTTATGCAACGCCTGCGTTCTCGTTTGCCCGCAGGTGGATACCACCATTAAGAATTATATCGTTAATCACCGCATGGCCGAGGTAATGTCGCGACTGGAACAGAGAATCGGCGACGACGAAGAATTCGACCTTGACCTTTTCCTGGAGGAAGCTATCAGCCAGGACTGATAGACGGATAAATAATATGGACTTTGAACTGCCCGAAGAATTGAAGATGATGCAGAGTCTCACCCGGGACTTTGTCAGCGAGCGGCTGAAGCCGCTGGAAAGAGATATCCTGGGACGGGCGACCGATATGAGCGATGCTCGATTGTATTTACCGCCCGATAGAGAAGCCGAACTGATTGAAATAGTCAGAGATATGGGACTCTGGGGACTAGGCGTTCCCGAAGAATTCGGGGGGCCGGGACTGAATACGCTGGGTGTTTGCCTGGTCGAAGAAGAGCTGGCCCAGACGGTCGTGCCGTTCAATTTCGGGGATATTTCACCGGTCCTTTTCGATTGTACTGAAGAACAACGTGAAAAATATCTTAAATCCGCACTTAACGGACAAAAACGCCCGCTGATGGCGCTGCTGGAGCCGGGAAACGGTGCCGATGTTTCCGGAATGAAGATGCAAGCCAGGAAAAATACCAACGCCTACGTGCTCAACGGGAGGAAAATCTCCTTTTCACGCATCGGGGATGACTATTTTGCCATTGTTTTTGCTAACAACGGAGAAAAAACCGGCGGGGTAACCTGTTTCCTCGTGGACAAGGATACTCCCGGTTTCACCGTTTCCGGCGGTGATGTGAAAGCGGGATGGCTGTCCTCTGTAAGAGAGCCGTTGTCGCTGGTTTTTGATAAGTGCCGTATTCTCGGCGAAAATATCCTGGGGGAAGTAGGCAAAGCTTTTCACCTGGGGAAAAAGTGGCTGCAGCGAAGAAGGGTTATCCGGGGAGCCCGGTCGGTGGGTGTCGCCCGCCGGTTACTCGATGAAGCCAGAACGCAGGCGCAATCGTTGGAATCGTTCGGGCAGCCGGTTCACCAGCGAACGGGAATTCAGGCAGCCCTGGCCGATATCGCTATGTATATTCACGCCGCCAGATTGATGGTTTACGAGGCCGCCTGCAAGGCGGATAAAGGCCAGCCGATATGGCGTGAAGCCGCCATGGTCAAATTATATACTACCCAGACAATACAGAATATCGCCGATAGATTAGCCCATATTTTTAACGGGCCGCCCTATATCGACGGATTGTTTATGGAAAGACTCTGCCAGCGTGCCCTGGCTACCAGCACTACCGAATTAGCCCTAGCGCTGCAGCGGAGAATAATCGCCCGGGATATTTTGAGAGGGACCCAAATATAGCCGGGTATACCTCATAAAGGAAGACCGGTCAATGAACCAGTATGATTTCATCGTAATCGGCAGTGGTATCGGGGGACTCTATACCGCTTTACTGGCCCGGGAACATGGCAGCGTGCTGGTAATCACCAAAGGCAGCATCGACGACTGTAATACGCGGTATGCCCAGGGTGGTATCGCCGCCGCTATCAGCAAGGACGATTCACCGGAGCTTCATTCCGTTGATACCCTGAATGCGGGGGCCGGATTAAGTAACCGGGATGCTGTTGACATCCTCACCGGTGAAGCGTCGGCCCGTATCGCCGACCTCGTAGGCTACCGGGTGCCTTTTGACACCCTCGACGGGGAAGTCGCTCTTACACTGGAGGCGGCCCACAGCGTCCCCCGCGTCCTTCATGCCGGCGGTGACGCTACCGGGGAGTACATCGAGGTAACACTGAGTCGTGCCGTCCGTGCCTCGGGGATCCAGGTTCTTGAAGACTTCATGGTCACCGAAATACTGGTGGAAAACCGGAAGGTGGCCGGAATCAGGGTGCTCGACTGCCGGACGGGTTCCATCGAGGAATTTAAGTGCCGTTCGCTGATACTGGCTACCGGCGGCGCCGGTCAGTTGTATAAATACAACACCAATTCCGACGTAGCCACCGGCGATGGTATTGCCCTGGCTTATAACGCCGGTGCCGAGATAATCGACATGGAGTTTTTCCAGTTCCACCCCACCGCCTTAAGATTGCCCGGCGTTCTCCCCTTTCTCATCTCGGAGGCGGTCCGCGGTGAAGGTGGAGTGCTGCGTAACATAAACGGACATGAGTTCATGACGGAATATCATCCCGATGGTGACCTGGCCGCCCGTGATGTTGTCGCCCGGAGCATACTCTGGGAAATGAAGAAGACAAAATCCGACAAGGTATACCTCGACTCTACGCATTTGCCGGCGAATACCATTACCGCCCGTTTCCCTCATATTTACCGCTTTTGCCTTGATCACGGACTGGATATTACGAAAGACCAGATACCGGTAGCTCCGGCGGCGCATTACATGATAGGCGGCGTCAGGACCAACAGCTGGGGAGAAACGAACATATCGGGTCTGTTCGCCACCGGTGAAGTAGCTTGCACCGGTGTCCACGGCGCCAATCGCCTTGCTTCCAACTCGCTTCTCGAAGCTATCGTTTTCAGCAAGAGAATCATCGAGAAAGCCGCCGGTAAAATAAAGTCGAAACAGTCGGATTCGGAAAACGGGAAAATAATGACCTGTTCACTCGGGCAGCGACCGGCTCTCAAGGTCTTTCCGGCGGCCAGTCTTACCGGCTTACAGCAACTCCACTGGGATAAGGCGGGTATTATCCGCGATAAAGAGGGGCTGACTCAGGCGGCCGACCTGCTGTCCGCCTGGCAGCAGGCTTTACCCGCACCTGCCGACCAGCCCTCTTACGAATTAGGTAACCTGATACTTACCGGACGGTTGTTAACGGAGGCGGCCTATATCCGGGAAGAAAGCCGCGGCGCCCATTTTCGGTCCGATTTCCCGGAAACCTCACCACGCTGGCAGAGTCACATCGTCTGGAAGAAATGACGCCGGCTGTTGCCGGAAATCCGTACCCGGACTACTCTCCCATTTGAAAAGAACCGCCCAGATGCATTATAAATATAGGGTAACCAGTAAATATATCCAGACAAGGAGCACCGGTATTGGCAAAGAAGAAGAATGTAGAAAAATCTCCCCGTCAGTACACCAGACGTCAGATTTCTCATATAAAGAAGCAGAAAAGGCGGCAGAACCTTATTTTTTACGGGGGGATTTCTATTATTGCCGTCGTTATTATTATCGTTCTGGCGGGACTGTACATCGGAGAAATAAGGCCGTACAGACAAACGGTGACTAAAGTCTATGATAGGGAATTTTCCGCACGCTATTACATAGATGCATCAAAGTACACCATGTTATTCTATCCTACTATTCAACAGGCAATGCAATATGCCCTCGCATCTATCCAGCAGAGCGAGTTGGTCAGGCGGGGAGCGGAAGCACTGGGGATAGTCGTTGGCGATGACGAGGTAAAAGAATCCCTTGAAGCAAGCGGAATCCCGGTCAACGAAGCCAGTATTGACCTTTTCCGCGCCAATTTATTACGTGACCGGTTAGAAGATGAATATTTCAGCCTGGAAATCTCGGAAACAGCCGACCAGGTAAATATTAAGGCGATGTTCCTGGAGAGTGAAAACCAGGTAAGTGATATCGCGCAGAAGGTAGCCGCCGGCGATAACTTTACCGCACTGGCAGATAACTATTCGCTACAATTTTACACCAAAGATGTGGCCAGTGACCTCAGGTGGCATATCAGCGAGTGGCTGGAACACTGGTTGCAGAGTACGGTGCCTTTTGACTATGCATTCGAGGCTGAACCCGGGACCCTGAGCGGACCAGTGTATGATGAAAATTTGGAGAAAGACCTCGGCTACTGGATTGTTAATGTCCTGGAGAGAGAAGAGGAGGACCAGGCCCACCTTCAGGTAATCCTGGTGGGCAGCCAGCAGGAAGCGGATAACGTGCTGCAGCGTTTCGTAGAGGGTGAAGACTTCGGCGAACTGGCTAAAGAGGTCTCCCAGGATGAAGCTTCACGCGAGGCGGGAGGTGACCTGGGCGTGGTAAACATGGGCTCCCGGACCGATGCCTTCGATGCCTATGTGTTTGCCTTGGATATAAGAGATGTAGGGATAATCGGCCCGTTCCTCGATGTTGATGTCAAGACCACCGGCGGTTTCTGGTTAATCAATGTGATTGATAAAGAAGCTGACCGGCCTCTTGAAGAAGAAGATACAAATTTCCTGATTAATCAGGCTTATGAAGACTGGGAAGTTCAGATCTTCCAGGAAGCCTCCGAAGAGATAGACACCTCTTATCTGACCATGGATAAATACGAGTGGATAACAGACCGGCTGACTGAAGAAACGAGTTAAAACCGAGGTGTGAAAAATGAGCAGGCAAAGCATTGGCATCGGGTTGATGGGCCTGGGTGTTGTCTCCGGGCAGGTAGCCAGGGTTTTAACTGAAAAGGCGGCTGACCTCGCGGAGAAAGTCGGCTGCCCCCTGGTACTGCGTAAAATCAAGGTATTGCCGGAAGACCTGTCCCGTCCTCAGGTAAAAGAAATGCCGCGGGAACTCTTTACCACCGACGATGATGAGTTTTTCGGCACGCCCGATATCGATATTATCGTCGAGGCTATCGGCGGCGAAAATCCGGCGCTGGAATATCACCGGCGGGCCCTAAAATCGGGCAAGCACGTGGTTACCTCCAACAAGGAGCTTATTGCCAAGCACGGTATCGAGCTGCTGGCGCTGGCGCACCAGAATAACGTCGGCCTGCAGTACGAAGCCAGTGTCGGGGCCGGATTCCCGTTGATTGCGCCCTTCAAACACGACCTGGTGGCGAATAAAATCAACGGTATATTCGCCATTATTAACGGTACGACCAATTATATCCTGACCATGATGGCCAGCAAAGGCACGGATTTTAACGCGACTTTGCAGCAGGCGCAGCAACTGGGTTACGCCGAGGCCAACCCGGAGAACGATATCGAAGGTTACGATTCCCTCTATAAGCTGGCTATCCTGGCATCTCTGGCGTTTAACATGCCGGTGCGGCCCCAGGACGTTTACCGGGAAGGAATCACCCGGCTGGCACCCTGCGATTTCCGCTACGCCGAGGAACTGGGATTTGCCATCAAGCTCCTGGCTATCGCCAAGCAGAATGAAAACGTGATTGAAGCCCGGGTTCACCCGGTATTTCTGCCGCGGGAGGCTTTACTGTCCAAGGTCGATGGTGTTTATAACGCCGTCCAGGTGGAAGGCGACCTGGCCGGGAAGGTTTTGTTTATGGGCCAGGGTGCGGGGCCTCTCGCCACCAGCAGTTCCGTCGTTGCCGATATAGTTTCGTCGGCGCGGAAAATAGTGCTCGATATCGGTAGTCTGTCTACCTGGAAAGCCGCCTCCGGCAAGCATATCAAACCCATGGACGATATTGAAACGCAATATTATATCCGGCTGAACGCCGCAAACCGGACGGGCGTACTGGCCAATATCGCCCGGGTTTTCGGGGATAACCGGATCAGCATCGCTTCGGCTATCCAGCCGGAATCCGATGAAGCGACGAAAACCGCCGAGATTGTGATTATGACGCATACCACCCGCGAGCAGGCCATGCAAAAAGCCTTGGGTGAACTGGCCAAACTCGAAGTGGTTAATGAGGTAAGCAATTGTATCCGCGTTGAGGACATTGAAGGAGGATAACGCTGAAAAAGGGAGTATTACTTCAATATAAAGAATATCTGCACGTAACCGATAAAACACCGCTTTTCAGCATCGGTGAAGGGGATACACCCCTCGTCAGGAACGATAAACTGGCGGAAAGATACGGTTGCAGCGAGCTATATTTCAAGCTGGAAGGCTGCCATCCCACCGGCTCGTTTAAAGATCGGGGTATGGTCGTCGCCGTTGCCAAGGCGGTAGAAGAAGGCAGCCGGGCTATCATCTGTGCTTCCACGGGCAATACCAGCGCCTCGGCGGCCGCATATGCCGCCTACTGCGGACTCGACTGCGTTATCGTCATACCAAAAGGCAATATTGCACTGGGCAAGCTGGCCCAGGCTATTGTCCACGGCGCCAAGATAGTTGCCGTTGATGGTAATTTCGACCAGGCCCTGACCATCGTGCGGAGTATCACGGAAAAGCACCCGGTGACCCTGGTCAATTCGCTCAATCCCTACCGCATCGAGGGGCAGAAAACGGCTGCTTTTGAAATAATCGATGTCCTGGGTGACGCCCCGGACTACCTGTTCCTGCCGGTGGGCAACGCCGGCAACATCACCGCTTACTGGAAGGGATTTAAGGAATATTACCAGGCCGGAAAATCCACCCGGAAACCGAAGATGTACGGTTTTCAGGCGGAGGGCGCCGCACCCATCGTGCGGGGCTATGCCATTGAAAAACCGGAAACGGTAGCTACGGCCATACGCATCGGCAACCCGGCCAGCTGGGGAAAGGCCGAAGCCGCCCGGGACGAATCCGGCGGTATTATCGATATGGTCAGCGACGAGGAGATACTGGCTACCCAGCGGTTGATGGCTTCCCAAGCCGGTGTATTCGGTGAACCAGCTTCAGCGGCTTCACTGGCCGGACTAATCAAGCTCCATAACCAGGGCATGGATTTCTCCGGTAAGGTAATTGTCTGTGTGGTAACCGGCACCGGACTCAAGGATACCGAGGTCGCTCTCCGGGATACCTCGCCTTTCCTTGAATTACCGGCCGACCTGGTCGAGGTTGAAAAAGCGCTGGGCTGGGCTTAGCCGGAGCCGCAAGTAGGAGGAGTATGCCAGACGAGGAAGTAATTAAAAAAGCTGTAACGGATATCATCGGGGCGATTGGCGAAGACCCGACGCGCGAAGGTCTCCGGGATACCCCGCAGCGCGTGGCGGAGATGTACGCCGAGTTGTTTCAGGGGATTGATAAAGACCCCAAGGAAGACCTGGAGGTAGGCTTCGAGCTGGGGCACCGCGAGATGGTAATCCTGAAAGATATCCCGTTCTACTCCATGTGCGAGCATCATCTACTACCCTTTTACGGCGTCGCTCATGTGGGATACATTCCCAATGACGAAGGGCGTATCGTCGGCATCAGTAAAATAGCCCGGGTAGTGGAAACGATTGCGCGTAGACCCCAGGTGCAGGAAAGGATGACGACGGATATAGCGGACGCCATATTTAAAGCCCTCAAGGCTACGGGGGTAGGGGTTGTCGTGCAGGCGGAACACATGTGTATGATTATGCGCGGTATTAAGAAACCGGGCAGCAATGTTATTACTTCGGCGTTAAGAGGCACCTTCCGCAGTAAAGCGGCCAGCCGCGCCGAGTTCTTCTCGTTAATCCAGGGTAGGTAAAATAATTCTGAAGTGAGGTTTAACGATGACAAGTCCAAAATATCAGGGACCAATTGAACGTAATATCGCCATGGAGCTGGTGCGTGTTACCGAAGCGGCTGCCTTGATGTCTGCCCGGTATATGGGCACCGGCGATAAGAACCTGGTAGACGGAGCCGCCGTATCGGCCATGCGTCATGTCCTGGGATATATCGCCATGGATGGTATTGTCGTTATCGGCGAAGGTGAAAAAGACGAGGCCCCCATGTTGTTTATCGGCGAGCGTATCGGTGACGGCTCGGGATTAAAGGTCGATATCGCCGTCGACCCTATTGACGGTACCACGTCGGTGGCACGGGGCCTTCCGGGGGCGATATCCACGGTGGCGCTGGCGGCCAGGGGTATGATGCACTGCCCACGCGATTTTGTATATATGAATAAAATCGTCACCGGACCGGAGGCGAAGGACGTTATTGATATCACTGCATCCGTAGCTACCAATCTGAAAAACGTCGCCAAAGCCAAGAAAAGAGAAATATCGGAGATTACTGTGGTTGTCCTGGACCGACCCCGCCACGAGCAGCTTTTAACCGAAATCAGGGCTGTCGGCGCCAGGGTGAAATTAATCTCCGACGGTGATGTCGGCGCCAGCATCGAGGCAGCTCTGCCGGAAAACGAAGTAGATGTACTCATGGGTATCGGGGGAACGCCGGAAGGCGTGCTTTCCGCGGCGGCATTACGCTGCATCGGCGGCGGTATCCAGTGCCAGGCCTGGCCGCGTACTGAAGAAGAGAGAGCGGTGGCCGAGGCCCAGGGTGTTGATGTTGATAAAATATATACCACCGAGGATATGGTAGGCGGCGAGGACGTGTTTTTTGCCGCCACGGGTGTCAGCAGCGGCGAACTGCTGAAGGGAGTGAGATATTTCAGCGGGGGAGCCCAGACGCAGTCCCTGGTAATGCGCTGCCGTTCCGGGACCAGCCGCTGGATAGATACCATCCATAACTTTAACCGACTGGATAAAATGGTGTCTTCTGATTAGTTCGGGATAATAACCGTATCAGGTCGGGACTATACTAAATATCCAGGTTGGCGGTCAGGGCATGCGCCTGGATAAAAGCTTTTCGGGGCGGTACCTCACCGCCCATCAGAACCTCGAATATCTCGTCGGCCTTGGCGGCGTCTTCTATGTTCACTTCGAGGATAGTACGCGTGGCCGGGTTCATCGTGGTCTCCCAGAGCTGCTCCGCTGTCATCTCTCCCAGACCTTTGTAACGCTGGACCTCTGTCTTGCGGCCGGTGCTGTTCTTTAAGGTCTCTTCTTTTTCCTGTTCGGAATAGACCCATTTCAGGTTGCTGCCGTTCTTGATGCGGTAGAGCGGCGGCTGGGCGATATAAAGGTGACCTCCGCTGATAAGCTCCATCATATGCCGGAAGAAGAATGTGAGTAAAAGCGTTCGGATATGAGAGCCGTCGACATCGGCATCAGTCATCAGAATAACCCGGTGATAACGCAGCCGGGAGATGTCGAACTCGTCGTCGATGTTGGTGCCCAGCGCCGTAATGATGGTGCGGATTTCGGCATTGGCCAGCATCTTGTCCATCGGGGCTTTTTCCACGTTGAGAATCTTGCCGCGCAGCGGGAGGATAGCCTGGAAGCGCCGGTTACGGCCCTGCTTGGCAGAACCACCGGCCGAGTCGCCCTCTACCAGGTACAGTTCACACTGCTCGGGGTCTCTCTCCGAGCAGTCGGCCAGTTTGCCGGGCAGCGTACCCGTTTCCAGGCCGCTCTTCCGGATGATGAGGTCGCGGGCTTTCCGGGCGGCTTCCCTGGCCTTGGCTGCGGTGGCGCACTTTTCTATTATTTTCTTAGCGTCATCGGGGTGCTCTTCGAGGTAGAGGGACAGTCCTTCGTTGACAGCCACCTCTACCTGGCTCTTCATCTCGATATTGCCCAGCTTGCCCTTGGTCTGGCCTTCAAACTGTGGTTCGGATAGCTTAACGCTGATGATAGCCGTCAGACCTTCCCTGACATCATCACCGGTAAGATTGGGGTCGTCTTCTTTAACAAATTTGTTCTTCTTGGCATATTCGTTTAGTGCCCGTGTCAGCGCCGAGCGGAACCCGGTCATATGGGTACCGCCGTCGACGGTATTAACGCAGTTGGCGAAGCTGAACGCCGACTCGTTAAAGCCGTCATTGTACTGCATGGCTACCTCTATCTGGGTGCTGTTGACGGCCTTGGATATGTAGATGGGAACCTGGTGCCTTACCGTGCGGTTACGGTTAAGGTGGCGGATAAAGCCGGTGATGCCGCCTTCAAAATAGAATGTCCTTTCCGCGTCCAGGATTTCATCTCTGAGGGATATTTCTACGCCTTTATTGAGATAGGCCATCTCACGCAGGCGTTCACTTACGGTATCGAAATCATAGGATATTTCACTGAATATCTCTGAATCGGGGAGGAAAGTGGTAATGCTGCCGGTATCGGTTGCCTTGCCGGTTACCTCCAGAGGTCCCTGCGGAACACCTTGCTTATATTCCTGGTGATATATCTGTCCGTCACGCTTGATATCAACGTAGCACCATTCTGACAGCGCATTGACCACCGAGGCGCCCACGCCGTGTAGTCCGCCCGATACTACGTAGGTCTTACCGCCGAATTTAGCGCCGGCATGGAGCACGGTCATGACCGTTTCCAGGGCGGATACCTTGGTAGAAGGATGGATATCTACCGGGATACCGCGTCCGTTATCCGTAACCCTTACTGAATTATCTTCTCTGATGGTGACGACTATCTCATCACAGCATCCGGCCATGGCTTCGTCGATGCTGTTATAGGCAATCTCATATATCAGGTGGTGAAGGCCACGCTGGTCGGTGCTGCCGATGTACATACCGGGCCGGCGGCGTACGGCTTCACGTCCGCCCAGTACTTGGATATCCTGGGCGGTATAGTCGTTGTTATTGTCGCTTTTTCGTTTTCGTGCCATCGTTGTCCTTCGTGTTACGGGTTTGCCTGCCGGATGAGGTCACCATGTAGATGGGAAACATGGAAAATGCTGGGAGTAACGGGACAGCCATCGCAGTCACCAGCAGCCGGTTTACGGGCTTTTCGGATATATAAAAACCTACCCATCAGCCTAGTATAAATATAGCACAATCCAGTCGTGTAGTAAAGGTAAAATAGGGAAACGGCACTGGCTCCGCCGGTGGTTTTTAGAGCCGCCTCCATCTCCCTCTGCCCCGGTTTAAATATCTTTTCCCACCCAAGCCGCCCTCGCATCATTGTGCCAGTGTCCAGGGGATACCACCCCTTTTCTCCACGGGGTGTTGAAGAGGGGCGTAGCCCCTATATTATTCTTCCCCCTCCTTTTCCAAAGGAGGGGGAACGAGGGTGAGGATTGGAACAAACAAAATTCCCCTTCTCCTGCGGGACGCCTTGATAAGAGAGGGGGACACAGGGGATGAGGCTAAAAAGATATAACGGACTGGACTTAACCAACGTAGATCTGGGTAAAATCCCGCAATTCCTGGAAGTCAATCAGGCCGCTTTCGGCGATGTTTTCTATCTTGATTCCCGCCTCAACGGCGGCTGCTACCGGGTTAAGCCCGCCGAGCTGCACCACGCCGATGCGGTTCATCGCCACGGGAATCTGGTAGAGCGATTCGCTGATATTGCCCAGGGGATACACCCCGCCGATGCCGGCTTCACGGAGTATGGCCAGTCTCTCCTCGACGACGTCTTTGGCCGGGGCGGGGATAGTGCGGAAAACGCCCAGAATCTTACCGTTCCCGGTCCTGACAGCCTCGGAAACACTGGTCATACCGGCGCGGATATACTGCTCCGAGGGGTCGAGTGACGTACCGGAGTAGTCGATAATCGCTACAAAACGTCTCGGCTGAGAATGCCTTATCTCCAATATGCCGCCGAAGCGGAACTCGGTGGGGATTCCGGCCTTGAGGAGAACGCCGTTGATGGAAGCGCTGCAGACCGTGGCCAGGCCTACCTTTCCTTCCGGGACCACCACCGAACCCAGGCTTTCTCCCTCGGCGGCGGCGGCCACCAGCCGGCTGACGCATAATCCGGCATTAAAAGAGCCTTTCATGGCAGATAAGGCTTTTTTAAACCTGTCTTTGGCAATTATGGAGGTGTTTATCGCCAGTTGCCCGGTGCGTTTCTCCGGGTCGAAGGTGGTCTGGTAGGCCATCAACTCCAGTTTTTCTCGCACGAATCCCAGGTGCTGTGGGGCTAAAGCTTCTTTGACTTCCTGGCGGCCCAGGGCGGTAATCATCCGGCCGTCACGACCGCCCGGTTCGGTGTAGCCCCTCTCATCGGAGATTTTAAGGTGGTATCTTACGGCCCTTTCGCTAAGGAAGATGCCGTCGTGCTCAAGTCGACGGGCAATGGTTATCGAGCCCAGCGGTTCCGAGGATTCGCTGAGGATTTTCAATATAGCAATAAGCTTGTTTTCCGCGTCCGAACCGACAGTTGGCTGGTCCATCAGAATACCCTCAATTCCCCGCGTTTTAACTTAAGGTAATTATACCACGCGATTTGGAAATTCAAAATCAGTCTTTATTATACCTGTTGGTGATGGGCAGCCTTCGATCCCGGCCGAAAGCCCGCGGGGTGATTTTTATCCCGGGTGGGGCCTGCCGGCGCTTATATTCGCTGAGGTCTACCAGCCGGGCTATCTGTCTAACCACCGACTCCTCGTTGCCGGCGGCAATAATCTCCTCGATACTTTTATCCTCTTCCACGTAGGCGGTCAGTATCGGGTCGAGTATATCGTAGGCTGGCAGCGAATCGGTGTCCTTCTGATCCGGCCGTAACTCGGCGGAAGGTGGCTTGGTGATAACAGATTCGGGGATAATTTCACCTTCAGCAAGTGAATTCCGGTACTTAGCTAGTTCATATGCCATCGTCTTGGGGATGTCCTTGATAACGGCAAAACCGCCAGCCATGTCCCCGTAAAGAGTAGCGTAACCGGTGGCCATTTCGCTCTTGTTGCCGGTGGTCAGCACCAGCCACCCGAACTTGTTGGACAGCGCCATGAGGATATTACCCCTGATACGTGCCTGTAAATTCTCTTCGGTAACGTCGGATTCTTTACCTGCGAAAGAGTCGCTCAGCATTTCAAGATACTCTTTAAAAACTTTGTCAATACGAACGGTCAGCAGCTTAATACCCATATTATCCGCCAGGAGTTCAGCATCGGTCACGCTGCCGGGCGAGGAGTAGGGCGAAGGCATGGCTACGCCGCAAATATTATCTTTACCCAGCGCATCCGCCCCGATAGCGGCTACCAGGCTGGAGTCCAGTCCGCCGGAAAGCCCGACGAGGACTTCGGAGAACCCGTTTTTACGTATGTAGTCGCGGGTGCCCAGCACCAGGGCGCTGTATACCTCTTCCGGAAATCCCTGTACTCTGGCTACATGGGGTGTTATGGCCGATTTCCCGGTGTGAAGGGACTTTTCGGATAGGGATATTATCTCTCCCTTTTCTTCGGTCGAAGCTGCTTTCGAGCGGGCCGGCGAAACCGATGCTACATCCAGGTCGGCGATGATAAGGTCTTCTTCAAACTGTTTGCCTCGGGCGAGTATTTTACCCGTTTCATCTACTATCAGGCTGCCGCCGTCGAAAACCAGCTCGTCCTGGCCGCCGACCAGATTGGTGAAGGCTACGATTGCTACGTTGTCGGTGGCCCGGGCGGTCAGCATCTTCTCCCGGATATCTCCCTTGCCGAAGTGGTAGGGTGAGGCGCTGATGTTAACGATGAGTTCAGCCCCCGAACGAGCCTGGGTCCTGGCCGGGCCGGATTCAATCCAGATGTCCTCGCAGACATTGACGCCGACGTTTACCCCGGCAATGACGAAGACAGGGCAATCTTTGCCGGACTGGAAATAGCGGTTCTCATCGAATACTCCGTAGTTGGGCAGGTGAATTTTGTGATAAACGCTGGCTAGTTTACCATCATGGATGATGGCGGCGGCGTTATAAATACCGTTGTCGCCTTTATCAACGAAGCCGACGATGGCACTGATACCTGAAGTATCTGAGATAATTTTTTCCAGAGACTTCAGATTTTCGGTAACGAACGACGGTTTGAAAAGCAGGTCTTCGGGCGGGTAACCACAGGTTGCCAGCTCGGGAAAAGCCAGCAGATCAACGCCCGAAGACCTGGCCCTTTTTAAGGCTGTTATTATTTTTTGCCGATTTCCGGTAAAATCACCGACAGTCGTATTTATCTGTGCCATGCCGATGCGGAACCGGCCGGCATCTTGGCTATCAGTCACGCAAGTATGACCTTCTTATAAAATCGAGAGGTATTTATCGAGTTCGTATTCGGTGACCTGGGTGCGGTATTCGTCCCACTCAATCTTCTTGTTCTGGAGGAACGCATCGAAAACATGGTCACCGAGGGCTTTGCGCACTACCGCGCTGGTTTCGGTTACCTGGATGGCTTCCAGCAGGCTGGCCGGCAGCACGCCGATACCCCGTTTTTCTCTCTCTTCGGGGCTCATTTCATAGACGTTCTCTTCCACCGGCTCCGGCACTTCGTAGCCTTTTTCAATCCCTTCCAGTCCGGCAGCCAGCATCACGCTGAAAGCCAGGTAGGGGTTGCAGGCGGGGTCCGGTGAGCGGAATTCGATTCTGGTTGCCTTTTCTTTACCCGGCCGGTATTCCGGAACACGTACGAGGTCGGAACGATTTCGCCTCGCCCAGGAAAGATAAACCGGGGCCTCGTAGCCGGGTACCAGACGCTTGTAGGAGTTGACCCACTGGTTGCAGACGACGGTTATTTCCGGGGCGTGCTTCAGCAAACCGGCAATATAGCTCCTGGCAACTTTTGAAAGGTGATAAGGGTCGTTGCTATCAAAGAAAGCATTCCTCTCTCCCTTAAAAAGGGACTGGTGAACGTGCATACCACTGCCGTTCATGCCAAAAACGGGCTTGGGCATGAAGGTAGCGTAAACGCCGTGCTGCATGGCCACCTCTTTGACGATGAGTCGGTAAGTCATGACGTTATCGGCCATGGTCAGCGCATCGGTGTACCGCATGTCGATTTCATGCTGGCTGTGAGCCACCTCGTGGTGGGAATATTCCACCCCGATACCCATTTCCTCCAGCTGGATTACGGTATCTTTTCTCATGTCCACCGCGGCATCAAGGGGGGTCAGGTCGAAATAGCCACCTTTATCGAGGACTTTTGTCGTCGGTTCGGTGGGATCATCCGGGTTCTGTTTAAAATAGAAATATTCCAGCTCCGGGCCTACGTAATAGGTATAGCCCAGGTCGGCCGCTCTCTTCAGGTTTTTCTTCAGGACATACCGGGGGTCGCCCTCGAAAGGCTCGCCGCCGGGTTTAAGTACATCGCAGAACATACGGGCTACGGCCCGGTGTTCGCGTGGCCGCCAGGGCAATAACTTAAATGTATCCGGGTCGGGCATGGCCACCATATCGCTCTCATCGATGCGGGCGAATCCTTCGATTGATGAACCGTCAAAGCCCATGCCTTCCTGGAGAGCGCCCTCCAGTTCTTCAACGGTAATGGCGAAACTTTTCAGCATGCCCAGGATATCGGTAAACCATAGTCTTACAAATTTTACGTCGTGTTCTTTGGCCGATTTCAGGACGTATTCCGCGGCTTCTTCTCTGCTTCTATTTGTCATAATATCCTCCTGTTTCTGGTTTTATTTTAATACGTTGTAACCACATTGTCATTATTTTTTCATTAAATTTCTCCCCGTACCGGATTTATATCGCGTTTTCGTCTCTATCACCGGTCCGTACGCGGACCACATTCTCCACCGGCAGTACGAATATCTTGCCGTCGCCGGTCTCACCGGTCCGGGCGTTCGCAATAATGGCATCCAGTACCGCGGGTACGTCCTCTTCCAGAACTACCAACTCTATTTTTATCTTGGGCAGCAGGTCTACCCGGTATTCCCCGGCCCGCCACTGGAGGAGGATTCCTTTCTGTTTACCGCGTCCGCTGACCTGGCTGACAGTCATGCCCCAGTAGCTCTTTTCCTCGAGGGCTGATTTTACCTCATTAAGCTTTTCTTCACGGATAATCGCTTCTATTTTTTTCATCGCAGCAGGCCTCCGTAAGCCCTCTCGCCGTGCTGGGAGAGGTCGAGTCCCACCGTCTCTTCGGTTGAACCGACTCTCAAGCCGATGGTAACCGCCAGTATTTTGCCCAGGACCCAGGTGACCGCGAAGGCGAAGGCGGCTACCGCCAGGATGCTGACTATCTGTGTCCCGACCTGTGACCAGTTGCCTTCGATAAGACCGGACACACCGCCGACCGATGAAGTGGCGAAAATACCGGTGGCTAAAGCCCCCCAGATTCCGCCCATGCCGTGTACGGCAAAGACATCCAGGGAATCGTCAAAGTTCAGTTTCTCTTTGATTACTATTATGCTGTAGTAGCAGATTACCGATACCACGAACCCGATGGGGATGGCGGCAATCGGTGCCACGAAGCCGGCCGCCGGCGTGATGGCTACCAGGCCGGCCACCGCCCCGGTAACGGTGCCCAGCAGGCTCGGGCGATGGTGTATCCAGCTGATAATCATCCAGGTAAGTCCGGCGGTAGCCGCCGCCAGGTTGGTGGCGACAAATGCATTAGCCGCTAGGCCGTCGGCCATCAGTGAACTACCGGCATTGAATCCGAACCAGCCGAACCAGAGCAGGCCGGCCCCCAGGGCGACCATCGGGATGTTGTTGGGTTCCATCACCTCGGAACGGAAGCCCCGGCGTTTTCCGAGTAATAATACCAGTGCCAGCGCCGAAACCCCGGCGTTGATATGGACCACGGCCCCGCCGGCGAAGTCCAGCGCTCCTATTCCTCCCAGCCAGCCGCCACCCCAGATCCAGTGGCATACCGGCGCGTAGACCAGGGTGACCCACAGGGCTGAAAATATCATCAAGGAGCTGAATTTAATCCTCTCCACCACCGCCCCGGTTATCAGGGCGACGGTAATTACCGCGAACATGCCCTGAAAAGCCATGAAGGCCAGGTGAGGTATGGTGGTGGCGTAGGTATCTGAGGCCCCGGTGCCCACGTTGGCCAGCCCGAGGAAATTCAGGGCGCCGATAAAACTTCCCTTATCGTCTCCGAAGCTCAAACTGTAGCCCCAGAGAGCCCAAATAACCCCCACCAGACCCATGATGGCAAAGCTCATCATGATGGTGGAGAGCAGATTTTTACGCCGGGCCATCCCTCCGTAGAATAAAGCCAGACCCGGGGTCATCAGCAGCACCAGCGCTGATGAAACCAGGATCCAGGCAGTATCCCCGGCGCTGATAGACATCCTTTTAACCTCCAATGTATCCAGATATCTACATCATAGCGGGGGAATATTACGAACAGATTACGAAAATGTTAATTCCGCATTACATGGGGTAACATCGACGGCGTTTATTTGTGGAAGCGGTAGCCGATGTTCCGTACCGTTTCGATATAGGTATGGCTGGCATCCTCTATCTTGCTGCGGAGTCGGCGGATATGCACGTCCACCGTCCTGTCCCCGCCGAAATAATCGTAGCCCCATATTTTATCGAGCAGGGCGTCGCGGGTAAAAACACGTCCCCGGTTGCCGGCCAGCAGCTTTAACAGCTCGTATTCCTTGAAAGTAAGGTCGACCACGCGGTCGTCAACGCGGACTTCACAGCTGATCAGGTCCAGCTGTAAGCCGTTATATTCGATTACATCGTCGCTGACCGGTTTGCGGCGTTTGTGCAGCAGCCGGTTTATTCTTACAACGGTCTCCGCGGGGATATACGGGCTTATTAAAAAATCGTCAAAGTCCGATTCGTCTCCGATATTTTCCAGTATCTCTTCGGAAACCAGGGCTATTACCGGCAGGTTTATTTCCCTCTTTAGCTGCTTGACAAACCCCCGCATTTCTTCGTTAGGCCAGCGTTTAGCGAGTTCAAAAAGGATGATGTGGGGTTGCCTTTGGCCGATGACTTCCCCTACGTTATTTGTATAGGAAGTAATCGAGCAGTCCAGGTCTTTCCGGACAAGACTATCACAGAACTCCTGCTGTGATGCTGCATCCCGGGCTATGATAAGAAGGTTCGTCATAACCACTCTCCGGACTAATAGGCGTAGAGCCGACCGTACGGCCGGAGGGAGCGGGGGTATAGTTTGATAAAATCGTCGTCAATTATATCTTCGACTTTGTATCCGAAGTGCCCGGCGAACTCGCCGACCAACTTACCGAGAACCCGGTGGTCTGCCTCCTCCAGTTCCGCCACGCCCACTTCCGCGCCCAGCTGGTAGTCTTCAACTTTGCCGCGTATGTATATAACGCCGCCGTGCATGCCGGTGCCGATGTATTTAGCACGGTGGGTTTTCGGATGGTGCGGGTGCATGCCCAGGATGATAAGGATGCCACCGGCCATGTATTCGCCGACGAAGTCCTGGGCGGTACCGCCGATAACCAGGGTCGACTTCTTTTCACGATATTCTTTCATGTGAATCCCGGCGCGGTAGCCCACGTCCTCGCGGATGAATATCTTGCCGCCCCGGGCGGACAGCCCGACGGTATCACCGGCGTGGCCGTGTACGATTATCTCTCCGTCGTTCATGGTGTTACCGCAGCCGTCTTGGGCGTTGCCGTGAACGGTGATTCGCGGCCCGTTCATGAAAGCCCCCAGGTCGTTGCCCGGCGTGCCGAATATCTCGATATCCACCGGTCTATCGAGGTCGGTGCCGATGTACCGCTGACCGTGGACGTTACGCAGTTCGATTTTCCCCGTCCCGTTGGAGACGACTTCTCTTAATCTGGCATTAAGGTCTCTATAATAAACCCCGCTGGCATCGATTTTCACCAACGATTTCCTAATGTCCGTCATGCTTAACTCCCTGCCATTCTAACGCCGAGTATTTCCAGTTCGGTGTCGCTCAGGCCGATACCCCTCAGATGCAGGCGGTTACCCCGCAGGCTTTCCAGGGCGTTGACGCCCAGTCCGCCCAATATATCTTTCAGCTCGATGCTCCAGCCGCGGAGCAGGTTGGCCGCCCGTCTCGCGCCGATGTCCGGGTTTATCCGCTTGGAAAGACGCAGGTCGGTGGTGCAGATTCCCCAGGCGCATTTTCCGGTGTGGCACTGCTGGCAGACGTGACAGCCCAGGGCTATCAAAGCGGCCGTGCCGATATAGACCGCGTCGGCGCCGAGGGCGATGGCCTTGGCGACATCACCGCTGTTGCGGATACCGCCCGAGACAACGATGGATGCCTGGTTGCGTATGCCTTCCTCCCGGAGTCGGCTGTCAACCGAGGCCAGCGCCAGCTCGATGGGGATACCCACATTATCGCGGATTACCTTGGGGGCGGCCCCGGTAGCGCCGCGCAGTCCGTCCAGCACCACGATGTCCGCCCCGCCCCGCACGATTCCGCTGGCTATGGCCGCGGCGTTATGAACGGCGGCGATTTTCACCGATATCGGCTTGGTGTAATTGGTGGCCTCTTTCAGGGCGTAGATAAGCTGCGCCAGGTCCTCGATGGAGTAGATATCATGCTGCGGCGCCGGTGATATGGCGTCGGTGCCTTCGGGAATCATCCTGGTTAGCGAGACCTCGCTGCTGACCTTTTCGCCGGGGAGATGCCCGCCGATACCCGGCTTGGCTCCCTGCCCGATTTTTATCTCCACCACCCGTCCGGCATCGAGGTAATCGGCATGCACGCCGAACCGCCCCGAAGCCACCTGGACGATGGTGTTATTGCCGTATTTGTAAAGACTGGGGTGGAGTCCACCCTCGCCGGTGTTCCAGAGCGTGCCCATTTCCGTGGCCGCCCGGGCTAACGATTCATGGACGTTCAGGCTCACCGCCCCGTAGGACATGGCAGCGAACATTACCGGTACTTCCAGCCTCACCAGCGGCGTCATGTCCGTCATTAACTTCATCTTGTCCGGGTCTACTTCCAGCTTATCAGGCTTGCTACCCAGCCAGGTCGTCAGCTCCATCGGCTCGCGCAACGGATCGATAGAAGGATTGGTTACCTGGCTGGCGTTAAGCACCAGGTGGTCCCAGTAGATACGCTGCTCCTTGTCATCGCCCATCCCGGTGAGGAGTACCCCGCCGGTCTCGGCCTGCTTGGTAATATCCTCGATGATTTCAGGGCGCCAGTTGTAGTTGCCGCGGTAGTCCAGCGGATTATAGCTTATTGTCAGGGCGTTGGTGGGGCAGTAAACGGCGCAGCGGTGGCAGCCCACGCATTTTTCTTCGTTGCTGCGTACTTCGTCATCGGCTTCGTCATAGTAATTGGCATCGAAGCTGCACTGGTTCACGCAGACCTGGCACTGTATGCAGCGGTCCGGGTCTCTTTTTATAATAAATTTAGGCGCTAAATGTGTCTTCATGGCTATTGTCTCCCTACATCCTTACAGGTATTCCCTGCCCCTCCAGGTATTCCTTAGTGGCCCTGATGGTATACATGCCGTAGTGGTAAATACTGGCCGCCAGAACGGCATCGGCCTTGCCTTTTATTATTGCTTCGTACATATCTTTCATATTTCCAGCGCCGCCGCTGGCTACTACCGGTACGGTCACCGACTCCGAGATAGCCCGGAGTAGCTCCAGGTCGTAACCCGCCTGGGTGCCGTCGGCATCGATGCTGTTAACGACGATTTCCCCGGCCCCCAACTCCACCGCCCGGACAGCCCACTCTATGGCGTCCTGTCCGGTGGACTTGCCCCCGTCGGCTCCGGTATGCGTATGCACCACCCAACGTGTAGGAGTCGAATCGGGTACGCGTTTGGCGTCCATCCCCAGCACGATGCACTGGGCGCCGAAGCGCTCGGCGCCTTTAGTAATCAAAGTCGGATCCAGTACCGCCGCAGTATTAATCGATATTTTATCGGCGCCGGCTTCCAGCATGGCGCGCATGTCGGCCACGGTACGCAGTCCCCCACCCACCGTCAGCGGTATAAAAACCTGGTCGGCGGTGCGTTCGACCACATCCAGCATGATGTTACGTTCCTCGCTGGAAGCGGTGATATCGTAAAAGACCAGTTCGTCGGCGCCTTCCTTGTTATAGAAAGCCGCCAGCTCCACGGGGTCGCCGGCATCACGGTGGTCGCGGAATTTTACTCCCTTGACCACGCGGCCGCCTTTGACATCCAGGCAGGGTATAATCCTCTTGGTCAGCATTATTTCGTATCCCCGGCCGTCACCGATTCCTTAACTGTCTTTGATTTCGACCTTGTTGTCTTTTCCTTCAGCTTGCCGATAACCGGCTGGCCGCCCGTAGGTATCCAGGCTTTATCCAGTTCCGGCGAAATCAGCCGTATCGCCGATTCCTCGGAAGAGAGATAAAGCATGTCGCCCTTCTCCCCGACGGTCAGCGGGCGTAGCCGGATGCGGTCGGTGAGACCAACCATTTCCCCCCGGTGCGCGATTATGACCGCGAAGGGGCCGTTGAGGAGGAGACTGCCGTATACCTGCCGTAAGGCCAGCGCCAGCTCTTTCTCCTGCTTCGGCATCCGTTCGATATCCGTCCAGAATGGCGCCGCCAGGACTCCGGCTACTACTTTCCAGGGCAGATTGTGCTTACGCATCAGTAAATCTACGGCGTAGGCCACTACCTCGGTATCGGTCTGCATGGTACACATGTAGCCGAACTGCTCCAGGTAGCGCCGGTTGATGCCGTACGATGAGATTTCGCCATTATGAACGACCGTCCAGTCCAGAATACAGAACGGGTGCGCCCCGCCCCACCAGGCTGCCGAATTGGTGGGGAAACGCCCGTGCGCCGTCCAGAGATATCCCTCGTAGTCTTTCAGGTTGAAATACTCGGCGATTTCCTCGGGATAACCGACGCCCTTGAATACGGCCATGTTCTTGCCGCTGGAAAACACGAAGGTATCGTTCAACTGGGTGTTTATTTCCATCACTTTCCCCACAACGTAATCATCATCAGATGTATTATCAGAGTTGTTGGCGCCGGTATCCAGGAAGTAACGCCAGACCAGGGGTGGATTCTTGATAGCGGGTGTCGGGCAGGTTGGCACTTCCTCTTTATGTATCATGTTGAAGTTTTTCTGCAGGTATTGCTCGGCGTCCTGCTGAGCCTGCCGGTTGAGGTACATAACATGGAAGGCGTACTTGTCATCATATTCGGGGTAAAGACCGTAAACGGCAAAGCCGCCGCCCAGGCCGTTGCCGCGGTCGTGCATATTGGTAATCGCCCGGATAACCCTTTCGCCGGAGAACCGGGCGCCGGATAAATTCATGGCACCGAAGATGGAACAGGCGTCGATTACCTTATCATCGTTATAGGCATTATTTATCAGTCTGATATCCTTCACGTTTTATCCTCCGGAGAACGCTATTCTTCCACGACTACTTCTTCCGGTTCTTCTATCGAGGTTACTACGGAGATGTATTTCTCGGGCGGGGGTTCCAGCCGTGATTTCCTGACTTCATCCGGCAGGGAGGTGAGTCCGAAATTATCAGAAACCAGGGTCTCTTTGAATTCGGAAACGTCTATCCCGTCTTTCATCAGATTGTAAATAATCCCCGACATCTCGATATCACCGGCGAATACCAGCCCGGCTAACTTCCCGTCTTTGAGGATGACTTTCCGGTAGATATCATCGTGCGTTTCTCGGATAACCTCATAGCTGTCATCGGGCGGTACCACCAGACCGGCGGAAACCAGTTTCAACCCGTAATATTTCACGGCGTTCATGGCCGTGCCGCCGGGATATTCTTCGGTAATGCCGGCCATATTCCTTCCGGCCGTTCTTCCCCCGGTGTAGGCGTTGGGCCAGATGGGTGTCAGGCGGTTCTCCCCGTAAATAAAGTCGAAAGCCTCGGCGACATCACCGCAGGCGTAAACATCCGGGGCCGAAGTCGCCATGTGGCGGTCGACGATAATTCCCCGGTTGACCTTGAGGCCGCTTTTAACAACCAGGTCAAGGCGGGGCTGTACTCCCACGGCAATGATAACCATCTCGCAGGATATCGAACGGTCATTATCAAGAGTAACGCCGCTGACCTCGCCGGGGAAATAGCTGTCGATGCGCACGGCGGTGCGGTCGGTGAGAATCTCCACGCCGGCTTCCTCCAGCGCTTTAGCAACCACCGCCGAGGTTTCCTCGTCGAGAATCGTGTTCAGGACACGGTCCTTCATCTCAACGATGGTTACCGTGACATTGCGTTTCAGCAGCGCCTCGGTAACGCTGGCCCCGATCAGTCCCCCGCCGATAACCACCGCCCGTATCTTTTTAATGTACCTCTTTAAAAATTCATCGATGGCCCTGGCATCGTCCAGTTTATTAAAGGTAAATACACCTTCCAGGTCGGTTCCCGGGATTTTAAGGATAATCGGCGTCCCGCCGGTAGCCAGGAGCAGTTTTTCCCACCCGATGGATTTACCGCTCTCCAGCTTTAAGGTATGTCCCCTGGCATTGAGCTGGGTCACCTTCTCCCCGAAAAGCGTTTTTATATTATTCTTGGCGTAGAAATCGGCCGGACGATAGAGCATCCTTTCCAAGGAATAGCCGTCGTCCAGGTACTCCGAGATAAGCGGTCGCGAATAGGCCGGGTAGGTCTCATCGGAGACGATGGCTACCGACCCTTTATTATCGACCTCACGGATGGCTTCGGCGGCGCCGATGCCCCCGGCCGAGTTCCCGATTATCAGGTATTTCACTTTTTCCATACTCGTCATTTATTTGCCACCGTAGTTTGTTATTATCGTCCCGCTACCAGCCTGAGGAAATTATCATAAAACTTCAGTCCCAGCTCACCGCTTTTTTCCGGATGGAACTGGGTGGCTACCAGGTTACCCTTGATAATTAAGCCGGGTATCACCGCGCCGTATTCGGTTTCTCCGGCAACGACGGCCTTATCTTCCGGGTTGCCGTAATAACTGTGCACAAAGTAGAAATTGGTATTATCCGGGATTCCTTTAAAAACGGGGTGCTGTACCTTCTGCTTAACCTGGTTCCATCCCATGTGCGGTATTTTCTGTCCTTCCGGCAGCTTAATGACCCGTCCGGCGATAATGTCCAGGCATTCGTGCCAGCCGCCCTCTTCGGTACCGGTAAACAGCACCTGCATCCCGATGCAGATACCCAGGAAAGGCCGGTCCTCCGCTACGTACTGCTTGATAGGACTTACCAGTCCCAGTTTCTTCAGCGCCGCCATGGTATCGCCCCCGGCCCCCACGCCGGGTAATATCACCGTATCCGCCGCCAGTACTTCATCCGGACTTGTCGACAATTTGACTTCATATCCCAGTTTGCTGACGGCTTTATAAACACTGCGCAGGTTCCCGGCGCCGTAGTCGATTATTACCAGCATTCGTTCTCCGTTTTTTTCTTCACCGGCAGTTTAGTTGTCTACCGTTACTTCCACCACGTTCTCCCGGGCGATGGCTACCTCATCGCCGTTTTGCCTGACGAAGGCGTGCATCAGTCCCAGTATCTCGTACTGACCGTTTTCTAATTTAGTCGTGTCCCAACGGATGGGGAAATTCTGCTGTTTATCCGTAGATTCGCCTATTTTTATCCAGGTTTCGGTATTCTTTTTCCGGTAATACCAGGGATTCACTATTTGTATTACCGGTCCCTGCAATCCCATTTCCGCCAGTTCTTTGGAGAGGAGGTCTTCATTAAGCTCCTCTCTCAGCAAGATAGCGCCGGAATAGCTTTTGATTACTTCCGAAGGAATGATATAATGTGGTCCCCAGTTGTACGGCATTTTGCACCTCCCGGTTTATCGGGCGAATAATTAGCATTCTTTACTGGATACGCCCGGATTCCTTTATTTTTCTATTGTCGTTACCGTTGGGTATTTCCATGTACAGCAACGCTTCGTTAGGGCAGTTGGCGACGCATACCGGGATCTCTTCGTCCTGGCAGAGGTCGCACTTAACCATCGTCATATGTTCGGTGTCCAGCTTCAAGGCCCCCAGGGGGCAGGCCAGCATACAGGTGCCGCAGCCAATACAGCGCTCATCATCGGAGTTGATCACCCGGGTTTCCGGATCACGCGTTAAAGCCCCGGTAAGGCATGCCCGTACGCAGGGGGCGTCTTCGCAGTGCTTGCAGCGTGAAGATAAAGATAGTATACCGTTTTCCTCCACCCTCAGCCGGGGGATGGGTTTCGGCCCCTCCCGCTTGAAAGCCTTGATAAGGTCATTAGTATCGGCGTGTTTCAGCTGGCAGTAGATTTCACAAAGGTGACAGCCGATACACACGTCTTCATTAACGTAAACTCGCTTCATTTTTCCGTCCTAAATACAGCAATGCGGCAAACGGTTACCGCATACCATATATTACCATGTCCGCCTGTAATTGTCAACGTTCTCTGATATCTCATCGGTTCTCACCGGAGCAGTATTTCTTTAAACAACCAGATATCAGGATTTTAAAAAGTCACCTTTTGCGGCGGAAAAGGTTGCCTTGGTACTTCTGGTAAAGTACCGCCAGTACCACGATGCTTATCCCCACCACCCCGAGTACCAGCGGGAAATATACCGTATCTTCCAGGTAATCGAATATCAGCCGGATGATATAGGTATAAACGCCGATAACGCCGAATACCAGGTAAATGACTTCCTGGAAATGCAAACTCAATACTATCAATACCAGGTATACCGCCAGGAAAAGAAGGCCGAAAAGGGCCTGGTCGCTACCGGAAAATAGCGTGGTAAAACCTATCTGTAATCCTACCAGGCCGTACAGCTTTAACCAGAAGGTGTGTTGATTTTTTCCCAGTAAAGAAAACACCAGTCCGAGGGCTACGAAGGCCCCGCAGGTAGCTGAAGTAACGATAGCCTGATCGGCAGAAGCTATACCGCCTATGCCTGAGGCAGCGAAATGTACCAGTCCCGCCACCACCAGAGAAATCAGCGAAAACCGGGTAAGATACAATATTGCTATAGCTACCGGCAGACTGATTAGAGATAAATAGAGAAATGCGTAGCTAAGTCCGGTAAAGGAATCCCTGTTATCCGGCCAGAAACCTCCCGCTTCGGCTACGGTGTAGGCAAACATAGGAAATACCGCCGTGGCTATCAGCAGCAGCAGTCCGCCGGCCACGTTGTAGTTCCGGAAAAACCGCAGCCACACTCCCAGGGCGCCGGTAACAATCAACACCCCGAAGGTCGTCCCCAGGCGTTCGCCGTCGGAGAATTCTTCCCATCTCATGACGATGAAAAAAGTGAAAGAGATTAATGCCAGGAAACCACCGAAATAATAGGCGACGATGACGGGATTAATACGGGTTTTCTTCTCGGGTTTCTCAGGCGTTGTTTCCAGGTCTTCGTCGGATACTATACGCTGCAGCTGTTCTTCGGAGAGGAGGCCTTTTTCCTGCCAGCGCTGGAGGTCTTCGACGGTAAAAGTCTTCTTCGGCATACCTTCCCTTTCAATGGCATTTTACCGCCTTAGGGTATTAAAAGGCAAGGTATCTCAGGCGTGGAGGATTAGCTTATTACTGGCGGCGATTGACGACGATTAACGTTACGATAAAGCCCACCACACACCATGCTCCGACAACGATAAACGCCAATCCCAGGTTCACATCCAGGTCGGTTATCGTACCGCGGGTAAGGTCCGCCATGTACTGGATGGGGAGCACCTTGTGAATTGCCTGCAGCCAGCCGGGGAGCCGATCTCCCGGGAACATCACCGGTGAGAACAACATAACGGCGAAACTCATTATCTGGGTTATTACATTCACCATCATCGGTTTGGGAATGATGAAAGCTATGGAGTAACCGATAAAAGTGCCGCATAACGCTATCAGGATAACCGCCGGGATGACCAGGAGGCTGATATGAAGACTGAAATCGAAATGTATAGCCCCCAGGACGACTGCCAGGATAATGCCCGGCAGGACTGACCCGAACATATTAGTGGCGTCGGCGCCGAGATGAGCCATGCGTGGGACGGGCAGCGACCAGATATAGTCGAAAGTCCCCTCGGTGCGGGCGTTGGCGATTATCTGGGGTACGATGACCAGACCGGCGACCAGCATGATTAGTGTCGGCGCGCCGGTGGTCAGGTACTTGGCTATGGTCGGCGTGATACCCGGGTAGAAAAAGCTGATACCGTAGATCATTCCGACAGCAATCCCTATCTGGACGGCAAAATTAAGCGATAACCACGCCCGGTAGCTTAAAAAGACCCATTTCAGCATCAGGAAATAGCTTCTCAACCATTTCGGCATAGCTACTTAGCCTCCCCGGGTCGGTCTGTTTCATCGGGGTTCTTGACCATCTGTACGTAAATATCTTCCAGTGTAGCTGGTCCGAGAGAAAACTCCTCGATGGCGTTACTCTCTTTCAGGCTACGCGCCCAATCGATGGCGGTAGTGATGTCCGCTGGCCGGACACGAACTAGGATACGGCGGTTGACGATTACCGGCTGCTGCAGGTAGTCGGGCAGGGGTGGCTCCGGCGCGCCTGGTTCCAATATCAGCTCCAGGTGCATGGCGTCGCCTTCGTCTTGCTTAAGGCTGGCGGGCGTACCCATGCCCATTACCTTGCCCAGGTCGATAATCGCCAGCCGGTCGACGACTCGTTCGGCTTCAAGGACGTTATGGGTTACCAGTAATACCGCCGAGCCCCGTCTTGCCATCGCCTGCACTTCCTGCCAGAGTATCCGCCGCCTTAGAGGGTCGATGTCATTCGTCGGCTCATCGAGGATAACGATTTTACCCGGCGTTACCGCCGCCATGCAGAAAGCGACGAGGCGGCGTACGCCGCCGGATATGGTTAGTCCCAGGGTTTTCTGCCACTCATCCATCTCCAGCATATCGATGAGCTCCATAGCTCGTTTCCGCACGTCCGCTTTCTTGCCGCCCCGTATCCGCCCGACGAGTTCGATAGCCTGCATGGTGCTGAGGCCGGATATCGGCACCTGTGTCTGGGACTGGAATGAGCAGGACTCCCGGGCGTAGCCTGGATTGGCAATAACGTCTACGCTGTTAAGCGTAATACTCCCTGAAGTCGGCATGGTCAGCCCGATTATCTGGTTGACCAGTGTCGTTTTGCCGGCGCCATTGGGACCCAGCAGCCCGAAGACCTCGCCCTCAGCGATGGAAAGACTGATATTATCGTTGGCTTTTACTTTCTTCTTATAGACCTTGGTGACTTTTTTTATTTCTAGAAGCATTCCTGTATTTCCCAGCTGTAGAATAATAAAATTAATTGATAAATTAATAAACTTAATAAAGTATACAGTTAGATATTTATAATGTCAATACTTATTTCGACTATTATTTAAGAAATTTAAAGATACACTAAGGTTATTAATATATCGTAACATGACGCCATAATGCTTTCCGGTACTAAAAAGGGGATAAAAGGTATTGACAAAGCTATAGGACGTTTTTATAATATTAGTTAGCAGTCGGATAAAGAGACTGCTAACTGACCGTGAATGGCCGGAAAACGGGGGGGGATACAGCTATGGGAAAAAACGGCAAGAACCGGGTCTGCCCTAAGTGCGGTGGGCTTTTGTATATCGATAGAGACATCCACGGCTGGTATGAAGAATGCCTGCAATGCGCCTACATGCGCGACCTGGAACCGGTATACGAGAAAAAGCGGATAAAAGTGGATGTGGATAACAATTAAGAGATTCAAATATCCAGAGAAAGTGGTTGTTAACGAAGCCCAACCGAAAGGTTGGGCTTTTTCTTTATTGATGTTATAAAATGGTACCCCTGCCGGGACTCGAACCCGGGCAAGCGGTTTAGGAAACCGCTGCTCTATCCGCCTGAGCTACAGGGGCACGGATTCAAGTCCAATTATAACCCATGATAGAGGAAATGAACAGAGGTTTTATCTAAGGATTACCTTCGCTTTCGGCTCTTGGGGCGGATAACCAACACCGGCACGCGGGAATCGCGGACCACTTTATCGGCAACGCTGCCCAGGATGGCGCGCTTAAACCCGCTTTTTCCGTGGGTTGTCATCACCACCAGGTCCACTTTTTCTTTCTTGCAGATTTTCATGATGGATTCATACGGGTCTCCGGTTACCACGTGGCAGTTAGCATCAATACCCTGTGAAGTCACCTCATGGAGTTTTTTTCTCATATACTGCCCGGCGCGTCTGTTGTTTAGCCGGTCCTGGGTTTCAGCCGCTTCCATCGCTGCCCGTACGGAACTCGGGGATTCTATACCGATAGACGATGCCGCCGTGGATATCGGTACGGCCGGTTCGATGGCGCGTACCAGGATAAGCCGTGCCTTATAATGCTTGATGATATCGATGGCGTATCTCAAGGCATGTGAACTGAACCTGGACCCGTCCAGCGGTACTAATATTTTTTTAAACATAGTACGTCACCTCACTCTATAATCATCCGGTATTTGGGTTGGGAATCCTAGTGTTTGGCTGACCGCCCACCATCCTGGGCGATGATCTGGCCTGTGATGTAGCTGGAAGCATCCGAAGCCAGGAGTACGGCTAAACCGGCCAACTCATCGGCTTCGGCCATGCGGTTCATCGGGATATCCTCATTCGTTCTCTTCATTCTTTCCTGCATTGCGGCCATTTGCTGCGGGTCAGGTGGGGTGTTCGGCCGGGGAATATCGTGGCCGATTTCGGAATGATGCATACCCGGGGCAATACAATTAACCCGGATATTATATTTAGCATACTCGATGGCGGCGACCTGGGTCATAACATTGATCCCGGCTTTGGCCGCGCAGTAAGCTACCGAAGCAATTTCCGGGATTTCCGCTCTGATACCAGCCGTAGACGAGGTGTTAATGATCGCCCCCTTGTTCTGTTTTATCATAACCGGCAGGACATATTTTAAGACCAGGAAAGGTGCCCTGAGGTTGGTGCTGATGATGATATCAAAGTCCGCAATAACTTCCTCATGTATCGGGCGCAGAGGCCTGGCAATGCCGGCGTTATTGAACAGGATATCTATGCGGCCGAATTCCTTTACCGTATCATCGACCATTCTCCTGATATCTTCTTCCCTGGTCATGTCGGCGGATATTCCCAAAGTCTTAACTATATACTTGTCCAGTATACCCAGCGTTTCATCGATCTTCCCCTGATCCCGGGCAGCGATGGCGACACTAGCCCCGAATGCAGCAACAGCTTCGGCGTATGCCCGGCCGATACCGCGACTACCGCCGGTAACAAGAACGACCTTACCGGTAAGGTCAAATATGCCTCTATCACTCATTTAATTATCCTTCTCTAATGAATTTATATTCTACATAGTCATCGAAGATAGCTTTGAGTTGCTTGAAGAGGATAGATTATCAATTATTCCAAATCAGACCTTCACTATATTACACATATCTTCACTTTAAATGCAATGATATCTTGGGTGGCCAATCCCCCGGATTGACCCTATCTCTTACGTTGCAGTGATAAATAGTATAGTCTCAGAAGCAGGAGGCAGGTTAAACCCACCCTGGATTTTATTGCAGGCCGCAGTGGTATGGTGTATATTAAGTTCGCAAGTATCAATCAAAGCAAAGGAGGCACAGCTTATGTACCTTAAAGGGAAAGTGGCCCTTATTACCGGAGGTGGTGCCGGCATTGGCGCTGAAATCGCCAAGCGGTTCGTTGCTGACGGGGCGAAGGTGTGTATCTCCGGCCGCCGCCAGGAGATGCTGGATAAAGTAGCCAAGTCGTTGCCGGCCGGGTCGGTCACGACATGCTCCGGAGACGTGACCATTTTAGATGATGTTAAACGCATGGTGGAGACAACGGTAAAATTCGGCGGCAAGATTAATGTGCTGGTAAATAATGCCGGGATAGACCCCCCGGGGAGTATCGTCGAGGTTGACATGGAGCTCTGGAAGCGTGTCCTCGAGGTAAATCTTACCGGGCCTTTTCTGGTGATGAAGGCCTGTATACCGCTGATGATAAAGGACGGTGGCGGTTCCATCATCAACATTGCTTCCCTGGGTGGGACACGCTGTATACCGACCATGTCGGCATACTGCACGTCCAAGGCTGGGCTTATTATGCTGACACAGCAGGCGGCCTTGGACTACGGGCCTTCAAAGGTACGCTGCAACGCGGTCTGCCCGGGGGCTGTCAGGACAACCATGATGGAAAATTCCACCGGCAAGCCCCTGGCGAAAGCGCTGAAGACGGATGTCGACGGCGCCTTTGCCATGCTTACCTCATACACGCCGCTTAAGCGTATCAGCACCCCGGACGAAATCACCGGGATATGTTCCTACCTCGCCAGCGACGACTCGTCATTTATGACCGGCTCGTGCGTGTTAATTGACGGCGGCGCGCATATCGTCGACCCCAACGGGTCTGCCATCAGCGGCGCCGGATTGGACTGGGGCGGCTAGGGATAAGGCGTATAGATAGACAGATCAAAATCTAATTTCAATATTAAACTTGATAATCCTGTCTAGTCCGACCTTTTTCCGGTGAGTGACACTGCCATACACACGTAGGGCTTGTGGATTTCTTTTGTCACTATCGGGCAGTGGTAGAGTCCCTTGGGGGCTACCAGTACGCTGGGTTTATTGAAGGTATGCTTCTCTTCCTGGCCCTCTTCCCCGATGGATATCTCCACCTCGGCGCCGAGGTCGTCCAGGGCGTAAGGGTCGGAGCCGATGAAGAATACGGCCTCATCGTAATTATGTACGTGCGGCTTCCTCGATAGACCGGTAATGCCTGTCTGATATCCGCAGGCGTAGATAACGTTGAGTTCCAGCCCCCCGAGGATATCACCCCCGGTAGAGAACAGGGCGCCCGGTCCCGCTTTGTGGAAAGGTATCTCTACCAGGTATTGTCCGTATTTTGTGCCTGCCATATTGTCTCCTTTGATATACGTTTACTATTGCTCTATTTTCTTTATCATATCTTTCTTGAACTGGTTCACCCTTTTTCGGTGGGCTGGGCCGCCCGGTCCCGGCGCGAGTTCCGGACTGTATTCCATATCTTTGACGTTATCCAGCATGGTGGGGATCAGCTGGAACGGCACCGAGATGATGAAAAGACCCGGCGGGAAGATGTTCATCGCCTGTATGCCTAGTCCCAGGCCGGTGATGAAGTAGTTCAACTCGCCGCTGACCACCGGATAAACGAAAATCCAGGAGCAGGCCACCACCGGGGTCCCCTTACTAACGAAGGGCTTGCCCGTGGAGTAGTTGATGGAACGCACCAGCGTCTGCGCCTGGGGAAGAGTAGCCGTCATAACTAGGACATCCGGCTCGAAGGTGAGTTTATCGATAGGGGAGAAAACCACGTACTTTACCGACCCCTTGGGCAGGGTGGGGAGATAATCGTACATGGCGCGGCAGGAGCTATCTCCCTTGAACAGCCCCTCTTCCCCGCCGAATATACCGCTGACGAGGACGGGTTCCGGGTCTGCCTGTCCGACTATCATCTGTTCTATACCCACACATACCCAGTCCTCCGGGGTTACGTAAAAGGGGTCGTTCTCCTGGGCTTCCCTCAGCATCTCGCACATGTTCAGTTCTTTATCGATTCGCTTGATACCTTCCGGCCTGGCGATAGCGAATCTCACAGCCACCGGTTTGTATTCGAAGTTAAACTTATCGAGGGCGGCATAGTCTTCCGGTTTTGACGTCATGTTAGCCTCCTGAAATGTTCTTCACATAATTAAACAAAATCCGGTGTACTTCCCGGTTTTTGTATTGGGATCTCCGCATCTCGTGACTCTGTAATGTATTTTTACCATCCGCTTTTTCCACTTTTTATTATTTGGAGTATCTACTCAACACTGCCATCTTTATTCGGGTCTCCGAACAGCTTCGTACGGAGTTCCGCCTCGCGTTTTTCCCTCTCGGGCAAGAACCCTTCTCTCCCCAGGTCGAACCAGTACGGGAATAGCTCCATATCATTCAAATTTTCCAGCAGACTGCCGATAGTGTTGGAAGGGAAAGAAATAATTATAAGACCTTCTGGCAATGCGCGGATGGCTTTCATACTGAACCCCAGGCCCGTAATGGTGTAGTTCATCTCTCCGCTCATGTATGGCTGTACGTAATTCCAGGCACAGGCAAGACAAGTCGTAGCCTTGGAGTGCCACATCTTTCCATCAGTGTAGCTATTGGCGCGCAAGAGGATTTCTGCCTGGGATGGCTTACAGGTAAATATTAACAAGTCGGGCTCAAAGTTCATCTTATCTAGTGGGGCATGGGTGACATATTTCACGGAATGATAGGGCATGTGTGGTACGTAATCATAGATTCTCCGGTTGGCGGCCGGGGTCTTGAACATGTTGAAAATTGGGCCTAGTTGACCGCTGTACATAACTGGTGGGTATTCCACATAGCCGAGTACCTGAGTACCGCATTCTAACTCTGAGACGTAGAATGCTTTGCCCTCGTGGGCGAACCTGAGTAATTCGCACAAGAAGTACCTGCCTTCGAGGAGATCAACACGTTCCGGTTTATCCATTGAAAATTTTACGCCGACCGGTGCGTAATCGAACTTGATCTTTTCCAATATGGAATAGTCACGTTGGTTGCTCATAAATAACCTCCTCAGAACGTTGGTATTTATCTCTATGATGTACCATTATCGATATATCGGGCTAATCGGCCGGTGCTATCAGAATCAGTCTCCCGTTTCCGCTTCCGTTGATTCCTGCCGTATTTCTTCTATTATTCTCCTGATTTTCTTCTTATGACCCTCCGGTCCCAGCGTGAAAGATTCGGGCACCCATTCCATCTCATCCAGGTTCTTTAATATACCCGGCATCTTGTCCCAGGGAATCGACAGCAGCAGCCGGCCTTCCGGGAAGAGGCGCCTAGCCCTCATTCCGAAACCGACGCCGGTAATCCCGATATTCATCTCGCCGCTTACCCAGGGGTAGATGTATACCCAGGCGCAGCCTACCACCGGCATGCCCCGGGCCGTCCACATTTCGCCGGTGGTATAGCACTTGGCCCTGATGAAAATCTCCGCCTGGCTGGAATTAGCCAGGATGATGAGTATATCCGGGTCGAAGTTAAGCTTGTCCAGGGGGGCGAAGGCAACGTAATTCCCCGAGCCTTTCAGCAGCTTGGGCATATCCTGGTAAATACGGAGGTTGGCCCGTACGTCTTTAAATGCGCCCAGCTTGGGCCCGACCTTGCCGCTTTCGAATTCCGGTTCCTCGTCAACCATGCCCAGCAGCATCGGGCCGACACAGCTCAGTTCGTCTTTGGTAATGTAGAAAGCATTTCCTTCCTGGGCTTCCACCAGCATTTCGCAAAGGTCCATTACCTTGCCCAGCTTTTTCAGGCCCTTGGGTTTGTCGGCGAGATATTTAACGCCCACCGGCGGACGCTCGAAGTCGAATTTCTTCAATATCGATAAGTCTTGAGTAATTTGTGCCATGACGACCTCCTAATGATGAAATAGTTCGGTGTTTTTCATACCCATAATAGAATTATTGCTGGCGTATTTCAAGTTGATGACCACATCCGTATATAAATATGATACTGAAACACTTGAATCAATATATTTTTGGTGGTATACTTTCCACACTAAAAAACCTGCTTAAATAACTATTTGTTGGGACGGAAGCAGAAGGGGGATTGTTATGAAGATGCTGGAAAATATGCGCTGGCAGCCGCGCAATGTCACCCACCTTGGTTGTATCAAGGGCTGTATGGACTATCTTGGTATTGATGTCTCCGAGCCCTGGCTTTATGGCGGTACCGGGCACGCTTTCGTTATCAATATCTGCAAGGACTCTGTCTGACCCAGCGGCCCGACTGCTTGGAACAAGCAGAGGATGTTCGAGCTGGTAAGAAACATAGGTTGCGAGCATGCCCGTATAGTAGGCTCCCACAAGTCGCAGGAAAATTTTACAGAAATGCAACAGGAAGCCTGGGATATGGTAAGGCGAGCGATTGATGAAGGAATACCCTGTTATGCCTGGGAGATGGAGATACCCGAATACTAAGTTATCAACGGCTATGATGACGTCGGCTATTATTATGGCGCTCTTGATATAGATTCCATTAAAGGTCCCAAGCCATGGCAGGATCTCGGTGACACCGGTATTGGCGAACTTGGTATGCTCTCTATCCGGCAGAGACAACCGGCTGATGATGCTACCACGGTCAGAGAAGCCCTGGAATACGCCCTGGTGCATGCCGCTCCTGGGAACAGATGGGCATATCCTAATTACCAGACGGGACTGGCCGGCTACGATACCTGGATTGATACGGTAACCAGAAATAGAGCCAGCCTCTTCGGGATGTCCTACAATGCGGCGGTCTGGGCGGAATGCCGTGATATGGGGCTAAAGTTCCTTGAAGAGGTGAAACAGCGTATGAACGGCCAACTGGCGCCGCTGCTGGACGAAGCGATTGAAAACTATACACCGGTGGCCGAAAACCCGAAGGCTCTGGTCGATATGTTTCCCCTGACTAACGACATGGCGATTATTGATGGCGGACGCCGCGATAAATCGCTGGAGCACCTGAAAAGAGCCCGGGAAGCCGAGGAGAAAGGACTGGAATCCCTGAAGGAAATTGTCGCGGCGCTAAAATAGGAAGCCTAAATTATTCCCGTATGTTTTCCAGTACCTTTACCACGTCTTTGGCAACGGCGTCGAGGTCAGCCTGATTAGGACGACCCCGGATATCTCCCATCCTGCCTTTGGTGCTGTTTTCCTCGGAATTGTGGAACTCCCCGACGATATACCATTCGTCCAGCACGTCGAATCCGATGTGCTCCAGGAACTGCCCGAGATACTTACCGGCGGGTATCGCTTCGCCGGTGCCGGTGTGCGGCCCGGAATACGTGGTAAAAACCACTGCTTGTTTCCCCGGCACTTTAGGGGAACTCGGCTTGATAGCGCCTTTCTTCCGGTAGTAGTCCATTCTGTCTTTAACCCACGCGATGACCGGATCGGGCGGCGCCCACATATAAGACGGTGACCCGATAAAGACGAGGTCGTAGTCCAGTACATCTACCTCGGCTGATTCCTTAACGGTTTTCAGCTCGGCATCGATGCCGTTATTCTTCAGCGTCTCGTGTATGGTCCCGGCGACCTTTTTCGTGTTTCCCGTAGCTGACCAGTAGATGATTGATGCTTTCATCGTTCCTCCTTGAACTCTAATGGATATCGTTGGTGGAGATGGGGGGATTCGAACCCCCGACCTCCGCGATGCGAACGCGGCGCTCTCCCAGCTGAGCTACATCCCCGCGACTTAGTATTATACCATAACTCAGCGGTCAATCTGCTTTATCTGGTAACGAAGTTTTCCCACCGGCGCGTTTATCTCGACTGTATCACCACTGCGACGACCGATAAGGGCTTTGCCTATGGGAGAGGCAATCGAGATTTTCCCCCGGCTGGCGTCTACTTCCCGGGGGTCAACTATTATATACCGGTACTCTCCACCGGAAGATAGGTCGGTAAGTACTATTGTGTCGCCCACGCCCGTCTTTAAAGTCGGTTTCTTCTTCTCTTCCAGGATTACGGTGGATTTCAGTGTTTCCTGCAGCTCTTTTATCCGCCCTTCAACAAAACCCCGTTCTTCACGGGCGGCGGCCAACGGGGCGTTCTCGCGGAAATCTTTGTCCGCCGCCGCTCGCTGAATCTCTTTAACCAGATCCCGGCTTCTTACCTGGAGACCGGCGAGTTCTTTTTCTATCTCATCATAACGCTGCCGGCTCAGGGAGATAACTTCTCGCCGGGCGGCTTTGGCCGTCGGGTTTTTCCCTATTTTGGCTTTTTTCGTTTTGAGGTGAGTGGCCAGGTTGGTGGTACTCCATCCCGATTTCTTGCCGTAAGCCAGGAAAGCCCGTACCATTCCCAGTTTTTCGCTGAGGTCGGTATCGGAAACAGAAAGCTGTTCGGCGTAACCGGCTACGCTGGGCGGCGCTAGGCTGGCGAAGGAGCTGTCCCAGCCGTACCACCGGGCGAACTTGTAGACTTCCGGCTGACTGGCTTCCCGTTTCTCCGGAGAAAGCGTCGACAGGAACCGCGCGGCGGCTTCACCCAGGCTGGGTACCCGGTCTCTATTACTTACCATATAATCTCCCCGTTTTGAGTATATTTCATTCTAATAATTAACTAACTTGCCGGTCAACACCGCCGGTTTTAAAGGGCAGCTTGATAATTTTCATCGTTCTGGCTACCATCTGGTGCCTGACCAGTCGGATTATTGTCTTGCTGTGCCAGTCGAAGGAAAGCTCCGGGGCTTTGAGCATCGCCTCATCGATATTTCCCGATTTTACAATCTCGAATATGCGGTCGATTTGCTTTTCGCTGAGTTTTTCAAATATTTTCCTGGCCCAGTAGCCCACCGTCAACTCCCGCCCCAGTTTCTTTTTCCAGCCCCGCTCGTAGCGCGCCAGTCTTTTAGCGGAGAGGTCGCCATCGGTGAGGGCGCTGTGCAGCGTATCGGCGGCGATATCGGCGCTGAGCAGACCGTAATAGATACCCCCGCCACTGGTGGGCTTTACCTGTCCGGCGGCATCCCCGATCACTATCAGGCGTTCGCCGTAGGTTTGGGGAAGCGGTTTGAGCGGGATGGCTCCGTAGCTCATTTCTACCTGGTGCGGGGCTATCCGCCCCCGGCTTTCCAGTTCCTTGAGCCATTTCTTCAGGTAGATTCCGGGAGTCTTACGCATCAGGAGTCCGATTCGAGCCATCGGCGACTGCGTTGGTACCACCCAGGCAAAAAATCCTGGTGCCGGCTCCCCGAAATACACCTCGACGTTTTCGGCATCTTTAGTCTCTATCTCTACCTGGGCCCCGACACAATAATCGTCGAAAGCCCCCAGTTCTATCCGTCGCAGGAATGGGGGAGAAAATCCGGTGGCGATTACCAAAGTTTTAGCTTTGATTTCCTGTTGTTTGCCCAGGTTGGAAAACGTGACCGTCACACTATCTTTGGCTACGGCAACATCCGTTGCCCGGCTATCGAAGGAATACTCAGCGCCGGCTGATCGGGCTTTCTCGGCCAGGCTCATATCAAAAGCCACCCGGTCCAGGATACAGGCTTGCGGCTCCGGGCGCCGGATGAAAAGTTCATTTCCGGAGGGTGGGAAAAGCGAGGCGCCATTGACTTTCCGGAGGATCAGGCTATCGTCGATGTTAAACCTGTTGACGCATTCCAGGCCGACGATACCGGTACAGCAAACCGATTCACCGGACCGCTGCTTTTTCTCCAGCACCAGTACCTTGTGGCCCTTTTCCGCCAGCCGTCCGGCGGTATAGCTGCCTATGGGACCGCCGCCGATAACGATTACATCGTGCACTTATTCCTCACCGGATGGTTTGATTCTGCGTGTTATGAATTTCCTGATATAGTATGTGGCTATCGCCGCTATAATAATGATGGCAATCGCCACCAGCGAATTGATTCCGGTTATTTTCATCCCGAAAAGCAGGTGCAGCGCCAGAACACTCAGGGTGACGATGGCGATAGACAGACCCATCGAGAGTACGATTCTTTCGATAACGCTGATGCGATTAAAGAATACAAAGGTCCAGGCGAAGCCGGGAAGGAAGAAAACGACGATAAATCCTATTATCCCCCGGAGTACCGGCAGTCTCTCGGCAAAAGGTACCGCGAAATCGAGAAGTTCGTTGAAATCCACCTAATCATAGTACTTAATATGAGGGTGAACTGCAAGCAGGAGAAATGGGGGAATAACTTTAGTCGAAAACGCCCTTCTCCCTCAGGCTATCGACTTCTTCCTGAGTCATGCCGAGTATCTCGGTGCAGATTTGATCGGTATGCTCTCCCAGCAGGACGGGACGCCGGATATCGGGTTCTACCGCCGAAAGCTTGACGGGGTCCGGGTGGTAATAACGCAGCTTGCCCATGTAGGGATGCTCCATCTCGCGGTAGAAATTGTAGTGGTTGAGCTGCGGGTCTTCATCGAGGTCTTTGGCGTTGGCAACAACCCCCGAGCCGACACTGGCTGACTGTAACATCTCCTGCACTTTCTCCGGAGGATAATTAACCGTCCATTTTTCTACCCGGCGGTCGATTTCGTCGCTGTCGGCGATACGCCCGGCCGCGTTGGCATATTCGGGCTTCTGCGTCCAGTCGGGACTCCCGATAGCCTTTATGAAGCTTTGCCATTCTTCATCAGACATGACGGCGATGGCTATCCAGCGGTCGTCACCCCGACAGCGGTATATTCCATGGGGCGCGGCGTAGTCGCACTTATTACCTTTTAGAGCCAGTTCCCGGTTATTCGCCTGATAATCGAGAATCAGGGGCGTTATGTAATTCAGTCCGGCCTCGATTTGAGCGTGGTCGATGTACTGCCCCTTGCCGGTGCGGCGCCGGTAGTCCAGGGCGGCCATAATAGACAGGGAACCGTACATTGGCGAAAGCTGGTCGGTATAATACGTCGATGGTGGCACCGGAGGTCTATCTGGCCAGCCGGTGATGGTATCCATCATCGTCACCGCCGTTAATATGCTCCCGAATCCGGGCTGGTCGGCCATGGGGCCGGTATGTCCGTAGCCGCAGGTGCGGAACATGATGATTTCCGGATTGACCTGTTTCAGACCTTCGTAGTCGAGGCCGAGTTTGTCCATGACGCCGGTAGGGAATCCTTCCCCGACAACGTCCGCCCAGACCACCAGCTTTTTGAATATCTCGATGGCTTCCGGCTGCTTGAAATTCAGGGTGATGCCCAGTTCTGGGGCGGTATGGGTGATAGAGAAGAAGGCGCTGCGTTCCAGTCCCACCGGTTCGCCTTCTTTATTGGTGGGGGCGAAGGGGGCAAAAAGCCTCACCGGGTCCGGACGGGTTGATGTTTCCACGCGTATGGTCGTGGCTCCGTAGTGGCTGAGGTAGTTGAGCGTATATACGCCCACTCCTGCCCAGCAGAGCTGTACTATCTTGACGCCTTCAAAGGGTTTCTTCGTCACGCTGTTTCCTCCCGGTCTAGATAACCTTTTGCTCCTTAAGATTTTGAATTTCGCTTTCGGATAAGCCCAGTTCTTGATAGATCTCTTCGTTGTTCTCACCGATGAGGGGGGCCCTCCGCCTTATTCCCGCGTAGCCCTGGGTAGTCACCACTGCCCCACCCGGGTATTTCAGGGTGGTGCCCAGTTCCGGGTGCTCGATGTCTTTCCAGAAGTCCCTCGCGGTAAGCTGGGGATATTTCAAAATATCCTCGGCGTTATTGCAGGGTCCCAGCTGGAAGCGGTTCTCGGTAGCCAGCTTCAAGAGTTCATCCTTGGTGTGGTTCATAAAGAACTCACCGAGCAGTTCCATCAGCTTGTCGGCCTGTTCCCGGCTCATGTTTTCCCAGCTCTTACCGGCCCAGTCCCAGGTCTCGAACGGGCCGATTTCGATGCTGTCCTGCTTGATATATTCCATCATGCTCAGGTTGTTTTTAGCGGCGGTGGGATTGAGCAGTAGGTTAAGCGCGATGAAGCCGTCTTGGCAGGGCCAGAGCAACGGATTGTAGTAGGTGGAGCCATCTTTAAGGGTGACGGCGGCCCTCGCCCGACCATGCCGGGTGGGTATCTGGCCGAAAAAGGAGTAGGGGCCTTCGATTTCCGCCGAACAGACGATGTCCAGGGCTTGCTGGGTAATCCCCTCGACGTGCTGTCCCCGGCCGGTATGGACGCGGTGCGCTAGGGCTATCATGGTGCCCACCGCCCCGTTCATCGCTCCGAGGTAATGGGTGTGCTCGTAACTGACGCCCAGCGGCGGCCTGTCTTCATAGCCGGCGGTATAGATGAGGCCTCCCAGCGCCCGTACCACGATATCCGGGTCTTTGTAGTCTTTATAAGGTCCTTCCTGGCCGAACCCGGATATAGACGTCAGCACTATGCCGGAATTTACCTGGCTGAGGTCTTTATAACCGAGTCCTATCCTGTCCAGGTAGCCCACGGCGAACGACTCCACGACGACGTCGGCGGTTTTTACCAGTTTCAGGAAAAGCTCCTTGCCGCGGGGCGATTCTATATCCAGGGTGATGCCCTTCTTGTTGGAGTTGAAGGCGAACCAGGTCAGGTTTTTCTCCGGGTCGGCTTCGTCCTCGTAAAAAGCCCCCTTGAGGCGGGAAGGGTCGCCGCCGGGCTTTTCAATCTTGATAACCTCCGCCCCGAAATCGCTGAGCGCCCGGCCGCAGATAAAAGCCTTGTCATCGGTCAAATCAAGTACCCGGTAGCAACTCAGCATAAGTAACTCCTGAAGCTAATATAATGGATTGATGAACGATATGAGGGTAATCCTGCAGGATAATTATAGTATGAATGAGGTGGGACGGGCAAATTGGGGAAGCATTTAGTGGTCGGGGCGCCCGGGTTTGAACCGGGGACCTTCTGAACCCCATATAGCCAAGAGAAAAGGCGGAGGCCGCTTGCCTCCTTTCAAACAGATACGATACCAATTGTTGAATATTCTAGTACATTTAATTGTACTTCTTAAAACTATATAAGACCTCTGAGTCTGGGATCAAGGGCATCCCTCAGCCCATCCCCAACCAGGTTGAAAGCAAAAACCACCAACGCAATGGCAATCCCCGGTGCCAGAGATAGCCATGGATATGTAAGCAGATAGCGGCGCCCGTCGGATACCATGGCGCCCCAGGAGGCATCGGGTGGTGTTATGCCAAGCCCCAAAAAACTAAGGCCGGCTTCGGCAAGAATAAGGGCCCCAAGCTGCAATGTGATCAGCACTATCATCGGCGGCAGGCCGTTCGGCAGGATATGCTGGAGCATCGTACGCATATTACTGGCACCCATTGCCCGCTCCGCTAGAATATAATCGTTTTCTCTGATGGTGAGTGTCAAGGCGTGCATAACTCTGGCGTATCCCGGCAAAGTGGCTACACTCAGAGCTATAATAACATTGAGAAGACCGCTGCCGAGTACCGCGGAAATAACCAGGGCAAGTAAAATCATGGGGAATCCCATCAGGGCGTCCATGATCCTCATGATAATCATATTAGTAATCCCGCCGGCATATCCCGCCACCATCCCCAGCGTAACGCCGATCACACCTGCCAGAAACACGGAGCCGAAACCCACCGCCAGGGCCATCCTCGACCCGTAGATAAGACGAGTGAGGGAGTCTCTACCCTGGAGGTCCGTGCCCAGGAAGTGTTTCCAGCTCGGCTGCTGCAGGGATTCGGTCATCTCCCCTTTGACAGGACTGTAAGGAGTTAGTAACGGCGCCAGGATAGCCATCAGCACCAGCAAAGTCAGGATGATAAGCCCGAAGAGCACCAGTTTGCGCTGAAAAAATACCCTGCGGAACCTCTGCCACTCGCTGACACGCGGCGGAGCTTCCGAAACACCGGTTGTTA
>DAOUER010000118.1:0-37157 GCA_034430375.1 Dehalococcoidales bacterium
GCCAATATTGCCGGCGGTTTCCTGATAGCTTTCGGTGTTATCATCCTGGCCTCAACGAAGGTCAGCTGGCTGAACTATGAAAAACGTCTGTCGCCGCGGGCGGGTAAAACCACCGGTTACTTACGTTCTTTCCTCATCGGGGCGACTTTTTCCATTAGCTGGACGGCTTGCGTCGGCCCGATTCTGGGCAGTATCCTGGCTATAGCCGCCACGCAGGAAACAGCCTGGGAAGGTGCCTATCTGCTGGTGGTGTACTCGCTGGGTCTGGGGCTGCCTTTCCTGATTATCGGTATTGCTTTTGATTTCTTTACACCGGTTCTAAAGAAAGTGCAGCGGTATTCCACGGTAATTCGTATCGCCAGTGGTCTGCTTTTAATATTAATGGGGATTCTTATCCTGACGGGTAACCTGGACTGGATTTCATCCTTTGCCAGGTAAGGAATTCCGGGGGTGTATATGATGTTAAGGAAAATGTTAAATGTAAAAATTCTAGTATTCTGTTCTCTTATTATCGCCCTGGTTGCGGCGTCCTTCGGCTGCTCGGAAACGGACGGGACCAATGAGGACGGGGGGAACCAGCTACCGGTTCCGGGAAGGGAAGCGCCCGATTTTACGCTGGTTGGTCTGGACGGTGAAACGGTATCCCTCCGGGATTTCCGGGGCAGTCCGGTATTCCTCAACTTCTGGGCGACTTGGTGCGGACCCTGCCGTTTTGAAATGCCTTTTATCCAGGAGGTGTACGAGGACCCGGACTGGCAGGCAACCGGGCTGGTAATCCTGTCGGTAAATATCGGCGAGTCCGGGTCTGAGGTGCAGGAATTTCTCGATAATGAAGGCCTGGGATTCGCGGTGCTTCTGGATTCTTCCTCGACGGTCGCGCAGAAATATAATATCAGGTATATTCCCACGACGTTTTCTATTGATGAAAATGGTATAATAGATCATATTGATACCGGGGCTTTCCCGAGTACGCGGGATATTGAGGAAAGACTGCTGGACTTGATATCGGGTGATGAGTAATAAGGGAGTGAGTTATGGATGATGTTCTTAATGAAGCCTACGGGATAGTACAATGCAAGGAATGCCCCTGGTATAAAGCCTGCGCCATGCCGATGAAATTCACCGCCGAAGATATACGGCGTCAGTTAGAGCAGTCAGCCCCGGGGATGGGCATCGCCCCCCAGATGGACCTGGGGATGCAGAACTTGCTTTCCAGCATGGCTACCTCTGCCCAGAATTCTTTACTGGAGGGATGTCCCGTATTCATCGAGCGGCTGCGCAGCAGTTCCAAACTGGCGCAGCGTCTTAAAGAGTTGATGCAGAACTGGGGCAGTGAAGAAGAAGAAGAGGAAGAGCCGGAAAACCCACCGATTCAACTGTAATCTATACTTTCAGTGCCTCCCGCTCCTCGGTAGTCAGACTCTTTTTAAAGCTTTCCAGTTTATCCCGGCCTTTGGAGGTAATGGTCACCTTGTCATCATCCACTTCCACGTAACCCATCAGCTCCAATTCTCCCACCAGTATTGCCACGATGTTCTGTCCCAGCGACGGATAGATATTATCTCTCTCATCATCGGTAAATTCTTTGATTATCTTGTCGATGGCGATATCGGGTTTGCCGGATACTTTATGCAGTATCGTCATAGCCCGGCGGAAATATGGCAGAGCATCACCGCGGTCGGCTAAATCGTAGGCTTCCACCTTGAACTGGACGAAAGTATGGCTGTCGCCGCAGGTGAGTGATATCTCGCTCTTTTCCTTGCCTTTACCAATAATCCACCGGCCGCCCGGGGGATTATCGAAAAGCGTTTCATCCGCCACGAATTTATAACTTTCCTCCGGCCTTTCCAGGGTTGGCCGGAATCCCACGCCGTCATACCTGGTGTATGCCGGGTCGAAAACGCTTTGCGGTGAATGCCAGAACGGGTAATAGCTGCCGGGTGACTCGCCTTCCTTATGGCGTCCCCCGGAGGCGAACAGGGCGGCGAACGACTGGCTGATGGGCGCCAGCATATTGGGGCATACCCGTCCGGATATCGTCTCGCCGTCGAAAGTGATTTCATCACCCACTTTGTAGCGGAAGTGGCAGGGTCCTTTACTCTCGTCTTTACCGAATCCGACTACGGTGGCTTTTGCCTTGAACATTGATATTCCTCCGTATCTTCCCGGATTATGGCGCGTACAGCTCCGCCAGGCGGGAAAGATGCTGATAGGCTTTAGCCGGGTCCGGCTGGAGAAATATAGCGCTACCGACGCATATATCGTTAACGCCCCTGGCGGCAATATCCGTGATATTGATTTCTTTGATGCCCCCATCGATACCAATCGACTTTACCGGGTGGGCTCTCTTAAAATCCGTAATTTTATCCAGGACTTCCGGGATGAACTTGGCGCCGTAATAACCGGGAACTACCGACATGAAGAGGATGCTATCCAGTGTTTTGGCCAGCGGAGTTATATTAGCCACCGGGGTTTCCGGGTTGACGGCCATCCCCGCTTCCATACCGAGTTTTCTAATCCGGTCGATGACTATCTCCGGTGATGGAGTTGCCTCGTAGTGAAAGATGATTTTCTCGGCTCCGGCATTTTTAAGTTCCTCCAGGTGTTTTTCCGGATGCATTACCATGAGGTGTGCTTCCCAGTGCAGTTTCGTTGATAGCGCGGCGATATCCCGGCAGGTGATACTGGTTGAAGGCACGAATTCGCCGTCCATAATGTCAAACTGGGCGAAATCGGTGAAAGATTCCGTTGCCAGAACCATTCTTCCCAGATCAATTGGATCATCGGTGAGAATGGCGGGAACCGTACGGACTTTCTGGGTCATAGAACCTCCCGGGACCCGGCAGAGCTGTGTGTCTGCGGATAAGACTGTCGCCGATATTTTAGGCGTGTTCCTGACGGCATGTCAAGTGTGTGTATTCTTTATATAACCTTAATCCGGCCTTTATATAATATTTATGCTTTTTATGCGGGAATTAATACCAGTGTGACAGAATGATAGTGTATGGAGAGTATTCCGACTGCCAGTAATGTGGGAGGAGTATCGTGTTAAGGTTGATTGTTGGTTTCATAGGGGGTATGGCGGTTTGCGGGATGCTTGTTATTGGCGCCCAAACAGTCCTGCCGTTATGGGCTGACGAAGACCCTACCGCTAATACGACCGAAAACATCACTTTATCCTTGGTCAACCTGATACCGAATGTAGAAGCGATATACGAGGAATCGTTGACATTACCGTTCGCAAAAGCCGAGAGTAAAATTTATGATGAGGACATCGCGGAATTTTACTCGGAATTGATGGACAGGACCGGTCTCCGCTAGACATACCTGAATTTCAATTAATAATATATAAATAATGAGGGTTGCCTTAAAAAGCAACCCTCATTCACAACACAAGCTGGTTTCGAACCTGACTCACTCCCGGTGTTACACCGAACGGGGTGATTTTTTGCCCCTGTTTTGTCTTTACGAGTCCGGCTCGTTTTCCATTTGCCCTGTCTGACTACAGGGCATCAACTGTCCACCTGCCATACTCCTAGAATCTTATGAAGCTTCATTGTATACCTCCCAAAGTAAGACTCAGGTTGCACCAAGAGCTTCTATTTCATTTAAGCACGGGAGGTGCCCTTTGTCAAGGAATGTCCAGCTTTGAGACAATTTCTTGATGAAAATTTAACATTCTAACCTTAGAGCACCGAACCGCCGGAAACATGGAGGACCTGGCCGGTCGCGTAGCCGGAGACATCCGATGCGAAGAAGAGGGCGGCGTTGGCAATATCCTCAGGGGTAGCGCCGCGACCCATCGGTATTTCCTTGGCCAGCCTGTCCACCGTGGCTTGCTTGTCCGGTACCTTGATAAAATTGGTGGGTGAAGGACCGGGGGCCACGCAATTCACGCGGATACCGGTTTGCGCTTGCGTAAAGGCCAGCTGCTTGGTAAAGGCATCGACGCCGGTCTTGGCGATGGCGTAGGTGGAAACGCCGTGACTGTACATATGGGTGCTGCCGGAGCCGATGTTAACGATAGCCCCGGATTTCTGCTCCTTCATGTAGGGCAGCACTGCCTGGCTGGCAAGCATGGTACCGTAGAGGTTAAGTCCGATTTCCCTGTCCCAGAGTTCTTCCTTCTGCTCCTCCAGAGGACCGCCGCCGAGAATAGCCCCGGCAACGTTGAACAGGATATCGATTTTACCGTATTCGTCGGCTACCTGCTTGGCCATCTTCTGCACGTCGTCCCGGCTGGTTACGTCGGCTTTGATAGCTATCGACTTGGCCCCGAGGGCTTTGACGGCTTCGGCGGTTAATTTAACGTCGTCGAAATTGATATCGCTGACCGCTACGGCTTCGCACCCTTCTTTAGCCAGCATTACGGCGATAGCTTTACCGAAACCTATCTGGCTTCCCGCCCCGGTCAGCAGGGCGACTTTTCCTTTAAACCCTAGATCCATTATTACCTCCAGTTATTTCAGATAATTCCGGGTATTATTATATATCAAAACGGTGTATACCATGCAACCTGATCCGGATTGCCGTCGGTTTTTTCCGGTTGATGGATAGATATACCTCATCCCCTTTGCCCCCCTCTCCTGACGAGGCGTCCCGCAGGAGAGGGGGAATTTGTTTTTATAAAATCCTCCCCCTCGGTACTCTTCCTATAGTAAAGGAGGGGGACGAAATATAAAGAGGGGCTTCGCCCTCTTAGACGCCCCTTAAATGGTGGAAGAAACTATCGGATAATAGCACGATGATAATGGGTGGCTTGGGTGGGAAAAGATATCTAAAAGGGGGATTGGAGTAGGTAACAATGCCTCCCCAATTAAGGAAACCCCCGAAGGAAAGTATTGTTGACTTACATAGGCTCAATGATATAGCCTGATACAGGGTAATTTATCCGTTATTCAATACTGCCGGAGAGCTGTCCGGCGCGCATTTTTAGGAGGTTTTCATGAAAGCTGCCGTGTGTTATGAGTTTAATAAACCGCTGGTAATAGAGGATATCGATATCGCCGACCCCGGAGAGGGTGAAGTCAAGGTAAGGGTGGCGGCCACGGCTGTCTGCCATAGCGATATTCACGATTTTAAGGGTGAGCTTGGTGGAGCGGTGCCCTTTGTGGGGGGTCATGAAACGGCCGGGTATGTTGATAGAACCTGCCCGGGAGTGACTTCCGTGAAAACCGGCGACCCGGTGGTAGTTTCGTTGCTGGCTTCCTGCGGCGAGTGCTATTACTGCCGTGCCGGGTTAACTCACCTCTGCCAGGAGAAATTCGCTCCGCTTAAAACACCCCGACTGCATAAAAAAAACGGTGATGTCCTGGAGCAAAAAGCCAATGTGGGTGGTTTCGCCGAGTATGTAGTCGTCAACGAATCTCAGGTGGTGAAAATCCCCGCTGACATGCCCCTGGACCGGGCGGCCCTGCTGGCCTGCGGCGTTATTACCGGATTCGGGGCGGTGGTCAATCGCACCAAAGTACAACCTTTCCAGAGCGTCGTGGTGATGGGCGCCGGTGGTGTGGGGATTAACGCTGTCCAGGGCGCAGCTTTCGTCGGGGCTTACCCGGTAATCGCCGTGGATGTCCTGGAAGATAGAATGAAACATGCCATGGATTTCGGGGCGACCCACGCGGTGAACGCTAAAAGAGAGGATGCCGCCGACGAGGTAAGAAAGCTGACCGAGGGCCGGGGGGCCGACTACGTATTCGTGACGGTGGGCAGCATCGCGGCCATCAAGCAGGGATTCGGTATGGCCGGAATACGTGGCACGATAGTGCTAATAGGCCTACCAAATTTCAAGGATGAATATTGTTTTTCACCGCTGGAATTGATACCCACCGAGAAGCATATCATCGGGGGTTTCATGGGGTCTACCAACCTGGCACCGGATATTCACAAAATGATCAAGATGTACCAATCGGGGCGCTTGAAGCTTGATGAACTGATTACCGGTCGATATCCGCTGGAAAAGATTAACGAAGCGGCCGAATCCACGGAAAAAGGCGAAGGCCTGCGCAACGTAATTATGTTTGATTAGCATCATTGGCTGATTATGTAGAAGAAAAGGGGTTCATATATGAGAGCGGCAATTTGCTATGAAGTTAATAAACCGCTGGTCGTTGAAGACGGTGTTAATGTAGCTCCGCCGGGGAAGGGTGAGGTCAAGGTGCACGTGGCGGCTACGGCGGTATGCCACAGCGACCTTCATTTTTTATCGGGTGAAATCCCGTCGCCGCTGCCCGGGCTAGCCGGGCACGAGACCGCCGGCTATATCGACGAGGTCGGCGAGGGTGTCACCGCGTTGAAACCTGGTGATACGGTGGTTATCGGCACGGTAACCTCCGGCTGCGGCCACTGCTATTACTGCACCATCGGGGCGCGGCATTACTGTACCGAACGCGACGCTTTCATGAAGCCTAAACATACCAATAAGGACGGGACGCCCCTGGCCCTGATGGCCGGGCCGGTGGGCGGATTCGTGGAATATACCACCGTGCCGCAAGAGCTGGTCACCAGAATCCCCGCCGACATGCCGATGGACCGGGCGGCGCTGCTGGCCTGCGGGGTAACCTCCGGCTTCGGGGCGGTGGTCAACCGGGCTAAGGTAAAGGCCATGAGCAGTGTGGTGGTTGTCGGGACGGGGGGAGTCGGCCTCAACTCCATCCAGGGGGCGGCTTTTTCCGGCGCCTATCCCATCATTGCCGTCGATATCCTCGACAGCAAGCTGGAAACCGCCCGGCAGTTCGGGGCGACGCATACGGTTAACATAACGAAAGAAGAAGACCCCGTGAAAGCGGTAACGGATATGACCGGCGGCCGGGGCGCGGACTACGTCTTCGTCACCGTCGGCAAGGTCGAGGCGATACGGATGGGTTTTTCCATGGGCGGACCGATGAGCATGATTGTGGTTGTCGGACTGGCCGGGGGCAACCTGGCTTCTATCGAGGCTCTGGAGCTGGTCTTTACGGAAAAAATCCTCACCGGCTGCGGGGGCGGCTCACTACGTTCCAGCATCGATATTCCTTATCTGATATCTCTCTACCAGGCCGGTAAGCTGAAGCTGGACGAGTTGATTACCGGACATTATCCCCTGGAACGCATCAACGAGGCCGTGGCTTCTTTGGAAAAGGGAGAGGCCATCCGCAATATCATCACGTTTGATTAATACCGGCCGTCGATATGTTTATTTCGGCAAGAGGTAATCCAATGGCTGAAGAGACAATAACCCTGGATGGATTTGAAGAACAGTACCGGGCGGCTATCGGGACGGAGATGGACCTGAACGACGAGAGGTTCGTCGCTGAGGTTACCCGGGACAATATCCGCAATTTCGCCGAGGCGATAGGGGATAATAATCCCCTCTGGATTAACGAGGAATACGCTGCTAAAAGCCGCTTCGGGATTATAACCGCCCCGCCTACCTTTATCTATAACGTCAATCACGGCACCACGCCGTCGCTTTTTCCGCCGGGAGGACCGCCGGTGATGAACCTGGGGCTTCTCTACGTCGCCGCCGAGTTGGAATTTCATCGCACCATATACCTCGGTGATGAAATCAGCGTCAGCGGCAAAGCAATCGATATCGTCATGAAGCAAAGCAAGTCGCTGGGTCCGACGCTGTTTGTTACCGGCGACGCCTATTACCGTAACCAGCGACAAGAGCCGGTGGGGACCATCCGTACCACTCAGTGTCGCTTTATTCCCCCGGAGAAACAGACCGTACATTACGATAGGTATTCTAAGTCCGAATTCGAAATAAAGTCGCCGGACCTGCTGGCCTACGAGCGCCCGAGGCGCGGCGCCGAACCGCGTTACTGGGAAGATATCCAAATCGGCGAGGAAATGACGCCCGTCCTGGAGAAGGGACTCCTGACGATGACGGAGATATTCCGTTTTGGAATCCTGGTGTCACCGATACCGCGGCGTATTGAGCGGAGGCGCCCGGACCTGGAAATCGGCTTCGGGCGGGAGACCCGGCAGAAACGTTCCGGACTCGAGGACGCCTCCGACTACGGCCCCCAGAGGGTCTGTTGGCTGGGCGAGTTTCTCACCGACTGGATGGGTGATGACGGCACGCTGAAGAAATACTCCTGCCAGGTACGTCATCCCAGTATCATGGGTGATTCCAATTTCGTCAAGGGCCGGGTAACCAGCAAGCGCATCGATGATGGTGAGTACCTGGTGGACTGCCAGATTTGGGTGGAAAACCAGGCGGGATTAATCACCGCCCCCGGTCAGGCCACGATAGCTTTGCCGGCGCGAGGCTAAAATCATTTTAACTATCTATTTTCAGGAGGTTAGATTTGGAAGAAAAAATCGTTTATTTTGAGAACCCGGGCGTGGAAAACACGGAAACGACCCTGCGCCTGGCAATTGAACGGGCTAAGGCACGCGGTATCAAGAAAATCGTCCTGGCCTCGACGCGGGGTGATACGGCACGCGCGGCCGCCGGACTCTGCGCCGATGGCGGGATAAAAATGGTAGTGGTACCGCACCAGTACGGTTTTATAGCCGGGCAGCGCTTCCCGGCGGAATTAATCCAAGAACTGGAAAAGCAGGGACACGCGGTACACTTCGGTACCATGCTCTTCCATACCGAGAACCTGTACGGAATGGATACCCCCCGGATTATGGCCAATCTCCTGCGTACTTTCTGCCAGGGGATGAAAGTCTGCGTCGAGATTATTTTCATGGCCACTGACGGCGGTTATATTGCAGTAGGTGAGAAAGTCATTGCCGTCACGGGTACCGGGCGTGGGGCCGATACGGCGGTAGTGGCCATAGCCGCCCCTTCCACGCGTCTGCCGGAGCTCCACATCACCGAGATTATCTGCAAACCCCTCCAGACCAAGCAGGGACCGCCGCCCAAAATGCCCCCGCCTCCCCCGGAGAAGAATGATTAGTTAGCGCGTTATCCGAGAGAACGCCGGGAAAACACAGGCAGGAAAGCCAGTATCACAATCGGCAGGTTAAGGCCGGCGGCCAGGTAGAATATGGTGGACAGGCCCAGACTGTCGCCCAGGAACCCGGAAGTAAGCGGACCGGCCAGCATCCCGATGGCGTAGACTGCCTGGAAAATCCCCATCGCCGTGGCCTGCTGTTGTTGGGGTAAGCCGCGGATACTGAGTACCATCAACAGGGTGATGAGAATCCCACTCCCCAGACCACAGCTGACCTGGATGGCCATCAAGGCGGCGACGGTATTGATGAAAGGTATCACCACCAGACTGATACTCACCAATAGTGTGCTGAGGATGATAGTCCAGCGGTCGCCCAGCTTTCCACAAATCCATACCACCAGTAAGGCCCCAAAAGCTGAGACCGCCAGGTTTATCATGGTGATAAGCCCCAGTTCGCTATCGGAAGCCCCAATATCCGCTGCATAGATGGGAATGAAACCGAAGACGCCGGTAAAAATAGCGAAATGCAGCAATATGGCCATCAGGGATACTATCAGCAGCAGGGGACGAGAAGCTATCGATAGCGTGCTTTGCCAGGACGGTGTTATCACCTGACGTATCGGCACTTCCCGGGATAACCATAAAGCCAGTAAAGCGGGTACGCCCAGCAGGGCCGCCGTGAAAAAGGGAACACTCAGGCCGAATCCTTCGGCGATAAATCCACTCCCGGCCGTGGCCGCTATCAGGGCAACGCTCCGGATAAAGTTAATCTGACCGATAGCCTTGCCACTGTCATCGGCGGGAAAATACGCGCTGAAGTAGAGGGGAAAGACCACCCAGGCGGCCGCTCCGATGCCGGTAGTCATCCTTGACAGGAACAGGAGCCAGGGATTCCCCGCCAGGCCCAGCCCCAGTGCTCCCAGCGATGTGAAGATAATACCCAGCGCCACTAGGGGCTTGCGCCGGCCCAATCTGTCCGACCATATCCCCAGGGGAATTCGTAAAAGAATCTGGGGAATCGCATATGCCGAAAGGACCACGCCCACCGTATTAAGGCCGGCTCCGGTCGCCTGTATGAAAACGGGTAGAATGGGAACGTATAAATACAGCCCGATCCACCAGAGCAGATTGACGATACTAAAGAAGAATATGGAACTTCTTCTTGAAGCCGGTGTTATATCCGGCGAAGACGTTTCGGTCATGTGAACATTCTAGCATAATCGGCTTCCTGAAGCTGTAAAATGGGGATTAAAAAAGGGATTGGTAGCGTATACGGGATTCGAACCTGTGATCTCCGCCTTGAGAGGGCGGTGTCCTAGCCGCTAGACGAAGAAGAAACTTCATACCGGAACCAGCTAGGCCAATCCCCCATTTTCTTGGAATGAGTGAAAAAGACATACAGTCCTCGCAGTAACTGTAGTAAATGATTAGACCAAGTGTATCCTTATGGTCTAGTGATTATTGAGTTATAACTTCTGGCTTATCATTTTCTTTTTATATTTGGGTAGTATAATACCATTTTATCCCCGATACAACTTTATATATAGTCAAAATACACGATGAAATACTCACTAGTGTTTCGTGATAATTAGGTATTTTTACCTAGTTCTCAACTTAATAAATAAGCATCATAGCGGAGGATAAACCAGATGATGGGTTTATATAATTGAATTAGGAAGATGAGAAAGAAAGCTCATTCTCAGACTGACCCGAAATCAGTAGAATTAATGCAGGATTTTACATGACGCTGTTTCAAGTAATTTTCAGAGTAGCGAAATATGGAGATATAGCTACTTTTTAAGAAAGTATTAAAGTATTAAGAAAAGGAGTTGTATGAAGAATTCTGGTGAAAAAAATGTATTGATTGTTGATGATGAACCCATCGTACGTGAATCTTTGAGAGACTGGTTGGTGGAGAGTGGCTACAGTGTAACTCTGGCGGAGAGTGGTGACCAAGCATTAAAGATGATTTCTGAAAACAACCTTGGAGTTGTCGTCCTTGATATTCGTATGCCGGGCAAGGACGGTATCACTACACTAAAGGAGGCCAGGCAGAATAACCCGGACCTGAAATACATTATTATCAGCGGGTATCCGTCGGTGGATACGATGACCACGGGGATAAGGTTAGGAGCCGTGGGTTTTCTGGTAAAACCGTTTGCTCCCGAGGAACTGGAGAAGCTGGTAAGTTATGCTCTGAACGGTGCGGAGGTAAAAGATGTACCCTCTGCCCAAGCCGAATCTAAAACTGAGGAAGAGCTTCTTTCGCAGATTTCCGGCAAAGAAATAGCTTCAATGATGGCTGAGAGCCGCATTTTTACTCCTTCGAAAGAATTCACCGAAGCAGCCGCCTTGAAGAGTCTGGAAGAATACAAAGCCCTCTATAACTGGTCAATTAAAGACCCGGAGGGATTCTGGGGTCAGGTGGCCGACCAGCTGGACTGGTATAAAAAGTGGGATAAATTCCTGGAATATGATTTCACCGATAATCCAGAGGTACGTTACTTCATCGGGGGGAAGATAAATGTAAGCTACAACTGCCTTGATCGGCACCTCAATACCTGGCGGAAAAACAAAGCTGCCATTATCTGGCAGGGAGAGCCCGACGGTGATACCGAAGTATACACCTACCAACAGCTCCACCGCGAGGTATGTAAGTTCGCCAATGTATTAAAAAAATACGGCATAAAGAAGGGTGATACGGTATCTATTTACCTGCCGATGATCCCCGAGCTGGCGATAGCCATGTTGGGTTGTGCGCGCATCGGGGCGGTACATAGCGTTATCTTCGGCGGTTTCAGTTCCGAGGCGCTGCGAGATCGTATTCTCGACTGTAAGTCCAAGATATTGATTACCGCCGATGGCTACTACCGCAGCGGTAAGAATATCGGCAGCAAGGGCAATGCCGATACCGCTCTCAAAGAATGCCCGGACGTTACCGATGTCTTTGTCATCAAGAGGCTGGGCATTGAAGTCCCGATGGAGGAAGGCCGCGACCGGTGGTGGCATGAGGAAATGAGCGCCGATGACATCAGCGATGATTGCGAGCCCGAGCCGATGGATGCAGACGCCCCGCTGTTTATTCTCTACACCAGCGGTAGCACCGGTAAACCCAAAGGCGTCCTGCATACCCAGGCGGGCTACCTGCTGCACTGTTATCAGTCCATGAAGTGGATTTTTGATATTAAAGAAGAGGATACCTACTGGTGTACCGCCGATGTCGGCTGGGTTACCGGGCATAGCTACATAGTCTACGGCCCGTTGTCCATTGGCGCGGCCAGTCTGATGTTTGAGAGCGTTCCTACCTATCCCGGTCCCGACCGGTTCTGGCAGATCGTGGAGAAGTTCGGCGTTAACGTCTTCTACACGGCACCTACGGTTATCCGGGCGCTGATGAGGGAAGGAGAAGACTGGCCAAACAAGCATGATCTTTCCAGTCTGCGACTTCTGGGCAGTGTCGGTGAGCCTATCAATCCCGAGGCATGGATGTGGTATTATCGGGTTATTGGCAAGGAAAAATGCCCTATCGTGGATACCTGGTGGCAGACCGAGACGGGTGGTATCCTGATTACACCCCTCCCCGGGGCTATTCCGACCAAACCCGGCTCAGCCACTATGCCATTCCCCGGTGTCGAGCCGGTGGTATTAAGGGAAAACGGCACCGAAGCCGATATTAACGAAGGCGGATGGCTCTGTATTAAAACACCCTGGCCCGGTATGATGCGGACATTATGGGGAGACGCTGAAAGGTTCAAACTTACCTATTTCAGTAAATTTCCTGGCTACTATTGTACCGGAGACGGCGCCCGCAAAGACCAGGATGGATATTATTGGCTGATGGGACGTATTGATGATGTTATTAATGTTTCCGGGCACCGTATCGGGACAGCCGAGGTTGAGAGTAGTCTGGTATCTCATAAAAAAGTTGCCGAGGCAGCGGTGGTTGGTATGCCTCACCAGCTGAAAGGTCAGGGCATCTATGCCTATGTTACTTTAAAGACCGGTGAGATACCAAGTGCCGATTTGGAGAAGGAGTTAAGGACCTATGTCCGCCAACAGATAGGCCCCATCGCCACTCCCGATGTCGTCCAGTTTGCTGACGGTCTACCTAAAACACGCAGCGGAAAGATTATGCGGCGTATCCTGGTGAAAATAGCCGGTGGTGACATTGAAAACCTCGGTGATACCTCCACGCTGGCTGATCCTTCTGTGGTGGATAGTCTGGTAAAAGGCAAGAAATAACCGACGGAAACAGTTGAAACAAGGGCTGGATGGTACTCCATCCAGCCCCTTTATTGTTGAGATGGCAGGTAAACGGTGAATATGCTGCCTTGGCCTTCCTGACTCTCTACTTCAATCCGACCGCCGTGGCGTTCGATGATGCCATGGGATACCGCCAGACCGAGGCCAACTCCCTTCACATCCTCTTTAGTGGTGAAGAAGGGTGTGAACAGTTTATCTATATTCTCCGTAGATATACCACAGCCGGTATCCTGGAAGCTTACTTGGACCCGGTCTTCTTCAGCGATACCGGAGCGGATCGTAAGTTTACCGCCTTTTGTCATGGATTGAACGGCATTGACGGTAAGATTAACAAATACCTGAAGAATCTGGTTAAAATCGCCAACCACCAGGGGCAGTGACGGGGATTCTTCTCTGATTATTTCAATATTTTTATTATTTATCTGATGTCCCAACAGAGAAATAGCCTTATCGATGGCCCGGCTGATGGTAACCGGCCGCATCAGCGGCGGTGATTGCCTGGCAAAATCTAACAAGCCGCGGATAATATCGGAGCAATGATTAATGGCCGATTCTACCTCTGCCAGGTTGGCGAGAGCTTCACTCTTTTTAAAGGATTCACTTTCAATCTTTTTTATCAGCAATTTCGTGTAAATCAGGACCCCGGCCAGCGGGTTGTTCAGCTCGTGTGCCACGGAGGCGGCCAACTCACCGATAGCGCCCAGTTTGGCTACCTGGACAAGCTGATGCTGCATGGTCTGTAAACGCTCGAGAGAGGTATTCAGTTCCTCGTTAAGAGATAATATATACTCGTAAGCCTCCAGCTGGTGTTCAAGGTGATTCAATAATGTAGCGCATAGACCACTGATGAGTATGGCAAAAAAAGCAAAAACAAGAGATATCGCTAAAAAATCGGGGGCATACGATGGTATAAATGCATGCGGTAGTAAGATGGCTATAAATAATAGACCGCTGATGATTACACCGCGCAATCGGAATACGATAGAAGCATATAGCAAAGGGTAAAAGAATAGAATTATATATATATCATGGTAAGAAGTGAGTACGTCATAATAGATATAGGTAAAAATGATAGAAATTACTATTATTATCCAGAAATGCCAGCTTCGTATCCCGGAGGTCGTTTTGGCTTTCAGCAGCCACCGGGGAATTCGGACCTGCTGACCTGTCTTGTCATTTATGATATCTTTATCGGGAGTTGTCGCCTTATTTTTCATACTTGTTGAAACTTAATTTTATCGGGCGCCTGAATATATTCCGAGAATAAACCAGTCTTATTAGTAGGGAACTCTCAATGTTACCGTGGTACCGACGTCCTTCTCCGATTGTACAATTAAAGTACCGCTAACCAGGCGAGCCCTTTCCCGCATGCCGATAATTCCGAGCTTCTCTGATAAAGCTAAATCACTTGTCCTGTCAGGGACAATAAATCCTTGACCGTTGTCATTTATTATTAACGTTAGAGCGTCTGCGCTGTAGTCTAGAGTCAACTCTACTGATGTGGCATTAGAGTGCCTTCTAATATTACTCATAACCTCCTGGGCGATGCGGAAAACAGTAAGCTCAATTTCCGGACTAAGTCGCAGGCGATCGCCTACAATATTGACACTTGTGGTTATATTTTGCGCTCTCTCAAGATTGGCTATCAACCATTCCAACGCAGGTACCAGCCCGAGGTCATCCAGTATTGAAGGTCTAAGGTCCTGACTAAAGCGACGTACTCCCCTGAGAGCGGAATCAGCCATTTCATGTAATTTCTTTAGTCGTTCTACTATTGGCTGTTTAAATGTGGGTTTACTTAATATCATTGAATCAAGGTCACGCGAGAGTGTGGCCAATACTTGAGCGGTATCATCATGAAGCTCGCGTGAAATACGTAATCTCTCATCCTCCTGAGCTCTGGTAATTTGCTTGACATAGTACTCCATATTTTGCCTTAATAGCATCGCTTCAGTAACATTTTCAGCGATTACCTGCATACCGATTATCTGGTTGGCTCTGAGGAGGGGACTGACGCGAAGTTCGACATAGGCTTTCATACCGTTCTTTGTTAATAATTGGGCTTCTCCAACACCAACTTTCGGCACTTGCCCTAATTTTTCCGCGAACAGCTGCTTAATCCTGTCTCTACTATCGAGGGGAAAGAGGTCATAAATCGCCGTATTGGCTATCTCTTTTGCCGCATAACCTGTCAACTCCTCACAGGCTTGATTTATCGAAATAATACGGGCAGTTGTTGAGCAAATAAAAATAGCATCGCTAGAATTTTCAAATAGCCCCCGGTAGCGTTCTTCAGATATCCTTAGTTGCTGGGTGGTAATTTGTTGCTGTTGGTAAAGACCGGCATTCTCCACGGCTACGCCGATTTGATTGCCCATGGTCGTAAGCAAATCAATTTCATCCGGGTCAAACTGACGATAGCTAAACATGGCGATACATAGAGTACCGTTTACTTTCTTTTTCGAGCTTAACGGAACGATAAGTGTGGAGTGTAGCTCGGACTTGCTGACAACCTCTCTCGTGAGCCTGGGGTCTTTGGACGCATCTTCTACAAAGAGATGCTGGCCTGTCTTGACGACAGAGCCATTGAAACCCTCACCCACCTTAAGTCTATCCACGCCGCGAGCAAGTTCTTCACTGGAACCGCGATGAACCGCCAGAGTAAGCTCATTGCTACTTTCATCCAGGAGAAATATCCAGGCGACATCAGCCTGCATAACATCAACCACATTATCAATAGCATTATTCAAAATGGTTTCCAGCTCCAGAGATCCGGAGACGGTGCTGGAGATTCGGTTGAGAGAATCCAGCCGTTTTTTATCTTCTTTTGTTACTTCAAAATTGGCCTCAAGATCCTCTTTGAATCGTTCAGTCTGCTCAAGAGCTCGTTGCTGTCTATAAATCAGCCAGGTCACCAGCAGACCGATGAAAAAAAAGGCAATAGTCTCGGTTACAGCTTCCGAGGTCTGATCGGAAAAAAATATAGCACGTGGCAGGAGTAACAATGTGATTAATAACGCTGCGATCAATCCGCCCTTCCATTTGAAGATAAAAGCAGCATAGGCTACCGGGATAATAGAAAGAATCCGATATGTTGAATAACGGGCAAACTGAAAAGGAAATTCAGAGAATACCGTTTGTAACCACGGAATCCGGTCAAGATAGTAAATAACCGCACCGCAAGTCATGATGACGAGAATAATCCAGAAATGAGGAACCCTGTAAAAATGTCTCACAAAACGCAATCCTAACTCGTGCTAGGCCAGATCGTCAAGACCCAGCCAGCCTCTCCTCAAAGCCTGTAAAACGGCCTCGGTCCTTGAGCCTACGTCCATCTTACGGAAGATATTAGCTAGATGGGATTGTATGGTACGTCGGCTCAGAAAAAGATGTGTGGCAATATCCTGATTGCTCATGCCACGGGCTGCCAGTTTTAGTATTTCCATTTCTCTTTCGCTAAGCTCCGCTAGTTCCGGTGTTTCTTCTGATTGTTGACTGATGGTCCCGAAGTGGCTAAAGACCTTCCGCGCGATAGAAGGGTGGAGGATAGCTTCACCGGCAAATACGGCACGTATGGCATTTATCAGATTTCTACTGCTTACATCTTTCAGGAGGTATCCGGCGGCACCTGCTTCCAGTAATGCCACTATATACTGATCGTTATCATAAGCGGTCAAGATGAGCACAGCGGTTTTTGGGAATCTGGCTTTTATCTGCCTGGTTGCTTCGATGCCGTTTAAGATGGGCATGGCGATGTCCATCAGGACGACATGGGGATGCAGTTCGGTAACCAGTTTAACCGTCTCCTCTCCATCACTGGCTTCACCGACGACCTTCATATCTTTTTCCTGGTCGATAAGTGTGCGGGTTCCCTCACGGAAGAGGGCATGGTCATCAGCGATCAATACTTCAATTTTATTCATCAGCATACCTCAGGCGAATATCTGATACTGTCCTATATATTATAGTTCGCTATAAGCGATAGTTCAAAGCTTATAATAATTGTTTTGTAGAACTGCACTGATGGCTTAGCCAGAAAATAAGCCATTATGCCAGGCCTATTTGGGCCAGATGCCGGATTAATTACACATTAAAAACCCATACGATATAGATAACAGAAGCTGAGGGAGGTGATATATATGGAAAACTCACACGAGGAAGATTTTATCAGCATCTCGACGGTTCTTGACGAGTTGGAGAAAGACCTGGCAGACCATGCTATTGAGCTTGAGACTGAGAAATCCTCCTCAGGTAAAGAGGCTATCCTTGAGATATTGGGGCGGGCTGCGGATGACCATAAGTTTCTGGCAAGGCTAGCGGATAATCCGGCCAACGTACTTAAAAATTACAACCTGACGTCGGAGGAATGGGCAGCTGTCGCCTCGGGAGACATAAAGCGCATCGAGGCCTGGTGCGGCAAACTGGATAAAAGGTTGAGTACCTGGATATGGTGCCGCCTTCAACAGGAGAAGTGGTAAGAAAGTGAGGCATAGCAAGTATGGCAGAGGTTAAGATAGATACGCCACGTGTAGTAGGACAGGATAAAGCCTACATAAACGAGAAGGTGAGTGAAGCTCTGGCAACTTATACCGGGGATAAAGCCGAGCTTATTCCCATTCTACAACAGGTACAGCAGGCCTTTGGTTATCTGCCTGAAGAGGCGATGAGTCAAATAGCCGATTTTGTTAATGTTCCGGAATGCTCTGTCTATGGCGTGGCTACGTTTTATGCCCAGTTTAAGTTCGTGCCCTTAGGTAGAAATATCATTAAAGTATGCCGGGGCACCGGATGCTATGTAAAAGGGGCACCAAGATTGCTGGATGAGATAGAAACCCGATTGGGTATCAAGGACGGAGAAACGACACCGGATATGGAATACACGCTGGAGACGGTGGCCTGTTTCGGTTCCTGTGCCCTGGCGCCGGTAATGGTCGTTAACGATAGGGTGTATGGCAATGTTACCGTTGAAAAAGTGCGGGGGATACTCAAGGCAAGGGAATAACTTTTCCTATAGGTAAAGAGACCAGTTTAAGAATATTTGGGGGGAAAGAATGGATTTCCAGAAGATTAAAGAGCAAGCCAACGCCGAATGGCAGACGATGCAGACGAGTGATAGAACGCGTATATCAATCGGCATGGGCACCTGCGGTATTGCTGCCGGTGCTGAAGATATACTCCAAACACTCAGAGATGAACTGGAGTTGAATAGCCCTGAAGTGGATATCATCCAGGTAGGTTGTATCGGACTGTGCTATGCGGAGCCATTGATAGAAATAGCCAAACCAGACAAACCCAGCGTTTTTTACGGGAAACTTACTCCCCAACTTACTTCGGAGATCGTTCGTGACTGGCTCATGGGCGATAACCCCCGCGCTGATCTGGCTCTGGGTACACGAGGAGAAGGTACTATCGAAGGCATCCCCCGGCTCTTTGACCTGCCGGTGCTCAAACCTCAGGTGCGTATTGCCTTACGTAACTGCGGTAATATAGACCCTGCTAACATAAATCACTATATTGCCAGTGGTGGCTACGACGGGCTGAGTGAAGCGCTCCGGATGAATAGACAGGCAGTAATTGATGTAATCAAGAGATCAGGATTGCGCGGCCGTGGCGGAGCCGGTTTCTCTACCGGCCTTAAATGGCAGTTCTGCCATGATGCCGTCGGGTCACAAAAATATATTATCTGCAACGCCGATGAAGGCGACCCTGGAGCTTTCATGGACCGGGCAGTACTGGAGGGAGATCCACACGCTGTCCTGGAGGGGATGCTCATCGGTGCTTATGCCATCGGGGCTTCCGAAGGATATATTTACATCCGCGCCGAGTACCCGCTGGCGATAGAACGGTTAAAAGTTGCTCTGGGGCAGATGGAGAAGTACGGACTGCTCGGTGATAATATCATGGGCTCCGGCATTAATTTCCATATAAAAATAAAAGAAGGTGCCGGCGCCTTCGTCTGCGGTGAGGAGACAGCTCTCATGGCCTCCATCGAGGGCAACCGGGGCATGCCTCGCCCCCGTCCCCCTTTCCCGGCCCAGTCCGGGTTGTGGGGTAAACCCACTAATATTAATAATGTCGAGACATGGGCTAATGTTTCCGCCATTATGAAGAAGGGAGCGGACTGGTACGCCGGCTACGGTACTGAGAAGAGCAAGGGTACCAAGACGTTTTCACTTGTTGGCAAAGTTATGCGAACAGGTCTTATTGAAGTACCGATGGGTATACCCCTGCGCGAGATCATTTACGGCATCGGGGGTGGTATAACGGGCGGTAAGGACTTCAAGGCCGTACAGACCGGGGGGCCTTCGGGGGGTTGTTTACCCGCCAGTTTCCTTGATTCGCCGGTGGACTATGAATCGCTGGCGTCGGCCGGCTCTATCGTGGGTTCCGGTGGCATGGTGGTCATGGACGGGGATACCTGTATGGTAGATATTGCCAGGTATTTCCTGACATTCACGCAACTTGAATCTTGCGGTAAGTGCATACAGTGCCGCTGGGGTACCAAGCAGATGCTGGATATCCTGGAAGATATCGTTAGTGGTAAAGGCCGGGAGGGAGATATCGATCTGCTCTTGGAACTGGGTGAAGCGGTGAAAAACGGCTCTCTCTGTGCCCTGGGTGGTACGGCACCCAATCCAGTACTGACAACTATCCGCTACTTCCGCGATGAATATGAAGCCCATATAAATGAGAACCGATGTCCGGCGCTGGCCTGTAAAGCGCTGGTATCCTATTACATCGACGCTGAAAAATGCCAGGGCTGTGGTATTTGTGCCCGTGCCTGTCCTGCCACAGCTATCAACGGCGGCAAGCGTATGGTACACGTTATCGACCAGGAAAAATGTATTAAGTGCGGCGGTTGCCTGGATGCCTGCCCGGCCAAATTTAGCGCCGTGATGAAAGTATCCGGGGAGTCGGTTCAAGCTCCTACCGAACCGGTTCCGGTAGGCAGCGGAGTACAGGAGTAATCCGATGTTATCCGATTATATTGGAGGGGATTAATGACTATAATTGATTCATCTGTGGCCAAAGAGCAGAAACTGGGCACTATTGTCCTTACTATTGATAGAGTAAAAGTAGAAGTACCGGAAGGTACCACTGTGCTTGAAGCTGCCCGGAAAGCGGGTTTATATATCCCGACTTTATGTTACGATGAAGACCTCAAGCCTTACGGGGCCTGCCGTCTATGTATCGTTGAAATTGAAGGGATGCGCGGCCTGCCGACTTCCTGCACCACGCCGGCAACCGACGGAATGGTCGTACACACCGAGACAGCCGCGGTAAACCGGTCGCGCCGTATAACCATGGAGCTCATCATGGCTAACCATCATGGTGACTGCCTTACCTGCTCCAAGAACCAGAACTGCGAAATACAGACCGTAGCTCGCTATCTGGGGGTGGAACAAGAGCATTTTGACCGGATGCGAAAGAGTGAAATGACTAAAAATTTCGATGATAGCCACCCCGCCTTTACCCGCGATATGAATAAGTGTATCCTCTGCGGTCGGTGCGTACGCGCCTGTCACGAGATTGCCGGTGTTGGGGCGATTGACATCGCTTTCCGGGGAAATTCGGCGACGATAAGTACCTTCGGCGATAAGCCGATAAAAGAGTCAAACTGCGAGGCATGCGGTGAGTGCCTGGAGCGATGTCCCACCGGTGCCCTGGTTTCTAAAAACACTAAGCAGGCATCGCGTGAGGTGAAAACAATCTGTCCCTATTGCGGTGTTGGTTGTTCTATATATCTGGGTATCCGGGGTGGTGAAATAGTATCGGTACGGGGTGATAAAGACAGTCCTGTCAATAAAGGCGGACTCTGTGTGAAAGGACGGTTCGGCTTCGACTTCGTTAATCACCCCGATAGGTTAACCAGGCCTTTGATACGGAAAGAGGGCTGGAGTAAGGATGTTGAGGTCAACGGAAATTTCAAGGATATTTTCCGTGAAGCTACCTGGGAAGAGGCTATCGACCTGGTGGCGGATAGACTTTTAAGGACGAAGGCGGGGTATGGTCCCGATAGCCTGGGAATATTAAGCTCTGCCAAGTTTACCAACGAAGAAAACTACCTGGTTCAGAAATTTGCCCGTGCCGTCATCGGAACCAATAATGTTGATCATTGTGCCCGGCTCTGCCACGCTTCGACGGTAGCCGGTGCCGCTCTAGCTTTCGGCGACGGCGCCATGAGTAACTCCATCGTTGATTTCACTAAAGCTGACCTTCTCTTTATCATCGGCTCCAACACCACCGAGTGCCATCCTATCATCGGACGTTACGTACGGCAGGCGGTTAAAAATGGTACCAGACTCATCGTAGCCGACCCCCGTACTATACAGCTTGCCAAGAAAGCTAACGTACACCTCCGCCAGAAGCCGGGTAGTGACGTAGCCCTGCTTAATGCCATGATGAATGTCATCCTTGAAGAAGGTCTGTATGATAAAAGCTTTATAGAAGAACGCACTGAAGACTTCGAGGAGACGGCCGCTCTCATCACGAAATATACTCCCGAGATGGCTGAGGAAATTACGGGCGTACCCAAATCACATATAATCAGGGCTGCAAGACTTTTCGCCGGTGTTGAAAAGGCCTGTATTCTGTATGGTATGGGAATTACTCAACATACAACGGGCACGGATAATGTAAAGAGCATAGCCAATCTGTTGATGATGACGGGTAATATCGGCCGGGAAGGCACCGGATTCAGCCCGCTGCGCGGCCAGAACAATGTCCAGGGTGCCTGTGACATGGGTGCTTTACCCAATGTCTTCCCCGGCTACCAGCCGGTGACTGATACCCAAGCCAGAGAGAAATTTGAAACAGCCTGGAACTGCAAGATAAAGGACAAGCCTGGCCTTCCTGTTACCGAAATGATAGAAGCTGCCATTCGTGGCGAAATCAAGGCTTTGTACATCGTCGGTGAAAATCCAATAATGAGCGAACCTTATACCATGCATACCAAGCGGGCATTGCAGCAGCTGGACTTCATCGTTGTTCAGGATATTTTCCCCACCGAGACAGCTGTTCTGGCCGATGTTATCCTGCCGGCGGCTGCCTTCGCCGAGAAAGACGGTACTTATACCAGCACCGAAAGAAGGGTGCAAAAGCTTAATAAGGCTGTCGAGGCGCCCGGTGAGGCTAAACCGGACTGGCAAATAATCTCTTTGCTGGCTGATAAAATGGGATATAGTTTCCCCTACCAGAATACCGAAGAGATAAACGAGGAAATGACATCGCTTACTCCTATCTACGGTGGTATTCAATACGACAGGCTGACTAAGTATGGATTACAGTGGCCTTGCCGGGATCGTGAAGACCCCGGTACGCCGATGCTTCACCAGGGGAGATTTACTCGTGGTTTGGGTAAGTTTCATGCCGTCGAGTACCGCCCTCCGGCGGAGTCAGTATCGGCTGATTATCCGCTCATCCTCACCACCGGGAGGATACTGGAGCACTGGCATACTGGCAGTATGAGCCGTAGAACCAAAGTGCTGCACGACCTGCATCCCAATGGTTCCATCGATATCCATCCTGAGGATGCTCTCAAACTCGGCATCACCGATGGCGACCTGATTAGCGTAGCCTCGGAGCGGGGGAAAATAGAGACCCCGGTAAATATTACCGATACCACATCACCCGGGCTGGCCTTTATGGCTTTCCACTGGAAGGAATCACCGGCTAACGTCCTCACCAATGCCACGCTGGACCCTGTAGCCAAGATACCGGAATTTAAGGTATCCGCGGTCAAGGCGGTGCTGGCGGTGCTGGACCGTGCCGCTCAGGACAACGCCTTTTTCGCACGACTTGCCGAAAATCCCGCCGAGGCGCTTAAAGAATATGAGCTAACGGCTGAAGAGGAGGCTGCCATTGCCAGTGGTGATATCCGGAAGATAGAATCGTGGTTTGGCAAACTGGACGACCGTCTCAAGAAATGGCTTATTGCCAGACTTTCCCAGGAGAAGTGGTAGATTAGCATATATACTATATCTAATTTGTATAAATCGAATTTGTGTACGGAAAATGCTAATATAGAGGAACGAAGGAATCTCTTGTTAACGATGCTGTCTACGTGGATGCCAAACAAACCAAGTCAATCATCGCCATAAAGCCGAAGCCGCCTTTTAACCCTGTCATCCAGGTGGCGGCTTCGCGTTATTGATCAAAGACTTATATTATCACTGAACCTTTTAAGGATTCATCCGTGTTTCTGGTGGAGACGGGGGAGGGTCGGTCTCCATCGTACCGTAATATTCCAAGCCTGCTGGAACAAAGACGGGCTTATGCAATTAACTTTCAACGCTAAGTGATTTTTGTAAGTATATTTACACTCTGGTCTCTGTTTTTTTCCCAGACGTTGCTACTTAATATTATTTATAAGACTAGTTACTTTTATTATTAGTCTTCGAAAGCTTCTTTAACTTTCCAGACTTTCCATATATTGCCGACTAAATCCGGTGATGGTTTTAATGTTGGTTTGCCCGGCTTCCACCCGGAGGGTGTAGCCTCCGTTCCTTTGGAATTCCGAACAAGCTGGAAAGCATTAATTTGCCTGATAGATTCGCTAACATTCCGGCCGACCGATGGCGTTAAGACTTCAAAACCCTGAATGATGCCATCCGGGTCGATGATAAATCTTCCCCTCGTTTCTACACCGCTATCCTCGTCATATATCCCGTAAATTTTACCGATACCTCCGTCCTGGTCCGATAACATCGCGAAGGGAATGTCCTTGTTTATCATCTTGGAAAGCTCATGGTCATTCCACATTTTATGCACGTAAATACTATCAACACTCACGGAGAGCACTTCTACACCAAGAGACTGGAGTTCGGCATGTTTTTCAGCAACTGCTGAAATTTCAGTCGCTCAAACAAAAGTAAAATCACCGGGATAAAAACATAGTAATACCCATTTCCCTTTGTATTCTGAAAGGCCAATGTTCATAAACTTGCCATTGTAATAAGCGGGAGCAGTAAAATCAGGTGCAGGTTTTCCTACTTTAACCATTGCTTGTTTCGCCTCCTTTACAGTTACTTCTGCCGTTGGAGAAGTTTCAAGACTTGGTTTCTTAATCGGTGGTCTCTGACATCCTGGCTTGAACTCTTCAGGCATATATTATTCCTCCCTTCCATTCATCTGTGTTTCCAGACTAATTATACAATCCACCTAGAAACTTAACAAATGGGTAGCACTATATAATGATCCAGAGGTGAATTAACAGAATGAATGGAATACTTGCTGACTCAATCCCGGCCGCTGCCACTGTTTTTATTTACAGACAGAAATTATTGTGTAAGCAGTCGATATTTACGCAAAGCCAGGGGAAGGGACGCTTGGGCAAATGTCCTTCCATTGGCCAAGGTCAATCGTGTATTTGAAATCACCAGCGCCTTCGGTCCCTTGCCATCAGGAGACTAACAATGATGAGGCAAATGCACATCCGAGTCTGAAAGTATTGCCATCTTCTCAAAAAGCGGGCTTGAACCACTTTGGTTGAAATGGTGAAGAGAAAAATTACTCAAATTACTAAAGAGCCTCGATATTAGCGCAATACGAAGGCCGTCAGCGGCAAGCAGAGACTCTTCCCTGTCCAACCATCTCCTGTAATCATCAACAAGGTATAACAGACTATCAACTAACCGATATTTTGAGGCCAGCAAATGGGCAGTTTGAGAATAACTTGGTGGAATAAATACAGTGGTACAATGGGCAAACATCATTGAGTTATTAGACACGTAATTTTTCAGACTGGAAACGGGGGAGGGACGGTCTCCATCGTACCGTAATATTTCAGACCTGCTAGAACAGAGGCGAGCGTATGCAATTAGCTTCTGCATATAAGAATAAACACGACGCAAGTTCAGTTTAGGATTCTTCAATGATCTTTTTATACTCAATTGTTTCCCGTCTATATTCGAACTATTTATTCCGAATTTAACTAAACAATAATTAATATAAATCAAGGCAGGTAGTTAACTGCCGTTTTTCATTTTTAGCTTGTTCCCCCAAAATTAATGTCTGCCTATAACTGATCTTGAAAATTATTGCATGAATACCGTTCTGTAAAACCTGATAAACTCCCCCTTGACAAAATAACCTTGCTTTGATATTCTATCCACAAAACTTAAGTTCTATAGGCAATACTTACATGCAAGATAGTAATGACGAGTCGAAAAATTCATATAAGGTGCCGGCTGTTGAACAGGCAATCCGTGTAATGCTTTGCTTGGCTGATAATGGGAGTAATTCAAAAAGCCTTACGGATATTTGCTCGGACGTTGGTATACATAGAAGTAAAGCATTCTCCATTCTGACTACGTTGAGTGAGTACGGTTTGGTGAAAAAGAATCCTAACAGAAGAGGCTATATACTAGGACCCGGCTTACTCACACTTACGGGGAAAATGCTCGAGAACCTAAGCTTATCGCGTCTTGTTGAACCAATTCTCTATGACCTAGCAAAAAAGGCCGGCGCAACGGTAGCACTGGGAGTAATATCTGATGACAAAACTTTTGTTGTTGCCCAGTACGAAGGGGCGCCGGGAATCGGTATTTCCGCCCCTATCGGTCATGTTACCCCAATCACATACGGCGCTCATGGGAAGGCAATCGCGGCATTTCTTCCTGAAAAGGAGCTAAAAGATTTGTTAAAAAATAAAAACCTCCATTTTCACGGGACTCCTGATAAATTGAATAAAGTCAGGCTTAAGAAGGAACTGGAACAGTGCCGGCGTAACGGATATGCACTGGAAATGGGCGATATACAGCCAGGTGTAAACGCAATTGCTGCACCTATATTAGATCAAAATGGTATTCCAGTTAGTTATATTACCGTAGTCGGTTTCTTTTCGGAGATAGAAGCGTTGAAACTAGGTCCGCTGGCTGCTGACGCAGCTAAAATAATCTCAAAAGAAACCGGTCATATGATATTTTGGCAGAGAGCCAGCAACAGGAGAAAAATGAGATAAATAGCGAGGAGGTTTTACGAATGGAAAAAACCAAATATGGCAAGTACGTTATAAGAAAATCTGTAACGAAACCGGAACCCTGGCCCACAATGGAATGGATTGGAGATGCTGATTATAAATCTAACGTTACGTTTATGATTACCCGGGTCATGGCTCCATGCGAAATGGAGGAATACCCCCACTCCCATGACTTCGATATGTATTTACATTTCGTTTCCTATGACTACGAACATATGAACGACCTGTTTGCTGAAATCGTGATCGGCCTGGGCGAGGAACAGGAACTGCACACCATCACCTCACCAGCCAGTGTTTATATCCCCGCCGGATTAGTCCACTGCCCTCTGATTTTCAAAAGAGTCGATAAACCCCTGATTCTATTTCATACCAGTATAGCTTCTAAATACGTTAAAAAAGATGATTCCACTAAAAGTTAATTACATATAAGCAAACGGTTTATTTATATAGTAAATGGCGCCGTCGGTCCGGGCGAATTGGATACCGGGTTTGATCGGTATCGGTGCCAAGGTGTTATTTATTAGTTACATTTATCAGGGAGGTACGCTTTAAATGTCCACACCCGAGGGAAATAAGAGACTTGTCGAGACGCTGTGTACGACCGTATTCCAGAAGCATGATTTTAGCCGCCTTGATGAAATAATGGGGGATGATTACATTCAGCACAATGAAGATACACCGCAAGGCAAAGCCGGATTCAAGCAGTTTTTCGAGGGAATATTCAAAGGTTTGCCTGATTTTAATTACACTGTAAAAAAAATAATTGCCGAAGGTGATATCGTCATGATGTACTCTACAACTACAGCAACCCATAAAGGTGAATGGTTGGGAAATCCCCCGACGGGGAATAAGCTCAACTATGACGTCGTCGATATCTTCCGCATTGAGAATGGGAAAATCGCCGAGCATTGGGACGTGGCGGATACATTGAAGCTATTTACCCAGGTGGGAAAAATAAAACAATAATGATTCTTAATATATATTATTATTGTGTTATTTGTTCCTGATTTAAGTCTCTGGCTTCCCAGCATGATGACAAAATGATATATAATCACTCCGTTCTGGTCACAAATATTCAGGGGTACTCGATCCATGACGGACCGGGCATAAGAACCGTAGTGTTCTTGAAAGGATGCAGTCTTGAATGCCAATGGTGCAGCAACCCCGAATGTATTTCTCCACATCCTGAGGTCGGATTCATCAAAACCCTTTGCACCAAATGCGGCAAGTGCGCCGAAGTATGCCCCGAGGGAGCACTGGTTTACAAAGAAGGTAAGCTTCCCTATATCGACCGGAAACAATGCACAGGCTGCGGTATATGCAGTTCGGTGTGTTCATACCAGGCACTCGTTCTCTATGGCAAACCCATGAATGCCGAAGAGGTGTCCGATACTGTAAACCGCGATAAAATGTTTTACCAGGCATCGGGCGGCGGGGTAACGATTTCCGGTGGAGAACCCCTCCTGCAGTCGCAATTTGCCTGCGACCTGTTTGAAAAATGCCATCAGGCCGACATTCACACCTGTATGGAGACATCAGGATGTGCGTCCGAGTCCGCTTTGAGACAGGTCCTCCCTTATACTGATTATGTACTCTACGACCTCAAACACCTGAATTCTGAGGAACACCGCCAGTATACCGGCAATCCAAACGGTCTGATACTCTCCAATGCAAAGATTGTAGCCGCAAGCGGTGTTGAAACGCTTTTTCGGATGCCTTTGATTCCTGGTATTAATGATGACTCACAGAACATCAAGGAAACGACGGAATTTTTACATGGATTGGGGAATAACAATCTTCGTATTGAATTAATGCCGTATCACCGCCTGGGAAAAGGGAAATATGAAGCTCTGGACAGACAATATCTTCTCTCCGGATTCCTTTCGCCAGAGCCGGAGTACCTGGAATCAATTAAAAAAGCGTTTGAGGATAATGATATAATTTGTATGATATCGAGATGATATATTCAAATAGGGAAATAGACCACTCGTGTTGTGGTTAACTAACTGGAGGTAATTATGGTTACCAAGCTGGATACTGACGAAGTTATGCTAAATAGGATTGATAACTTACAACTGAGTAATCGCCTTTATCAGCTTAAAGACGTCATGTTCAGCGCACCGAGAGTCATTTCCGTTGACCGGGCCAGACTGGCGATGGAGTCCTGGAAAGATACGGAGGGCGAAGACATCGAACTCCGCCGGGCCAAACTGTTTCAGAAAGTGCTCGAAGGTGTCCCCATTGCCATCCACGATTTTGATATAGTAGTGGGCAGGGAAACCGAACATCTTATCGGAGGGCCGGTGTTCGTGGATGAAACCGGAGACTGTATTGCCGGACTCTGGGACGTGGGAGATAGTTTGAGCCGGGCGATGGTGTTTCAGGCAAAAAAAGACAGGAATATATTAAGGGAATGCTCCCGTTTTTTTACCGGGAAGACGGCACCAGACCATGTTAAAGATACCTGGTATTCCGTGGTAGGTACCTGGGCAAGGGACATAACCGACGCAAAGGGCAGCGACCCCACTCCGGATTCCGGTTACTTCCCAGGTATAACCAATAGAGCAATGTGGGAGAAGGTGCTCTCTAAGGGGATGCGCGGTTTGCTAGGTGAAGCTGAAGCAGGTCTACAGCGGTTTAAAGAAATGAAGGAAACTGATGTAAACAAGCTCTATTTCTGGCAGTCGGCAATTATCGTCTGTGAAGCCATGATACACTACGCACATCGTTACGCTGAACTGGCGCGCCACGAGGCTGATGAAGAGTCCAACCCTGAAAGACACAATGAGCTTATTGAGATTGCCGGGATTTGTGAACGCGTGCCGGAGAATCCGGCAAGAACGTTTCATGAGGCTCTCCAATGCATGAACTTCATCATAGTAGGCAGAGGATTAGAGGCGATGTATCCTCTCTTAATCGGTAGAATTGACCAGTACCTTAGACCTTATTTTGAAAAAGACCTCCGGGAGGGACGGCTAACACTGGAGAGAGCCGCGGAACTGCTGGGCAGCGCGTTAACGCTCTGGGGTATGAAAGTCGTCGTCCCGGTCGGTCAAACCCAGCAGGAAACCCACCAGTTCAGCTACAGCATCAACAGTATCAATATCGGCGGTGTAGACAGGAACGGGAAAGACGCCTCGAATGCATTAAGCTATCTGCTACTCCATATGATAGGACTAATTAGACTGTCATCGCCGACTGTCCTTCTTAACTGGAACTCCAAAACACCCCGCTGGTTACTGCTTAAAGCGCTGGAGACGAATGTAAAGACAAAAGGTGGCATCCCTCTTTTTGAAAACAGTGACCATGTTGTCGCGAGCTTTTTAAACGATGGGACGCCTGTAGAGATTGCGAGAGACTGGTACGGCCAGGGTTGTGTGACACCGATTCTTCCGACCAAAGTAGATCATAACGGCAGTGAGGGCAAAGGAGCGGTAAATGTAGCGTTAATTCTGGACCTCACGCTTCACCGGGGGGTATCGCAAATCACCGGTAAAAAGGTCGGCATTGATGTCGGTGACCCGCGGGACTTCAATACTTTTGAAGACCTTTACGAAGCATTTAAAAAACAGTATAAGTTTGTTGTCAACCGGGTTTTATGGCTCGGTACCCTAGCCCAGAGTGTTGAACCTCAATATCTGCGTTTTCCGTTTAATTCCTGCATTACCGGACCGGGATGTATGGAGAAAGGGCAGGATATCCTTATTACAGACTCGGATCATAGTTATGGTATCAGCGACCGGGCGATAGTAGATACGGCGGATTCTCTTACAGCCATCAAGAAACTGGTATTCGACGAGAATATATTGACTTTGGATGAACTATTGAACTCCCTTGATACCAACTTTGAGGGCGAGAGAGGCGAGGAAATAAGACAGATGTGCCTGGCGGCGCCCAAGTTCGGCAATGATATCGACGAGGCTGATTTGATGGTCCGTGACGTGGGTGAGTTTTCCGGAAGTGTAATCATGTCATATAAAAACCCATTCGATGTGCCCTGTAAAATCTCCCGTGAAGGACTATCCTGGCATTATTTCGGAGGTCTGGGTGTGGGCGCACTTCCCAACGGGCGTAAATCAAAGGAACCGTTAAACGACGGCTCGATATCCCCGATGCGGGGAATGGACAAGCTTGGTCCTACCGGTGTAATCAGGTCGGCGCTTAAAGCGGGTTTTAAAGAGTCCTACGCTTCATGTCTTAACCAGAAGTTTTCCGGGACCGTCATGCAAAGTCCTGAGAGTCGGGCGAAACTGGGGATACTTATCGATACATTCTTCAGGAATGGTGGGCAGCACATCCAGTTCAACATGGTTGATACCGAGGAATTGCTCGATGCCAAAACACATCCTGAAAAGCACCAGGACCTTGTAGTTAGAGTAGGAGGCTTCAGCGCCTATTTCGTCATGCTCTCTCCGGAAATCCAGGACGATATAATTTATAGAAGCACGCAGGGTTGTTAAGGTGAACGACAATTGCTAAGGCTTGATTTTATGCCAATATAACATGAGGAGTCAGTAAATGAAACGTGATTTAAGTGAATTATTAGATTCTGAACTCAAAGACCCAATCAAGATTATGCTAAGCCAGATGCCGCCTATGTCTTTTGATGATTTGCCGGCCGCTCGCGCCGCTTCCAAGCAGATGATGTCCGCCATGAAATCACAATTGCCGGTCAATCCGGGTGTCATTACCGAAGACCGGACCATCTCTGGCCCCGAGGGATCTCCCGACGTAACTGTGAGAATATATCGACCGGAAAAACAGGCCGGATTGCTCCCTACCCTGTTATGGATTCACGGTGGTGGCTATATGCTCGGTGAAATCGATCAGGAAGATTTTACAGCAAAACAGTTCACTTTAGCCGGAGAATGTGTTGTCGTATCGGTAGAGTACCGTTTAGCTCCGGAGAATCCTTATCCGGCTCCGTTAGAAGACTGCTATGCGGCTTTGAAATGGCTGTCAACTCATGCCGGTGAATTGAGAGTCGACCGTTCTCGTATTGCAATTGGGGGCGCCAGCGCTGGCGGTGGGCTGGCGGCCGGGCTGGCTATTCTGGCGCGCGACCGGGCCGAGGTAAAAATCATTTTTCAACTACTGGTTTATCCTATGATTAACGATTGCAGTATCGCTCCCGCTAGCGATACCCTGCCTGATTCACTTTTCTGGACCCGGGAAAATAATCTGATAGGCTGGCGTTCATATCTTGGTTGTGAGCCTGGAAGAGACGACATTTCCTGCTACGCGGCGCCTTACAGGGCTACAACCCTGGAAGGACTCCCTCCGGCATACATTACAGTGGGGGACCTTGATTTATTCGCCCAAGAAGATATCGAGTATTCACGGAGACTTATCGAAGCGGGTGTCCCTACCGAACTTCACGTATATCCCGGAGGCTGTCATGCTTTTGATATGCTTGTGCCAGGTGCTGATATTTCTGAACGGTTTACGGCTGATATACACCGGGCTCTAAAACGTGCGCTGCATGATTAGTTGTTACTCATTAATACCCAAGTAACTGGATAGAAAATTACCCCATGCTTCTGGTGGAGACGGGGGAGGGTCGAACTCTCCATATAGAGAAAAAAGGTTCCTTTTTTGGATTATGTTTCAGCTTTCAACCTCTAAGCGTGAAATCCAGCGGTCCTTTAAAGAGATATATGTCTCCAATGTTAAATCTTACGTAACCTCTCCCATAAATAAGCTGACCGAGACGGAGGTGTTTTAATGGAAATAGTCTTCAGAAGGTCGGTCTAGAAGATAGTCTGTTGATTAATAAAATAAGGGAGAGGATTTAGTGAAAATGACTCCCCCTGGTTGACTTGTTTCGCAAATCATAAAATAGAGTTTAGTTTCAACTTAACTAATTTGAAGGCTTTGTATAAACCTCGCGCAGCATCTTGATAATCTGTTCCGGTATGTATTATTAGTTTCCCCGTCTACGATACTATAGCCGGTATCATAGACGGGGGGATCAGCGTTGATTGATTACTTGGCAACAGGTTGTTTCCGGCCCCGATAGACCAAACTGTAAATGGCTGGAATAACAAGCAAAGTTAAAAATGTTGAACTTACCATGCCGCCGATGACGACAATCGCTAGCTCGGCGCTTATCATGGTTCCGGAACTGACAATTACCGCCATGGGAATCATCGCTAAGATAGTAGTCAGGGCGGTCATGAGTATCGGGCGTAAGCGTATCCTGCCGCCCTCCAGCAGGGCTTCATGTATGCTCAAGCCATCCTTACGCTTCTGTTCCACCATGGATACCAGGACGATGGCATTAGTCAGCACAATCCCCACGAGCATTAGTAAGCCCATCATGGCCGATACACCGAGCGTATAGCCGCTGACGAGTAAAGCCAGGATGGAACCGATGAAGGCCAGGGGAATGCTAACCATGATAATAATTGGGTTGCGTATGGAGCGCATCATGAGTATTACTATCAGGAACACAATGACAATAGCTACGATAATGGCGATAAACATACTGGTAAAAGTATCGCCCATTTCCTCGGCTATCCCGCCCGTAACTATGTTCACCCCGGGATGTACCGGCAGAGCGTCTACCTGTTGTTGAATCTCCATGTTTACCGCCCCGACGTTTTTATCGGTGATTGTGCCCGAAATCGTGGCGGACAGTACCGTATCATTATGGCTGACATGAGATGGCAGTTCTACTATGGAGACATCGGCGACATCATCCAGGGTTACGGACTGGGGGAAACCTATTTTCAGGATTTTCGCCTGTTCCACGTCGCTAAGGTTCTGAGCTATACCCTTGATGTAAATAGGATAGCTTTCACTATTGAGCATCACCATCTTATCAGGTAAATTCCCGCCGTTCATCAGCAGCATGAACTCCTGCTGCAACCGGGTCATCTGGTCGGCTGATAATCCTGAAGTGGTCACCTTAGCCGGGTTCAGGGTAATACTCAACTCGGGTACAACCGTCGTCAAGTCGCTTTTCAGGTCGACGATACCATCGACATCCTGGAGCTTTTCCATGAGTTGGGCGGTAACTCTGGCGATATCTTCCTGATTTTGCCCTTGGATGGAGAGACTCATCGCTGAAGAGGAAAAACCTCCTCCCATGCCACCCCCGGAATCCGAGTTGACGGTGATGAAACCGTTATCCGTAATGCCTTGACTGGCCTGATTAATCGCGGCAATCTCCTGGTCCAGGTCCGCCTCGGATTCCAAGTATATGGTTATCGTTGCTGTATTGGAACCACCTCCACCCTGTGACGCGCTCATGATGCCGGCCATGGAGGTAGATGTACCGATGCTTGACTGGAAGCTCTTTATCGCCGGATTATCGCTGAGCAGCGCTTCTACCTTGGCGGTGGTGGCGCTGGTGGTGATGACATCGGTCGTCGGCGGCAGCGAGATATTTACGGTGATAGTCGGCTCACCCATTGAGCCGGACATGAATGAAGTGCCGGTTATCGGTAGGAGCCCCAGACTGCCTATCAGTAGTACGATGGCCAGCACCACCACGGTAACACGGTGCCCGAGCGTCCATTTTAACGCCCTGGTATAGATTTTCTGGTACCAGTTGTCCCGCATAATAATTTTCTTCTTAGACTTGGAACTCACCAGCCACTTGGACAGGGCCGGAATCAGTGTCAAAGCTACCAACAGTGAACCCAGCATAGCAAAGGTTACTGTCAAGCCGAAGGGGATGAACATCTCGCCCACGATGCCGCCGACGAACATCAATGGCAGGAAGATAGCCACGGTAGCCAGCGTGGCGGAGGTAATCGGAGTGGCTACCTCCCTGGCTCCGCCAATGGCTGCATCCTTGAAGGATTCCCCTCCAATCATGCGGCGGTAGATTACTTCCACCATCACGATGCTATCATCTATCAGCCGCCCGACGGCTATTGTCATGGCGCTTAAGGTCAGTATATTTATCGTAATACCGGCTAAGTGCATACATAGAAAACCGAAGAAAATACTCAGCGGAATCGAGATGGCCGTTATCAGCGAGGCACGGATTGTCCAGAGGAAGATAAAGACCACCAGTACAGCCAGCACGCCGCCGATAATGGCTTTCTCCTCGAGCTGGCCGATACTGTCATTGATGAAATCCGATTGGTCAAAGATGGTGCTAATTGTAACGCCGTCACCTAGTTCTCCCTGTAATTCCGCCAATTTGGCATTTATGGCATCAGAGGTCTCCACGGTATTGCCCGATTCCGTTTTTACCACCGAAATACTTATGCTGGGATGACCATTGGTGCGCGTAATGGACGACGACGGCAGCGGGCTCTGGCTGACTGTGGCCACATCGGACAGCTTAACGCTGTCTATGCCGAGAGAAGTATTTTCTATTTCACTCAGGGAAGAGTAGCCGGTACCGATAAGCCCGGCTATCTGGGCCATTGAGACGCCGTACTGGTTCATCTTATCCGGGTCCGGAGAAATTACTACCTGGTCTTTGTCCCCACCCTCCGTATCAGCCCGGAGCACCCCTTCGATCTGTGCCAACGCGGGAACGATTTGGGTATCGGCAATCTGCTTGATTTGCTCCGGAGTTAGGTCCCCGGAGATGCTCAGGTTTATCAGTGGCATAATATTCATATTGATGGGAATGATCTGCGGATTCTGAGTGATACTATCCGACATTTCAGGTAAAGCGAGTACCGCCTGCGGTAAGGTGAGTTGGCTGATGCTTTCGTTCAGGCTATCGGTGACCAACTCCATATCCGTACCGTATTCGAACTCCGCCATCACCACAGACAAACCGGCGGAAGACGTGGAGATAACATGCTTTAAACCTTTCCCCGACCATTCATCCCAGACAACCTTTTCTATGGGTGCCGTGACCTCATTCACCACTGTATCCGGATTTGCTTGGGGGTAGATCGTAACAACCGTGGTATACGGAAAACTGATATCGGGTATTAGTTCCACCTTTAGTCCAAAGAACGCCCAGACGGAAATTCCGGCGATTACCAGCGCCATTATGATGGTAAAGAGTCTTCTGTTCAATACCCATTTAGTAATATGCCACATGAAAAATTTCTCCTTCACACTCCTTGAAGATAATTGGTAATAATTCAGGAAAAGGGTTTATGGGGATTCATCCTCGCTAGATTTCAATACTTCCTCGAAACCACTCAGCATCTTGTTAGCATGTGCTAATATCTCGGCAACGGATTCAGCTTTTACGAGTATTAGACCTTCTCCTATTGGACCACTGAATACCATGAGCTTGGTGGAAGGGGATAGGTTCAGGTCTTTTCGCGCCTCGGCCGGGACGACTACCTGGCCTCGTTCACCGAGGGTGGTGGCCCCGTAAAACTTGGGGATATCCTCTCCCATCATATGCTGATGCATCATAATAACCTCCTGGATTTCCCTGAAAACATGTATGATAGGTATGATTAATCATACCTATCATACATAATAATTATTGTCAACAGGACTTTTGTAAGGTGGACTGTCCTTAGACTCGGTGTGGGACACCACGTCGCGAATCCAGGCTTATTTAGGCGTCCACGAGTACCATAAGCCTCGCGGTCGCTTCTGCGCGAGTCTCCAATAGGGACGGAGTCCACAGGCGAGAATTCAGGCCTCAGTGGATTTCAGAGGCATCAAATGGCCCGAGTGGTTCTCTCAGATTGTTGAAAACCCGCCTTTGACACCGGCAATCCCTGTCAATAAATTTCCTCCGCTCCTGGCCCTACACACTCTTGAGGCCGCTCCATCATGTATCATATGTCATGAGTCTATGGGCAACTTTCATATATAATATATATATTATAAGGAATTGTGTTTAGCCCGATATGGAGTTGCCAGGATATTTCCCAGACATCCCTATTCTTCATTTACACACTCGAATCGGAAAGATCCGCTTTTTCAAATACTTTCAAACGCAAAATCGTTTATGAGTATGTTGAACGAGACCAGAACCTAAATCTGAGTGACGTACAAAAAAGGGACATAAGAAAGCAAGTTAAAACGGCCGAGGTAGACGTCAAGGAGTCGATTCGTAAACTATATCGACTAGTGGCCATACATTTAAAGGATGGGATAAAAGAAATTGATCTTGGTATCCCGACATATGGTGAACAGAAGGCCCTTGACGAGGAAGTGTTTGAGAAGCTCCGTTTCTCCAGCGGAAAACATTTATCAGTTCATTCGTAAAGCGGGTGGAGGTGAGTCCGAAAAAGGTAATTGTGGACTACACGATCCCGTTACCCCTAGAAAAGAATAGAACTTCCACTAGGGAAGTCCTATATACTAACAAGATTGGTAGCCTACATTGGAAGCATTCCGAACTTTTCCTTGAGAAAAAGGCACTAATTCCGGTAATACAGCAAATTCTCACAGCCTGCCTATAACTATGAGATTTAAATTTCTGTTCACTCTCTCTTTCTCGTCGGGTGTTCATCATCTTTCCAACTTGATGGCTGCAGACCAGACACACCGAAACCACGCTGGTTAAAGCTGGTTGTTAGCTACTCTTATGATTCTCTTACACAGCTTTACAAAATCATCATAAGACAGATCGTTTTTCGCATCGTTTGTTCTCCATGAGCATATTTTAAATTCGTAGGTTCCTTTTTCCGTCTCATTATGGTCAACGGTTGGAAGTAGAGCAAATTTTCTCTTGTACTCTTTCCCTTGTTCTTCGGAGTCTTTATTCTTATATTCGCCTATGAGAGTCCAGTCTAATTTCTCGTCGGTGAAGAAATCTTTTCCTTGTGATTTGGTTACCGCTTCGTGAATCTCCTTTTTACACTTCTCTCTGTTACTGTCATCGAAACGTCTGCAGTGCGCTGTAACCCTATTATCAAGCCATCGATTGTATTTACGTTTGTCAACTCCGTCTAGGAATGCTGGTAATTCAGATATCTTCATTTATTCTCCTCATTATCCTTTTTAGTTTATTATGAAACAGGAATCTTAGTTCATGTCCATTCTTTCATGTACGGTATCTTGATTATATAGCTTTGCAGAAATGAGGTTAAGGAGGTAACACTACTACCAAAGTGTAATCACGGATGAAGTAAATG
>DAOUER010000119.1:0-8770 GCA_034430375.1 Dehalococcoidales bacterium
ATCTCGAAGATAGCCGTTTTATAGCCGTTCATCCGGCCGTAGCAGCCGGTCGACAGGCCGGTAAGCCCTCCTCCAATGATAATTATCGATTTTTCCATCATTGCCTCCTCCATATGTTATATTGTGTTAAATTAGTATAATACTATAACGTTTGTAAAACCAGTCTGCGATTATAACTTTCCAGCCGATATGTTACTATAAAAACAGGGTTATTTTGATACCGGGGGTGAAAGATGAAAGGTTTCCGGGTTTTTTTATTTGCCGCCGCACTTTTTCTGGCGGCTTCCGCCCTGTTCTACGGTATCCATTACCTGATATTCGGTGACCCACATCATATCTTTATCTACATGCTCGGTGATTTCGCTTTTCTGCCTCTTGAGGTGTTTATCGTTGTTATCGTCATAGAACGAGTCCTAAACCATCGCGAAAAGCAGGCGATGTTATATAAACTCAACATGGTAATCGGGGCTTTTTTCAGCGAGGTGGGTAACTTCCTCCTGGCCGACTTGTTAAAAAACTTCAAAAACCACGAGGAAATATCCCGGCACCTTAATATCGCCGGCGATTGGACGGTAAAAGAATTCAAAGCAGCCTCCGATTATGCCTATCACCTGAAGGCCGATGTGGATATGCAGCAATGTAACCTCGAGGAGATTAAAAAATTCCTGGGGGAGAAGCGGATGTACCTGCTGACGTTGCTGGAAAATCCGAATCTGCTCGAGCACGACCGCTTTACCGACCTGCTCTGGGCGACCACTCACCTCGACGAAGAACTCCAGGCTAGACCTTCGCTGACGGATATACCCGAGAGCGACCTGGCACATCTTGCTATAGACATCGAGCGCATGTACGACCACCTGGTCAGTGAATGGCTGGACTACATCCAGCACCTCAAGACCGCCTATCCCTTCCTCTACTCTCTGGTACTGCGGACGCACCCCTTCCAGGAAAGGCCGTCGGCGGTGGTGGAATAGGAGATATATGCTGCGCCTTATCGATACCCATGCCCACCTCGACGAGATAGAAAACCTGGAAACGGCAATAGTCGAGGCTAAAGTAGCGGGACTCATCGCTATTATTGCCGTCGGCTCCGATTTGGCATCCAATGTGAAGGTTTTAGAAATAGCGGCGCACTATCAGGGTTTTGTTTATCCCGCGTTAGGCTGGCACCCCTGGTATATCAAGGAAGAAGAAATCGATGCACACCTGGAGTTCATCGAAGATAATATGGATCGGGCGGTAGGTTTGGGCGAGATAGGGTTGGACTATCACAAGAGGGTCAGGGCGGTGGCGGACAAGGATTTACAAAAAAGGGTGCTTGGGGAATTACTCAAAATAGCCGCCAAACATAACAAACCGGCGTTGATACACTCCCGGTATGCCTGGCGGGACGCCTACGACGCTGTGGACGGGGCGGGACTGGAGAAAGCGGTGTTCCACTGGTACACGGGCACGTCCAGCGTACTCCGGGACATCATCAGCCACGGCTACTATGTCTCGGCAACACCGGCGGTGGAATACCACGATGAGCACCGGCGGGCGGTGAAGGAAGCGCCTTTAGATAAATTACTCTTGGAAACCGATAGCCCGGTGACCTACGGGCGGGGCTCCGACCACGAATTCGCGGCCAGTCCGGCGGACGTGCGGCGCTCTCTTAAAGGCACGGCAATGCTGAAAGGATTGAGTGAGGAAGAGATAGCGGCGGCGACCACGGAGAATGCACAGAGACTATTCGGCATAGTATGAAGCAAGCATTATGCTTTCGCCGAAATCACCGGTGAAGATACCACCAATCCAGCGGCTGTAATATTCCGGGAATGACGGGTAATGTTGGTAAGGGCTTTGAGGTAAATTGGCTAACTCTTCTTCTATTTCAGCAGGTGACAATGTGGTAAGGTCGATGGTATTTATTGGGCCAGGAAACCTTGCGAAATATATAAAAATAGAAATTAATAGAGAAAGTATAAACAATGTGATAATGGCTATTAACAACCGCTTGAAAACATAGCCGGGCATATTGCTTCTGCATGTAAATACAGCTTCCATGGTGATGAAAGTATAGTCCTGGCATTGGGGGTTGTCAAGAGGGGATAGATGAGGGGCGGAAACCTCCTACTTCCCCAATATCTTCACCACGTCGTTGACGTTTATTTCCAGCATCTTGACGTTGGACAGAATGCGGTCGGCGTTTTTCACTACCGTCGGCATCCCGGCGCCGATTTCCTTAAGCTTTTCGGTATCCCGCCGGAGAGATTTGATTATTTCAGCCAGTGCTTTGATATCGTATTCTTCTGCCATTGCCTCACTCCTAATGCTGTTTCGGCCTTTCGTCCTGGAACCGGCGCGACTTCGCCATCGATCGGGGCAGACTACCGAATTCATGAAATTCAATATTATAGCCCAGGTTGGTCTTGACCCGGAGCTGGTCGACGAGTACCGTCCGGACGGCAGCTTCGTCCTTGGCGTGCTCGGGGACGATTTCCACTTTGAGCGTAATAACGTCGATATCGCCTTTCTTGGTGACCACCACCAGGTATTCGTTGCTCAGTTCCGGTATGGCCCTCACCACTTCCTCGATAGCCGTTGGTGAAAGTAACACGCCCTTGACCTTGGTGATGTCGTCGGCGCGTCCCTTGATGCCTCCGTCCAGCAGCCGGTAGGTCCGCCCGCAGTCGCACAGCTGCGAATTCCATTCGATGAGGTCTTTTACATCAAACCGGATGCAGGGCTGCGCCGATCGGGTAAAAGTGGTTACCACCATTTTACCCCTCCGGCCGGGCTCGTTGATGCATTCCCCGGTATCTACGTCGATTATTTCCACCAGGAAGAAACCTTCGTTGACGTGCAGGCCGGACTGGTGCTGGCATTCCCAGCCCCAGTGGCCGATTTCCGTGGAGCCCACTTGGTCGTATACCTTGGCGCCCCAGGCCTCTTCCATCCGCTTCCGCGTAGCCGGGATACTGCCCCCTGGCTCGCCAGCCACGGTGATTTTCCGGATTTGAAGGTCGGTAGGCGGATTAATGCCCATCCTCCGGGCGGTCTCGGCCATCCCCAGCACGTAGGTGGGTGTGGCGCCCATGCCGGTGGCTCTCAGTTCCTGCATTTTCAGGATTCTGGCCTCGGTGTTGAGAACGCCGCCGGGAATCATTTCACAGCCGATTTTTTGGCCGGCGTAATGATAGGCCCAGAAAGCGATGAAGATATTATACCCGAAGGGCACGAACAATCGGTCGCCCGGCCGGTAGCCCTGGGCGTATAAAGCGTAGGCGTAGGCCTCGGTGCTGAACTCCCAGTCCTGCCAGGTATCGGCCTGGTACACCGGCTGCCCGGTGGTGCCGCTGGTCTGCCGGTAGTCGGTAACCTCCTCCAGGGGCACGCAGAGAATATCGCCGTAGGGGAAGGGGTCCTTGCCCTGGATGTCCCTCATCATGGACTTTTCTATCTTGGGTACTCTCCTGATGTCTTCGAACGACTTTATATCGCCGGGCTCGATGCCGGCGTCGCTGTATAGCTTGTGGTAGAACTTGGAACGGTCGTAAGCCCAGGTAAATATCTCCTGGAACTTCTTTAGCTGAAGTTTTTCCAGCTTTTCCCGGGGCAGCGTTTCCAGGACGGGATTCCAGTATTCTTCGTTACTCATCGGTCGGGCCTCTCCAATCTATGCTAATAATAATAGGGGGATAATCCGGATAGCCAGATATAATATACTGAAAAACGACCGGGTATGGCAAATATGAGGCTGGGGTAAAAGGCGGGGTGAATACTTAGCACGCCTAAATATCGTTCCATATGGAATTAATAACCACCGTTATTACCAGTGAGATATAACGAAATTTTATGATATTAAGCGTAAATATATGTTGACAAAGCAAATAATAAGTTATAAAATAATTCTGCATAGAACTTTATCTGTTCCTTGCTAGGCTATATTTATATCGATATGATCATCAGTGAAGTAAACCAAACAACCGATAAAACCCCCCTGGGCACGCTTCTATCCGTCTTGATGTCTTTCGAGGTGATGGCCAGATACCTCGAAATAGAGCTAAGGCAGCATGATGCCACCCTCATCAAATTCAACATCATGAGCACACTCTATAAAAACGGCGGTGAAATGACGCCATCAGAGATAGCCGAAACCGTTTTCCGGGAGAAAAACTCCATAACCGCAGCTCTCAAAACGCTAGAAGGAGAGGGAGTCGTCCGACGAGAACCTTCAACCGACGACCGCAGGTCGGTGAAAGTTATCATCACCGATAAAGGCTGGGAAGTAGCCAACCGTCTATCCCCGATTGCCCAGGAACTAAGTCGTGAGGTCTTGTCATGCCTGGATAAGGAGCCGATTGAAACTCTGGTGGGTAATATGAGGACGATTCGAGAGAGCCTGCTGCCCAAGATTGCCCGGGTATCCGGCGCAAAAAATAACGGGATACTGGTTGTGCAGCGCGACCGTGAAGATAAAGCGCTGTAAATAATAAAAGAAGGGATGAAATAGCGTGAGAGAAATCAGAATACACGGAAGAGGCGGGCAGGGCGCCGTATTGGCGGCGCGGATGCTGGCCAGCGCTTTCGTGGCCGAGGGAAAATCCGTAGCCAGCTTCCCCATGTACGGTTTCGAAAGACGCGGCGCTCCAGTGGTGGCTTTTACGCGCGTTGATGACAAGCCCATTCGGGAAAAGACCCAGATTTACAATCCGGACTGCCTGATTGTAATCGACCCCGGGCTGCTAACGCTGCCTACCTTATTTACGGGTTTGAAGCCGGATGGAGTTTTCATTCTTAACAGCGGTAAAAAGCTGGAAAAGCCACCTAATGAAAATCTGAAAATCGGCGGGGTCGTTAATGCCACCCAGATAGCCGTTGACGAAATCGGGAGGGATATCCCCAATACCTGCCTCCTCGGTGCTTTCGCGGCCGCATCCGGCTGGCTGACACTCGAATCAATATTAAACGCCCTCCCCGATTATCTCAGCGGTGATATCCTCCAACGCAATCTGAAAAGCGCGGAGAGGGGTTACCGGGAAGTGGAGGTTATCAAATGGTAATAAAGCACAAAAATATTTTTAAAACGGAGAGCTCCTGGTCCAATGCCGATAAGTTGCTGCTCTGTCTGGATACCGGCAGCTGGCGAACGGAGCGACCGGTACTGGACAAGGAGAAGTGTAACTATTGCGGTCTATGTGCGCTCTACTGTCCCCCGCAGTGCATGAAGGATATGGGTGACCATTACGAGGCCGACCTGGCTTACTGCAAGGGCTGCGGTATCTGTGCCACGGAGTGCCCGACCAAAGCATTAAGTATGGTCCCGGAAGGAGAGTTTGCTGATGGTTAGTGCTCAAAAAGGTCAGACAATGGTAATTACCGGTAATGCGGTAGCTGCCTACGGGGCGATGCTTTGCCGGCCGGAAGTGGTGGCGGCATACCCCATCACTCCTCAGAGTGAGTTGGCGGAGCAGCTCGCACAATTCGTAGCTAACGGTGTTCTGGACGCTGAATATGTGGAAGTTGAGGGTGAAAACTCGGCGATGAACGTCGTCCTGGCTGCCAGCGTCGCTGGCGCGCGCGTCGTCACAGCCACGTCGTCTTACGGACTGGTATTCATGTATGATGCCCTGCAGGAAACCTCTGGCTTCAGGGCGCCGGTGGTAATGGTGAATGCTAACCGGGAAACACCCGGTATACATGCCGTTTCCTCCGGACAGCAGGATATGATTTCCACCAGGGACACGGGATGGGTTCAAATGATTGTGGAGAACGACCAGGAAATCCTGGATCAGATTATCATGGCATTCCGGCTGGCGGAGGACTATGATATCCAGCTGCCTGTCATGGTGAATTATGACGGGTATTATCTCTCTTACCTTGCCGAAGGGGTGGAAATTCCCAATATTGAAGACGTTGATGCGTTTCTGGCTCCCTTAAAACAGCAACCGGAACGCCAGAAACTGGTACCGGGCGTGGCTATCGGCTGCGGCTCTCATGGCATGGAGATGGGCTACGTTGAAGCCCGCTACAAGCATTGCCAAGCCCTGGAACGTGTCAAGGATAAGGTGGATGAGATAGACAAAGCCTTCGGTGATTACTTTGGGCGTTACTATTATGGCCAGATTGAAGAGTACCGTACCGATGATGCCGATTTCGTTATCCTGGTCTCTGGAAGCGCCACCGGTACAACGCGTGCCGTCGTCGATGCCAAGAGGGAACAAGGCGTGAAAGTCGGTCTGGTAAAAATGAGGATGTTCCGTCCCTTCCCTGCCGAACGACTGACCAAGGCGTTAAAGGGGAAAAAAGCAATAGGCGTTATCGACCGCAGCATTTGTTTCGGCTGGAAATACGGCCCGATGGCCATGGAATTAAGGGCCCTTTCTCCTGAAATCGGCCCGGCCCCCATAGTGAGTTATATCGATGGTCTGGCCAATCTGGATATCAACATACCTCATATAGAGAGAGTGATAGATGAAGTCGGTGCTGCGGCACAGGGTAAACCTTATCAGGAAGTAACCTGGATACCGATGGAGGAATAAGAAAATGGTAGAAGGAACGAAAAAGAGAAACAGGGTTTTTGATTATTTCTGTGAAGAGGACCAGTTCTCCGGAGGGGTTGCCTGGTGCGCCGGCTGCCCGCTGGAGCTTACCGCCAGATTCGTACCGAAGGTACTGGGGAAGAATATGGTATTTGTCGGTACCCCCGGCTGCGCGGCGCCGGTGCTTCACGGGCAGAATATAGGAGCATGGCATAAAATAGCCTATCTGGCTTCTGTCATGACCGGAGTGCCCTCCAAGGCTACCGGACTCTCCAGGTATTTCCGGAGGACAGGCCAGGATGCCACGGTGGTCTGCTTCACCGGCGACGGCTGCGCCACTGATGTCGGTTTTCAGCCATTGAGCGGGGCGGCCGAGAGGCAAGAGCATATTATCTACCTCGCTTACGATAATGAAGGCTATATGAACACCGGCAACCAGAGAAGCAGCGCCACACCGCTGGGGGCTGCCACCACCACTACGCCGGTGGGGAAAATCGGTCGCGGCAAACCGACCGCATCCAAGAACATGCCGATGATTATGCTCATGCACCGGCCGCGCTATATGGCCACGGCCACACTCAGCCACCTGGAGGACTTCGCCAAGAAACTGACCAAAGCTAAAGAGATGGTCAAAGAAGGTTTTGTGTATCTCCACGTATTCTCTCCCTGCCCGGTTGGCTGGCGTATTAACTCCAATTTATCAATCGAAGTATGCCGTACCGCCGTCCGGACCAACTACTTTCCTCTCTGGGAAGCGGAATACGGCCAGCCGAAATTAACCCTCGAAGTAGCCAACCCGAAGCCGGTTACGGAACTGACCAAGCTGATGCGTAAATTTTCCCATCTGAAGGAAGATGGATTGAATGAATTACAAAAAACGGTCGAAGAACGTTATTCTCTATTAAAGAAGCTTTGTGAAGCCTATAAAGAATAATAGTTCAAATAATACACTCTTATTAAGGAGGTGGAAATGGTAAGGCAAGTAAAAAAGCCAGATAAAAATAAGCCGGTTCTAGGGTTGTCTGTAAAAGGTAATCCGGAAATCTGGGATGACACTTGGGTAAATACTACCTGTGGCGGCTGCTATGGTCAGTGTGCTATACGCGGACACCGTGTTAACGGTGTCATTGTAAAAATCGAAGGTGACCCCAATAGCGACTTCGGTCCCAGGGGTGGTATATGCGCCAAGAGTGAGGCCATGATACAGGCCCTCTACGATCCCAATCGTTATAATTACCCTTTGCGAAGGACCAACCCTAAGAAGGGACTCTTTGAAGACCCCAAATGGGAGAGAATTTCTTGGGACGAGGCCCTTGACGAAATCGCCAAGCGTCTCAAGAAAATTCGTGCTGAAAACCCCCATAAACTTCTCCACGGCGGCACGCCCGGGCCAGGCAGCGGACCGGACCTGCCCCTCGGCTTCGGCGTTTTCGGGGCTGTCTTCGGTACCAAGAACTGGTACGTCGGCGGCGCCGGCCTGCATTGTGGCAGCGGTTCCCATATGGGCGCCGGCCTCTACCATGCCTCGTGGTCGATTGTGCCCGACTTCAAGTACTGTAACTACGCCATTCAAATGGGTTCCAATAAAGGGACTGCCTCGGGGCACTCTCTCGGCTTCAATATGAGGCTCTCTGCCGACGCTAGGTCCAGAGGCATGAAGAACGTCGTCTTCGACCCCATCTGTAACTTCGGCGGCGGTAAAGCCACCGAATGGGTACCTATTCTGCCGGGTACGGATGGCATCGTCGCCATGGCGATAGTCAATATCATACTCAACGAACTGAACACTTATGATGCCGAATTCATGAAATTAAAGACCAACGGGCCGTACCTCATCGGGCCGGATGGCAAATATGTACGGGATAAAAAGACCGACAAGCCTCTTGTCTGGGATGCGAAAGATAATAAAGCCAAGGTCTTCGATGACCAATCCATCGGCGATTATGCCATCCTAGGAGAATACGAGGTAAAAGGCCTAAAGTGCCACCCATCGTTCCAGCTTATCAAAGACCACGTCAAGCAATACATGCCGGAGCAGGCCGAAAAAGAAAGCACCGTTCCCGTCTCAACTATCCGTCGTATCGCCAAAGAGTGGGTCGAGGCGGCCATGATCGGCGCTACTATTGAAATCGAAGGGGAAAAGCTACCCTTCCGGCCGGTAGCCGCCGTTATGTTCCGCGGCGGACAGGGGCATACTAATTCAGCACACAGCTATATTGCCATGTGTCTCCTCAATGCTATCGTCG
>DAOUER010000120.1:0-6955 GCA_034430375.1 Dehalococcoidales bacterium
CCCGCCGTGGTTACCGTCGACCGTCCTTTCATCTTCCTAATCCGTGATATCGAGACCGGGACTATCCTTTTCTTGGGCAGGGTGGTAAATCCGGCGCAATAAGATAGATTAACATTAAAAAATTATAAGGGGAGCGTTACCGCTCCCCTTTTTGTACTCTGACGATATCTCTCCTCTATCCGTTCAATCCGTAGGTCATCAATCTGATGAGCTCTTTCATCAGTCCCGGGTTGCTTTGAGCCCTTTCCGATATCTCGGGAGTCCTGAACAATCCCTGCCGGATAATTTCGATATAAACCATGATTGACTCCAGGGAAAATTTACGGTCGATATGTCCCTGCTGCAGGCCATCATTGAAGAAATTCCGGGCAATGGGCATGACATGATTGGCATAAAGGTTATTCATAAATTCCTGCATTTCCGGGTCGTTCTGCATCCAGGTTTGCATCAGCTCGCCCTGGAACTGGCTGACTACCTCGGACTTATCAAAGACGATTTCTTCCAGCTTCTCCAGGTAGGGACGGTCGCTCTCCATGATACTTTTATATCTCGCCAGGAGTATCATAGAATACCACTGTAATACATCGCGTATCAGTTCTTCTTTACTGCCGAAGTGGTTGTAGATGGTTACCTGCGAGACATCGGCGCGTTTGGCAATATCGCTGATGCTGACCTTTTTAAAACCGTGGTTCTGAAATAACTCGATGGCTGCCCGCCTGATGTTCTCTTTTTTCTGTTCTTTCCTTTTTTCAAAACCGTCCATTTTTACCTCCCCTTACCCATTATTTATAATTATTGTATAATTTTCCTAAAATTATATAAAAATGTATTGACAAAGTCAAGTGTCGGTTTTATAATATTTAGTGATTTTGTATAAATATTACATTATTTGACAATTAAAACGATTGATTGGACTTTTCGGGGGAAAAGGAGGCAACATGGCCGACTATGCGATAGCAGCCGAAGACCTGACATATAATTACGGCGACCTCACCGCCGTAGACCATATAAACTTCCAGGTGGCCGAGGGAGAGATACTGGGTTTCCTGGGACCGAACGGCGCCGGCAAGACCACTACCGTCAAGATGCTGACCGGCCAGATGAAGCCGAAAGGTGGCCGGGCGGTGCTGCTGGGAATGGACGTGGCCAAAAACATCGAGAGGGTGCAGGGGCATATCGGCGTCTGCTTCGAGACCACCAACCTATACGAACAGATGTCGGCTATCGAGAACCTGAATTTCTTCGCCAAACTGTTTGACACCAGACCTTTCGACGCCAATGAATTCCTGCGCCGCGTCGGCCTGGAAGATCGGGGGAAAGATAAAGTGGAGACCTATTCCAAGGGCATGAAGCAGCGCCTCATGGTAGCCCGGTCGTTGATAAACCAGCCTAAAATCCTCTTCCTCGACGAACCTACCGCCGGACTCGACCCCACTTCCTCGGAAGCTATCCGCGAAGTCATCCTCAAGGAGAAAGCGCGCGGCGCTACGGTATTCCTCACCACCCACGACATGGTAGAGGCAGATAAACTATCCGACCGCGTGGCGTTCATGAACCAGGGGAAGATAGTGGCGCTGGATACCCCTTTAAATCTCAAGCGGCAGTACGGCCGGCGGGCTCTAAAAGTAAAGGTGTCCACCGAAAGCGGCGCCCTGGAAGACCGGGAAATAGACCTGGATACCCCGGAAACGGCGGCCAGCGTGCAGGAGCTGTTCTCGCGGGAGCAGGTGGTTACCATTCACAGTGAAGAAGCCACCCTGGAAGATATTTTTATCACCATAACCGGGCGAGGTCTCACGGAATGAACCAGCGTATTATCGGCGCGCTTCTTGCCAAGGATTTAACCCTCTTCTTCCGGAAGAAGGTGATTCTGGTCCTGACCGTTCTGGGCCTGGTTTTCTATCTGGTTATCTATTTTGTTATGCCGGATACGGTTGGCGAGACACTGAAAATAGGTATCCACGGCGCTGATTTACCCCCTGTTATTGGAGAGACAACCGTGGAAGGGCTGGAAATCACTCTCGTCGCCTCCGAGGAAGAGCTGAAATCCAGCGTAGCCGAGGGAACCTATATCGCCGGGATAGCGTTTCCGGCTGATTTGATGGAAAGGCTTGTCTCTGGTGAGAAGCCGGATATCCACCTGTATTTCACACCGGACGCTCCCCAGGAGATAAAAAGTGCCATGGAGACGCTGGTAAATGAATTCGCCTACCTGATTACCGGGGAGACGTTGAACGTGGAGATATCCCAGGAAGTGCTGGGGCAGGATTTACTGGGCACGCCGGTGCCGCCGCGGGACCGCATGCGTCCGTTGCTGGCGGTGATGATTATTTTCATGGAAATGCTGGGACTGGCCAACCTTATCAGCGAAGAAGTAGAAAGGCGCACCGCCCAGGCACTGCTGGTAACACCGGCCACGGTTATCGATTTGTTTACGGCTAAAAGCATCGCCGGTATAGGACTGGCTTTCATTCAGGCGTTGCTGGTGATGGTTATCGTGGGAGGTATGAATATCAACCCGCTGCTGATACTTATAGCGCTGTTCCTCGGAGCGGTGCTGGTAACCGGCCTCAGTTTCCTGGTATCGGCTTTCGCCAAAGATTTCCTGTCGGTCCTGGCCTGGAGCGTTCCCTTCCTGGTGGTCATGTTTATCCCGGCGCTGGGCGTATTGCTGCCCGGGGCCATCACCGGTTGGGTGAAGATCATCCCCTCCTATTACCTGGTCGACACCATTCACCGGGTAGCCAACTACGGTTCCGGCTGGGGAGATGTATGGGGCAGCCTGCTGATACTCCTCGGCTATGCAGCGGTTATCATCACGGCCGGTATCCTGGTACTGAGGAGGAAACTGCAATGAGCCTGAGACGAGTAGGCGTGCTGCTGGCCAAAGAATTCCTCTACGGTTCGCGGAGTTATATATTTATCTTCTCCGTGGTCGGGCCAATCCTGATATCGGTAGTGGTATCACTGGCTTTCGGTACCTGGGTGACAGCCGCCCCGGAAATCGGCGTTTTTGATAACGGAGATTCCCGGATGGTCGTCCTGCTGGATGAACTGGATTCGGTAGAGAGCCGGGAATACGACTCACTTGATGATATGAAACAGTCGGTCGAAGAGGGGCAAATCGACATGGGAATCGTGCTGCCGCCGGATTTCGACGCCCGTGTTATTGACGGCGAGGAGACCGGGATACAGGCCTATGTCTGGGGAGAAAGCCTGGCTAAAAGCCGTACTATTATCGGGGTGACACTGGCTGACCTGATACGCGAAATAGCCGGTAAAACGGCCCCGGTAAATATCGAGACGACTACCCTCGGTGAAACGGACGCTCTCCCCTGGAGCGCCCGGCTCTTGCCGCTTCTCGTGCTGATATCCATATTCCTGGGGGGTTTGATGCTACCAGCGACATCTCTGGCAACAGAGAAGGAAAAGCGAACCCTGCCCGCCCTGGCGGTAACTCCGACGTCATTGGGAGATATTTTCCTGGCCAAGGGACTGCTCGGTTTGATTCTTAGCGTATTCATGGGGATTCTCATCCTGGTTTTGAATAACGCCTTCGGCACCGAACCGCTTTTACTCGTGTTGATACTGGCCTTCGGCGCTATCATGGCCGCCGAACTCGGTATGATACTGGGCGCCTACGTTAAAGACTTCGCCACTCTTTTCACCATCTGGAAAACCGCCGGTATTATCCTTTTCGCCCCGGTGTTCGTTTTCCTGTTCCCGCAGATACCGGAGTGGGTGGGTAAAATCTTCCCGACCTACTATATCCTGCAGCCGATACTAGAGGTAAGCCAGCTGGGTGGCAGCTGGGGCGATATCGCCGGCAACTTCTTCATTTTGGTCGGAATTGACGTTGTCTTGATTGTGGTTCTTCTGACAATTTTAAGAAGAAGGCAGTACGCCATAATCAGTTCTTAGTCTCCGGTTTCAGGCTAAACCGGACAAAAGTACTACCGACCCCCCTTACTAATTACCCCTTGAACCTGTTTCCGATATTTACGATGATATTAACGTAAGTTATATTATTGACTGGTTCTAAGGTAATATGACTTTATTTTTATAGCCGATCCGGTAGCTTTTTTTACTGATCAAAGGTGTTGCCTATTAAGGGATATACCGGTATCTCATGATTATCCCTGATTATAAAGGAGGATAATATGAAATGTCCGTCCTGTGGATACCAGAACCAAGAAGGGGCTCAATACTGCAATATGTGCCTGCACTCCTTCGTTAAACCCGAGCCGGAGCCACGACGTCCCAAGCAGGTACAGCCCCGGCTGACTGACCGGGCTAATCAGGTAAAACAAGAAGCTGAAAAGGTCAAATAGGTCACTAAAGTCAGTATTAGTGGCAATGCAGAAAAACTAGCTATGATAATATCTTTTACACTATTAGTGTTAATGTATTCATTACCGGTAATGGTATTGTCTCTTTCTCTCCGATTAGATTTAATACAACGCAAACCGGTATCAGTCTAACCGGCAACGTACATCATTACGGCTAACTACCATCTACTATCCCCTCGCCAGACGCTTCAGGCGCCACTCATCGTACCTCACAATAAGCCCCGGCATCACTGTCAGCGTGATAACCATACAGAGAAACACCCCGACAACCGTTGCGATACCGAAATCACGAATCATCACGAAGTTCGATACTATCAGAACGCCGAATCCCCCCAGCGTCGTCAGGGCGGTGGTCACGATAGCCCGTCCTATCTTCCCCAGGGCCGTAACCATGGCCTCCCGCGGATTTAGTCCCCGTTTCTTTTCTTCTTCATACCGGCCCATCAGGAGCACCATGAATTCGGTGCAGATACCGATGATAAGCACACCGAGAATAGCAGTCAGCGGGTTCAGAGGAATGCCGATAAGATACATGTCCAGTGACGACCAGGCGATGACCGCTCCCACGGGTATTATGATAAAAACAGTGATGCTGAATCGCCGGTAAACCAGCAGCAGAACGACCAGAACGGCTCCCAGGCAAATCAGATTGAGGCTGAGCCGGGAACCGATGACCGCATCCATGATGTTGGCCCCGACCGCCACGCTACCCACCGGTGACAGCGTTGTCCCCGCCGGGGGACTGGCTTCGGCTTCTATGGACTGAAGCAGTACCAGGATATCCTGCAAAGGCATGTAGGGAATGTTTACCGATATTTTGGTCATTTTACCATCGTCGGAGAGGAACTGGGCCAGATACGGCGGCGGGATACTCTCAAGAATCATGTCGATTTGAGGTTGCGGGGGAATTATCCCACCCGCGGCGTCGTTGACCGTGGACGCCAGGCTTTCCTCAGACAGTATTTCGGGATGCAGAATAAAGGCTTCATCGAGGAAGTCTTTCTGCCAGCCGAGAACCTCGGCGGAAGTAACATCCTCAGATTCGACGATAAAGTGAATCGTCTCACCGGTGCCGACAATCTGGCGTAGTTCTCTCATTTCTACCAGCTCGGGCGTATCCTGAGGCATGAGTTCTTCATAGTCGGTATTTATCGGCAGCCAGTGGTCCACGACGCCACCCGCTACCGCAAATACCACCGCCACGATGAATATCCATACCGTGTTCTTCACCGCCAGCCGGCCTAGTCGCGCCAGTACGCGCTCGATGCGGCCGCTGGCTTCCCGGGAGGAGGCTTTGAGCTTGGCTACGGGCGCTTTTCTATCGGCCAGGTAGACGATGCTGTGAAAAAGAAATAACCCGACCAGATAGCTGATGATAATCCCCACTGCCAGGACCACCCCGAAATCGCGTATCATGGGTACTCTGGATATGTACAGCGTTATAAAGCCGATTATCGTCGCCAGCAGGGCAATGCCCACTATCGGCAGCATGCGGGTCACGGATGCCACCACCGCTCCGCCCACGGAATCGCTCCGGATTATTTCTTCCTGGTAACGGTTGTGGAACTGTATTGAAAAATCGATGCCGAGGCCGATAAGTATCGGCAGCACCGCCATGGTAGCCATCGTGAGGGGGATAGACAAGTATCCCATCAGCCCGAAGGTCCACAGGGCGCTAATGCACACCATAAAAAGGGACAATAACCGCCAGCGAACCCGGAAGAGCAGCATCAGGATTAAAACCATCACCATCAGGGATAAAGCCAGCAGGTAAGTCATATTGCTGCCCATGCTGAGGCTGATGGCATTTACCAGTTTCGCCCCGGATACCACCGTTGTTTCTGCCGTGGCCGGGGGATTGAGGTTGAAAAACCCTTCGATATCGGTGTACACCTGCAGGGCTTCGTCATCACTCATATTCCCCAGCGGGGTAATATTGATGAGCACGTGATTATTATCCGGCACAACCGGACCCATAGCCGGGCTGATGTCTCCCCCGGCATCATAAAGGACCGAACGTACGAAGTCGGGACTGTCGAGTGGTAACGGACCGGCCGGCTGTCCCTGATTGATTTCCTGCCAGGCGGCTCCGAGGACGGTAATAGGACCGTAGACCGACTTATATCTTCCGTCGAGGTTGATATACTGCTCGAAATCGGCCAGCACTCTCAGGTTATAGGTTGAAAAGATATCTTCAATCTGCCCGGTTATCAAAACAACAATGGATTCCCCGCCGAACTCAGACTGATAGCGAAAATTAGCCTGTGCTATCGGTTCATCCGGAGAGATAAACGCATTAAAGCCGGTATCCTGCTCCAGCCGGGTAACGCCCGGCACCGCCACGGCTGATATGACTACAACCGCGATGATTATCAGCCAGGGCCAGCGCCGGATAAAACGGCCTATTAGGTTAGAGAACTTTTTCACTGGCCACCGCCTTCGACAGCTCCGGCGGCTTTCCGGGTAACGTTTTCCAGGAGCATCTGAGCCACCTCACGGGCTTTTTCCAGTTGCTCCGGCTCCAGTCCATCCAGTAGATTTTCCATCTGAAATCGGCCGGACGTCCACAGTTTATTAATCAGTTCCTGCCCCCGGGGAGATAACCG
>DAOUER010000121.1:0-14190 GCA_034430375.1 Dehalococcoidales bacterium
TTTACATAGATTATCTTTCCATCAGCAGGGGAAATAACAACGCCTTCCTTTTCTGTGGGGCTTCTTGGTGGGTCTCTGAAAAACCAGGTGAGTATTGCTATTGCTGTAATAACCTCGATGAACACGCATTCCAACAACAGCATTGGAGCCAAACCGAGGTTGGGTTGCCATGAAGTAATCCCATACATGATCGCTGCCGTGGCTGCGCCGATGAGCACAGCGGCTGGAATCCAGACCAAATATCTTATATCCCAGTAAAGGGTCTGCACCCCTATTAACAAGAAGGCAAAAAGCATGCTGGATACAATTATCTGTAACTCAATGCGAGGTTCCCATAATACAAACAAGTACACCAATGCCGCGACGACTAGGACAATTGCAGTCGCGATAGGAAGCCAGACTCTACGCAGTAAAAACCACCCCATTATCTACGTTCCTCCTCTCCAATTGGGATTTCCCATTTAAATTCACAACGAGGCATCCTGCCCCTCATCATTCTTGTTAAAAATATTAATAATTATACACCCATGGTACCTGGTTGTAAATGAATAGTACACCCATCATACCTGGTTGTAAATACCCACTACGGGGCTCTGCAATAGCCCCCTCCACAAATACACTAATGTTGCAAAAAACCATATACCTGCTATTGCCCATAATATTACTGATGGAATCCAGCTTGTATTATCGGGCATCACATCCACCCCAAAACCAATGAGGGATAATATGCCCACAGCAGCCCATTGGTATAAAATCTTCCGCATGCCCCTATTCTACACTACCACTACCTTTGTCAAGTAGATAATTTATTTTGCATTCTACCCGGTTACTGACAGTATTCTAACTCATTTATAACCATACAGTAGTATAATAAAGCATGAGCACAGTAGTATTTGTCCCCGTAAGATGAAGATGGCGTATGAAAAAGGTCATAAATGCTACGATTTCGGCCGGTCTGAGCCCCAGAACAAAGGCCTCAGACTGTTAAAGAACCAGTGGACGACCGCCGAGACTGGTGCCAGCACTCTGACTGCGGGTAGTCTGAAGCGTAAAGTCATGGCTCTCTTTACCCGGTCTGTACTTGAGCCAGTAAGGAGGACATCATAAGGGGGACATCGGGTAAAGTTGAGGCTATTACTAAGCCAGGGGTATTGATTATTCGGGGGAACTGGCAGAGCTTGGCTATCCTACGCAGCCTAGCCCGGCACCACGTGCCAACTTGTATTGTAGACTGGTACCAACCGTGTATCAGTCGTTTTTCACGGTACGCAAGTCGGTGCTTTACCTGCCCGCCAGTAAGCAACGAAATGGAGTTTCTGGATTTTATTCGAGATCTGGCTGTCAAGCAGGATATTCGAGGTTGGCTGATTTACCCTGACGATGACAACACAATGACCTTCGTGGCAAGGCATAAAAAGGAGTTGGAGGAGTATTACCGTGTCCCCGGGCCATCCTGGGAAGTAGTGCAGTTGGCTTGTAACAAGAGGCTAACTTACCAGTTGGCCGGGCGTGTCGGTATTCCCACACCCAAGACCTTTTACCCCAGAAATGTTGAGGAACTTGAACTTTTGGATGTGGAGTTTCCGTCTATTATAAAGCCCGCTATCCGGGATAACTTCTTGCAGAAAACCGGGGTGAAGGTAGTCCGGGTGGAAAGTCGAGCACACCTTATCCAGGAATACATCAAAGTGGCGTCGAAGATTGACAGCTCTGAAATCATGATTCAAGAGTTTATCCCTGGTGTAGGTGATAACCTATATTCGTTCGGGTCTCTATACAGAGATGGTCAGGTTCTGGGCAAAGTCATCGCCCGGCGGGCCCGCCAACATCCGCCTGAATTTGGCCATAATACCACCTACGCAGAGACGGTATATATTCCCGAATTGGAAGAGATGGCTACTAAGCTCCTGAGCGCGATGGGTTATTATGGTGTGTCTGAAGTAGAATTTATGTGGAACCCTCGGGATAGCAAATATAATCTCATCGAGATGAATGCGCGTTTTTGGGCGTGGCACAGCCTGGCTATCGCTGCCGGGGTGGACTTGCCTTATCTGTTATATCTGGACGTGTTGGGAAACAAAGTTCACGTCGATGGTTTTAAAAAGGGAGTGAAGTGGTTTCACCTGAAAACTGACCTATACACCAGCGTAGTACAGATAGCAAGGGGAAGGCTGAAGCTCGGTACCTATTTCAGCAACTGGAAGGGAAAGAAGACCTTTGCTGTCTTTAGCTGGAGTGACCCCCTGCCCTTCCTGTGTGAGGTAATGAACGCGGCCTGCTTCTCTATAATAAAACTGCTGAGGAAACTCTTAACCGGGAGGAGAAGATAATAACAGGGGCTTGCATTACTTTTTCATAGGAGGGGATGCATGACATCAACACAATCTTCGCAACGTAAAAATACCGTCATCGTAAAGAGCCTGCACCCGAGAAAGCTTTATTACCTATTCCTGCTGGTAAGTAGAGATGGGTTGGGCTCTCTCGTACGTTACTTCTTCCGGTTATGGGTGTACGGCAAGACCACCTTTGTACGCCTAGCTAAGGTAGGCCGTCATGCCGGTGCTAAATGGATGCTGAAGCCCGAACTGCCCCAGAGGCGAGGCGTTCCCTCGCGTCGTATGGAGAATAAACCCAAGGTTGGCCGGTCCGCGTATGGTAAGATTGCTGAACCAGCCGACGATGTTGGGATTCGCCTTCTTTTACGGCAAAGGCTGACGCCCAGCCCGATTCATCTGGCCTATTTAAGAGAACCCAGTTTTCTGGACGCGTTATCAGTAGAAGGACGCTTTAACCAGGCCTTGATCGACATCGATAGCTCAACGAACCAGGTTTTTGGAGTGTGTTCCCGGTCAATCAAGACCGCTTTCATAAACGGCCAGGCGACGTCTCTGGGGTACATAAACAATCTGTATTTTGCGCCGCCGTACCGCGGCGGCAACTATCTGGCACTCGGTGGCCGTACGATGCGAGAACTGCATGAGGACGGACGCACAAAAATGTATCTCATAACGATTGTCGAGGGGAACAAGACGGCACGCCTCCTGCTGCCTTCGGGTCGTGCTGGTTTGCCAACCCTCCATGACTTTGGTCGTTACCAGTGCGTAGCGATCAGCCTTAAACAGAAAGTAAAAGATTCGCCAGTTTGTCTTACGATACGGTCGGCACGGGCCGAAGACGTCCCTGACATAATTGAATTTTGGCACCGTGAAGGTAGCCGGAAACAGTTCTTCCCCGAATACAGTGCGGATGACCTGCTGTCTGCTAATGGTTTACTCCGCGGGTTGTATCCTGAAAATATACTTCTTGCCCATGTGGGAGGGGAGGTGGTCGGTACTGTGGCTGCCTGGGACCAGAGTGCTTTCCGCCAGGTCATGGTAACCGGTTACAGTCGGCGACTTACTCTGTTGCGCCCGCTCTACAACATGGTGGCTCAATTTTTAGGTTATCCGGTCTTTCTTCCCCGGGCGGGATCGCCTATCAGTAACTATTTCAGCCTTTCCTTGGTATGTGTCAAGGACAACAACCCACAGGTTTTCATGGCACTTCTGGCAGAACTGATGAAGAGATATAAATCGGGCTATGATTATTTCATGGCTGGTTTTCACGAAAGTGATACTCTGCTACCAGTGTTAAAGCAATACCGTTATTTTGATTATTCAATGCGCCTGTTTATCGCCTACTACGGAGACGGTGAGCAGGATTTCAACAGCCTCGATGGTAGAGTGCCGTATCTGGAACTGGGATCTTTGTGATGGCTCTAGAAGCCGTGATTACTCCAGTTCACGAACTAACCGATATGGAGATTATGCCGCTGGCTATTGCTCTGGCGCATTTGAGGTTTGGGCAGATATGATAGCCATTAAGACTGATGAATTATCTAAACGGTTTCCGCGCACTTCCGATCACCGTAGATTGCAGCCTTTTAAGCAGCAGCAATGGACTCAAGCCGTAAAAGGGATTAGTCTGGATATCAAGGAAGGTTTGATTTCGTATTGGAACAGACTTTATTGCCTTTAGTGGTCGATTCTGCTAATTAAAGATAGCTGCTTTGAGCTATTGTTACTAATGCCCCCCCAAAAGCACATTTCATTTATCAGGGAAATATTTGAACACTGTCTTGACTTTAACGCTACGGTAGACTTTATACTTATTATAAATCCTAAGCTACTACCTGATAAATGATATATAAAATAGGAGACTTTTCCAGACTTTGTCGTGTTACCGTTAGAACACTACGGTATTATGATGAAATCGGTTTGCTTAAACCGGTGCGGGTAGACCAGATCACCGGCTATCGCTATTATTCTATCGAACAATTACCCAAACTGAACCGCATCATCATGCTGAAGGGTATAGGCTTATCGCTCGATGATATTAGTGGGCTATTACATAATGGCATGCCGGTGGAATACCTCAGGCAGTTACTGCAGGTAAAAAAGTCTGAAATACAAGAGCGAGTGAACCAGGATAGCGGGAGATTGCACCAGGTGGAGGTATGGCTGGATAAAATTAGTAAGGAAGGCATAATGCCGACCGATATTTATATACAGAGGAAATCCGTACCGGCGTTAAGAGTTATCAGTAAACGTGAAATAGGTACCTATGAGGAGACGCCCGATAAACTAATGAAGGAACTAAGACATCATATCCAGCCTCTGGAGATAAAGGGGAGTGTCACGATTACCGGTCCGGTAATGATGCTCAGTCATGATGAAGAATATAAAGAAAAGGACGCTGATATCGAAGTCGCCCTCCCGATATCCGGAGAAGTATCGGTAAACGAAGCTTTAATCGAGGTCAAGACTCTACCGAAATGCGAGGTCATTTCGGCGATTCATAAAGGTTCTTATTATAATATGGATAAAGCCTATGCTCAGATTTTTGAATATGCCGAGGAGCATAATCTAAAACTCGTCACGCCACTCCGCGAACTGTATCTCAACGAGGTGGGAGAGGTACCCGAAGATGAGTTATTGACGGAGATACAATTTCCTTTTAAGGAGTCTGGGACATATTAAGAAAAAGCCATGTTAAGATAGTGGATTTAGAAGCAGCCGGAACATTTCGATAGAAACCGACGATGAAACGCTAAAATATTCTTCAACTGGTAACTAAATGCTGTTACCGGTCTATTCGGGGAGATTTGATTGCAGGAACACACGGAACGTCTTGGCACCGCACCTCTGGGTAAACTACTCTTAAAGCTGAGTATACCCGGTATCGCCTCGATGATTACCGTTAGCCTCTACAACATCGTTGACACCTTCTGGGTAGCGCGGTTGGGCCACGAAGCAATCGCTGCGTTGACGATTGTATTCCCGTACCAGATTCTTTTTTACGCTGTCGGTATCGGGACGGGTATAGGCATCGGCGCGCTCGTGTCCCGCCGGTTCGGTGAGAATAATCTCGAGGCTACCAACCACGTAGCCGGCCAGATATTCTATATCAGCCTTATCTGGGGCTTCCTCTTCATGATGTCCGCCATTTTCTTATCCGAACATATCCTGCCCGCCTTCGGGGCCACGCCGGATATCCTGGAATTTGCCACTCAGTATCTCGTAATAACTGCCTACGGAGCACCCCAGATTATTTTCGTCCTGATAATCGGTAGTCTCATTCGCGGTTCCGGTGATGCCGTGAAACCAATGGTTATGATGATTATCGCCAGCGTCGTCAATATTATACTGGACCCCTTCATGATTCTCGGTATCGGTCCCTTCCCGGAAATGGGCATTCGCGGGGCTGCCCTGGCGACCGTTATCGCTTATTCCGTCGGCGCGGCTATCGGCCTTTATTACCTTGCTGCGCGCAGGACTTCTTTCCGCATCAGGGCCGGTCACCTGTGGCCGGATATATCTGTATTGGGTGATATTTATCGTGTCGGTGCTCCCGCAGCCATACTGGAGATTACGGAGAGTCTCAGCTTCGTTCTGTTCAATAAAGTAGTGTCCGCCTACGGCTCTATCGCCATTGCCGCCGTCGGACTGGTACTCCGCATTTCAGACCTGGCTTTTATGCCGATAATCGGGGTATCCAACGGCTTACTCCCCATTGTAGGCTTTAACTTCGGCGCCAAGAACTTCAAACGCCTCTGGCAAGCGGTAAAAATAGCGTCGGTGAGTATTATACTACTGCTGGCTGTTGTCACCATTTTCCTGGAGATTTTTACTTCCGGGATTATCGGGATTTTCAGCCAAGACCCGGAACTGCTGGGAGTAACCGTACCCGCAATGCGTATCCTGCTATCGACCATGATATTTATCGGCCCGACGATTATGTTTATAACCGTGTTTCAGGGTCTTTCCCGGGGCATGAAGGCACTGATATTATCACTGGCGCGGCAGTTCCTTCTGTTCGTCCCGCTACTCTACCTCATGTCCTATCTCTTCGGCCTTTACGGAGCCTGGTGGGCAATGCCGGTATCGGACGTCCTCAGCTTCGCGTTAACGTTTGCATTTACTTACCTGGAATATAAGAAGCATAAAAAGATCTATGACTGGTCCGACTATACCTCGGTCAGTTGAGGCGAGTCGGATAAGATTAAAAAGCTGACTAAGTCTGTAGTATATCCCGGGCAGCTTCTTTTGGACGGGGAGTTCGACTCTCCCCCGTCTCCACCGGACATAATAATGCCCCCGGACTGCATCCAAGGACTTTAAATGAGCAAGCCCTGATCAACTCAAGTTATCGCATAATTAGCACAGTAAAAAGGCTTCTTTCAAAGATAATGGGCAAGTTTCATTGGAGAATTATAAAGAAGACACACTTATCACACCACACTTCTTCAAATATCATAAGAGAATGTAAGGTGATATTGTGCTATCTTCTAGTTCTAGTGTATTTATCCTAACTAGATATAGGCAGTTAATATACGACTACACGTACACGCAATGTTTGAATTATGGTGCCGATTAATAGTAAGATTATTAGCGTTATCACGCTTGATATGGATTTTCTACATGGTTGACTGGCTAATAACTGCAACGACGATTTATTGTGATGCCGTTGAAGATGAAGTGACTTTCATTGCTGGAAAAGACGGCACCATGAAATGCACCGGCTATAATATGTATTCCAGCCTAGATAAGAATACTGTCAGGACGATTAAACAGAAGAGTAAACGTTTGAAGAAAAGGATAAAATGCGAAGGGTTGGACTGCTACCGGATTAGGCAATATAAGAATAAGCTGTTCTCCGGACAGACTTAAGGGGATATCATACGTTGTGAATAACGGAAATTCGGTAAAGGTGCAAATCCAGAACGTTTCACTTAACTTCGGAGGTGTACAGGCGCTAAGTGATATCAGCGTCGATATAAGGGATAGAGAGATTCTGGCAATTATCGGACCCAACGGTGCTGGCAAGACCTGCCTGTTAAACTGTATCAACGGCTTCTATAAGCCGCAGATGGGTGAAATATACTTCGAGGGGAAGCGTATAACGCGTATCAGGCCGGACAAAGCGGCAAAACTTGGGCTGGCAAGGACCTTCCAGAACATAGAGTTGTACACGGGAGTGAACACTCTCGATAATATCATGGCCGCCCGGCATGTAATGATGAAGCAGAACGTTTTCAGCAGTGCATTGTACTTCGGGCCAGCGCGCAAAGAGGAAATCGTACATCGCCGGACAGTTGAGGACATAATCGATTTCCTGGAAATTGAGCCGATTAGAAAAACAGTGGTCGGCATGCTTTCCTATGGAATGCGTAAAAGGGTGGAGCTCGGCAGGGCGCTAGCCCTGGAACCTAAGGTGCTGCTCCTCGACGAACCGATGGCCGGCATGAACCTGGAAGAGAAAGAAGATATCGCCCGCTTCATTATCGATATTTTTGAAGGGCAGGGTGTTACTTACCCGGATAGTCCCGTACTCCGTGACGGCGTCAGCTGCATCGTACTGGTAGAACATGACATGGGTGTTGTCATGGACATTGCCGATAGGATTGTGGTGCTGGACTTCGGACAAAAGATCGCTGAAGGAACGCCGGACGAAATCAAGAGTAATCCTGAAGTCATCGCCGCCTATCTCGGTGAAGAAAAGCGTTAGACGTTAATACGTGATTCTTTGAATTGGGGTATGAGCAGGGAGAAAATACTCCGATAAAGATAAACTACCCTGACGGTTCACTGATTTCCGTAAGCCTCAGATCGGGAATTACAGTCAGTCCCACTTCCTCTCGTCGATTATCCCCTGTTTGTCATCCGGGATACTACCCGACTGTACGAATTCAATCTTGTCTATCTTGATACGGCATACATCCTGGAATTTTTTATTTATATCTTCGGAAATTTTTGCCTTATCGGCTCCCGTTTCTTTCAACTCGACTTTACATGTCATCTCGTCGCGGTGCTGTTGTCGGGTAACGACCAGCTGGTACGTGGAGATATCGCCGGAACCGGTAATCGCCTGTTCAGCCTGCTTGGCAACGACGAACATGCCCCTTACCTTGACCGCGTCGCTGGTACGCCCGACAATACCCGTAAGTCTGTATGAAGTACGTCCGCAGGCACATGGTTCGGTTATATAAGATGACATGTCTCCGGTACCGAAACGTACCAGACCCCAGTCAGGACTATGAATGGGTGTTACCACGATTTCACCGACCTCGCCGGGTCCCAATTGTTTACCTGTTTCTGGATCGACTATCTCGATGATATAATCATCCATGAAGTGCATACCGGACTTCTGACTGCATTCGTAGGCTATGCACCCGCCCGGCTCGGTGACGGCATATGCCTGGTAAGTATCAATATTATATTCGCCCTCGAAAGTCATGCGAAGAGACGGCGCCAGCATTTCGCCGGTAAACCAGGCACGCTTCAGCGTAAAATCTTTATTAGTGTTATAGCCCATTTCTTTGGCACGGTTGATAATGGTCATGAGGAAGCTGGGCGTGCCCACGAAACCGGTCACTTTAAGGTCTTTCATAATTTGAATCTGCAAGTCGGTATTACCGGTACCAGCCACCACCACGGTAGCCCCGCAGTCACGTGCGGCTTCGTGGAAAAGGATTCCAGCGGGGGACATGTGGTAAGTGAATGTGTTAATGATTACATCGCCTTTTCTAAAACCGGCTGCCCAGAATGATTTAGCAAAAAACTTGATACTTGACGGCTGAATCTCGTAGATAGGACCGGGTGAAATGAAGACTCGTTCGACTTCTTCGAGTGGAATTGTTAGAATCCCACCGTAGGGCAGGTACTGCTTTTGCATTTCCAGCAGGTCTGTTTTACGGGTGACGAGCAGCTTTTCCATGTCTTTGATCGTGCGAATCTCTTCGGAACCGACTCCCGCCCTGTCTAGCAGTGCTTTAACCGCCGGGGCATGTGTATAGGCATGCTTTATCGTGCCGGGTAATTTAGTATTGAAATATTTATCCCTGGCCCCGGGAGACATCGTTTCCAATTCGTCATAATATTCGTCCGGTCTAATGTTTACAGCCATCTCTTTCGTCTCCTATAATGTTTAACCTGGCGGTAACTCTTCTTTGTTCCAACTGCCGACAGACCGATGTAGAACTCCTTGACGTCCTCGTTATTTTCCAGAAAATCGGCACTGCCGTCGAGGACAACACGGCCATTCTCCATTACATAGCCGTAGTCGGCAATGCTCAGCGCAATCCTAACATTCTGTTCCACCAGCAGTACTGATGTCTTTTGTTCCGTATTAAAACGTTTGATAATATCGTAGATTTCCTCCACCAGCAGCGGTGCCAGGCCCAGTGAAGGCTCATCGAGCATCATGAGTTTCGGAGTTGCCATCATTGCCCGCCCGATGACCAGCATCTGTTGTTCACCGCCGGACAGGTAACCGGCCGTATTTTTCCTCAGGTCTTTAAGGCGCGGGAAGTAGTCATAGACCATCTCCAAATCCTGCTTGATGGCATGGCGGTCGCGGCGATTGTGAGCGCCGACCAGCAGGTTTTCTTCTGCTGTCAGGTGCCCGAAAACGCGGCGTCCTTCCAGCGCCTGGATGATGCCCAGTTTGCCGATTTCCTCGGCGCCCTTGTTATCTATCCTTACATCGTTCCACTCGATGCTGCCATCGGTTACTTCACCTTCTTCCACATGGAGCAGACCGGATATAGCTTTAAGGGTAGTACTCTTGCCGGCACCATTAGCTCCGAGAAGAGCGATGATCGCACCGTCTTCCACTATCATGGAGACACCGTGCAGCACCCGGATAACATTGAGATATGTTACCTCGATATTATTAAGTTTGAGCAAAGCTTTACTCCACGTACGGGGCCCTGCCGCAACAGAGCCCCGTAACTACTTTGACTATTTACCGAACCATTCGAATTTCTCGTACTCCACTACCGGAGCATCAATCCAGTCGGTCAGCGGTATGATGTCACCGCCTTGTACCTGGAATACGCGAACGGACTTGGACAGCCGATTATCTCCGGGGGTATAACTTACCGGGCCGTGCAGTCCGCCGACATCGTAGTCCTTCAATTTCTGGATACCCTGCTCTTCGATAGCTTTCCAGGCTTCCGCGTCACCCTTGGCTAGTTTATCATAGCCTACATTGTCCAGTGCTACCCGCAGAATTTCAGCCATAATAAGACTCTGCGCCCAGGTGGTGATGTAGTCCATGTTGCCGGCATCATTGGGATGATTGGCTTCCAGATATTCGGTCATCTTCGCCATACCGGGTACGTCATCACCCCAGTTTACTGTTGGGAATACGCCGAAAACACCCTCGGCAATGTCTGCTCCGGCTATATCGATTAAGGCCTTGGTGAATCCGGCGTGGCCTGAACCGATAGTTATGCCTGGGAACATACCCAGTTCATAAGCGTTCTTAACAATCAACGCCGTTGGGGCTGGTGTGCTGGATATATAGAGCACGTCGGGATTCAACGCTTTGATTCTCGTTAAAGATTCCATCTCGGATGTAGTGGTCTTGGAATGCTCTTCCGTAGCAATAATCTCGATGCCGAGTTGTTCGGCATAAGCCCTGGCAGCATCTCTGGCACCGTATCCGGTGGTATTGTTCAGCAAGTGCAGGGCCATCTTGGGCTTGCCGGGACCTTTCCAGATATTGTCCATGTAATACTTGGCGAATACCAGGAAATCGTCACCATAGTCAGGCATCTGACCGTAGATATGCTGTGGTGGGCGGTAAAGAATCGGGGACGAGAAGGCGGCAATACCCGGGAAACCGGCTTCATTGGCGATTTCCATGGAAGCAGACATCATTGCCGATGAAGACGTGGAATAGAGCAGACAGCCTTCGTCCATGAATCTCTCAACGATAGTGACTACCTTGGCGGCATCGTAGCCGTTGTCCAGCCAGACTACGTCGAGCTGGTAGCCATTGACACCACCGAGTTCCTCATTAATGTAGTCAATGCAGTCAAGGTTTCCATGCCCCATCGGGGCTCCTTTTTCCGCCGCCGGTCCTGTAGTCGGCGTGGTTATACCTATTTTCAGCGTCTTGCCCTCTACACTCTCACCGCAAGCGCTGAGAAAAGGCAGTGATACCACTACTAGCGCCAGGCAGATGATTGTGGTAATCAACCATAATTTTCCTCTCTTCATTTGTAACCTCCTTTATGATGCAATACAGACTTTGTATATTGTCTAAGGTAGTATATCACATATAAATACCCCCTTTTCTTATGTCTTAATATGAAAATGGCCAGAGACGATAGGCGGCCTTAAATAGCGACCAACGATGGGCAAGTCCCCTCGGCTCCAGTATCAGGAAAAGTACGATTACCAGACCGAAGAGCATGGGAGTAAGACCGGACGCGAAGCCTGACGGTAACACCTCGGTGCCCTCCAGGAAGGGTACGACCTCCATGGTAAGTACCTGCTGGAGAATGCGGATAAAAACTGCTCCAAGTATGGGGCCTATGGCGGTGCCCAGACCACCGATAATTATTATGCCCACGTATAATATGGACTCTGTAAAACTGAAGAACTCGCCCAGTAGAAGGCGATAGTAACAGTGTGCCAGGAGTGAGCCGGCGATGCCGGCGAAAAAACAGCCGATGAAGAAAGCGAGTAGTTTGTAATAAAGCAGGTTGATGCCCATTACCTCGGCAGCGAGGTCGTTGTCACGTATGGCGATGAAAGCCCTGCCGACCCTGGTGCGCGCCAGATTCTTTGCGAAGAAGACGCAGAGAACGGCGATGATTATTACTAGGTAATACTGACTGGTCCGGCTGGTAAATTCGAAGCCGGCTATCAATGCATAGGGTACCTTGAGCCCGACTGTCGCACCCGTTAGTCCCCAGTGGTTGATTACCCAGATAATGATAAACTGTGCGGCTATCGTGGTAATTGCCAGGTAGAAACCCTTGACCCTTACCGAGGGAATGCCGAAGATAAGTCCTATCAGCCCCGAAACGCCACCGGCACTGATCAGTCCGACTAGGAAGGGTAACTCGAATCTATAGGTAAGTATGGCTGATGTATAGGCGCCAACGGCAATGAATCCAGCATGACCGATGGATAGCTGTCCGCAGTAACCTACCAGTAGATTCAGACCGGTCGCGGCGATAATTGTTATACCGATTAGGTTGAATACGCTCAACCAGTAATTGCCGAAATACAGGGGTAGCGTGAAAAGGAAGATTAAGAAGCCGATAAACAGCACCCAGTGTGCCTTGGTACGCACGATTGCCATGTCCGTGTCGTATTTATAGTTGCGTACACCACAGGGTAATGTCATCCGGTTAAATCCTCTCTATGCGTTCCTCTCCAAAAAGTCCGAACGGTTTAATCACCATGACGATAATAATAATTACGAATGGTATGATTTCCTTGACGCCCGGCCAGGTATATTCGGTAAGGTATCCGCCGCCATAACTCTCGGCAAGCCCGATTAGCGGTCCGGCGAAGACAGAGCCGATGAACGAATCCAGTCCACCCAGTATCACTACTGAGAATGATTTCAAGCCCGTTTCCACCAGCCCGTGAGTGATACCGCTGATGCTGGATATCAATATTCCGCCAATGGCGGCTACTACACAGGCGAACATCCATGACATGGAAAATACCCTGGTGACCGGTATGCCGCAGGCCTGCACCGCCATCTGGTCATCGGCAGTTGCCCGCATGGCAATTCCCATCTTGTGGTAGCGGAAAAACAAGGTCAATAAAACGAACACGATAATGCACACCCCGATTACCCACAAATACTGCTGTGAGATGACCGCAGAACCGATATGAATAACCTCTACGGGGAAAAGACGCGGCAGGGCATCGACACTCCATGGCCAGATGAAGGTTATTACACCCTCGAGGAAATAGCCGAGTCCCAGTGTCACCGTAATCAGTGAGAGAATCGGTTGCGCTATCAGCGGGCGAAGGGCGAAACGTTCGATTATCCAGCCAAGTAACAGTGCGAAGATGATGATAGCGGGAAAAGCCAGGTATTGCGGCAGTCTGACCTGTGCTAGCATGGAATAGGTGAACCAGGAAGAAATCAGCACTATCTGTCCCAGCGCCAGGTTGGCGACGCTGCTGGACTTCCAGATAAGGGCGAACCCCAGCGCTATCAGGGCATAAACGGCGCCTACTGATATACCGGTGATAGTAAATTGCAGGAATGTGCCCGAGGCGAGACAGCCGACGATAACTGCCGCCGCGACAATACTGACTATTGCCCACAACACAGCCTTTTTGATAATCTTACCCGATTTAGGTCTGGATATATTCTGCACTCTTTCTATATACTCCTCACCTTAATGCTGGTGGTGACAACTCCTTTTCTGCCATCGCGGTAAGTTACCGGGGCTTGTACGTCTACTGATTCGCCTTTGCCGTACATGGTGAGAATCAGTTCTTTATACCTGTCCTCCATGAATTCTCTTCTCAGTTTCCGGGTGCGAGTCAATTCCGCTTCGTCCGGGTCGAACTCCTTGTGCAGCAGGACAAATTTCCGGGCGCGTGATTGCGCCGGTAAGTATCCGTTAACCCGTTCCAGGTCTTGCCGTACCAGGTCGGCGACCTCATCTTTCTGCGAAAGATCAACGAAGGTGGTATACGGTATACGGTTTTTCTCAGCCCATTTACCCACCATTGTAAAATCTATGTTCACTATGGCGGAAACGAAGTCCTTTTCCTTGCCACCGATGACCATCGCGTCTTTGATATAGGGGCTGAACCTGAGCCTGCCCTCGATGTATTGCGGCGCATATTTAGCCCCTGAGCTTAACTCTCCCATGTGCTCAAG
>DAOUER010000122.1:0-29621 GCA_034430375.1 Dehalococcoidales bacterium
ATAACGGAATCAATTCATCCGATTCCGAGTATATCGCCTTTCTGGACTCTGATGATATGTATCTGGAAGATATGCTGGAGAAATCAGTGCGGATACTCGATGAACACCCGGAGGTCGGCTATAGTTACGGCCAGAGCAATATCAAGAGGGACGGATTCGGGGTTTACCGTACCAGGATATCCCCTTTTCACAGCCACTCGACAGTCGTCGGCTCCGTTGAACAGGTCAGGGAGTTGCTTTTTCATTCCCCTATCACAACTTGCACATTCACCGGTAGACGTCATCTCATTGCAGAACTCGGCGGTTTTCATCCGGATTTATGGACCTGCCAGGACTATCACTATTTTGTGAAATTAGCTAAACGGTGCTCCGGCTACTACATCGCCGAGCCCCTGGCTATTATAAGATTTCACGATATACAGCTTCACAATCAAATGAGGCACGGCCGGGAGAGAGCCTTCCCGATGATTCTCTCCGAGGTGTTTGACGACCCTGATTTCGCGCCGCATTGTGAAGATATCAGGGGCAAAGCATATTGTTACTTCTACCGCACCTGGATTCTCCACAGTGCCTATGGTATGAATAATAAACTGGCCCGTCAGTACCTCAGAAAAGCGGTTAAATACTACCCCGGTATCATCCTGACACGGCATATATTTGTCATAGTTTATAAATACCTGGCATCATTATTACCCAACAAACTCAGGTTGTTGTTGCTGAGCATTAAACGCCGTATCTTTTATCCCTTAGAAAACCAGGAATAATATAGAATTCAGTTATATGTTAAGATAACAACGGAATTGTAATTCTGAAACAAAGGAAGCGAATTGAATATAAACATAGAAAAAGCAACGGTATGCATTATAGGTCTGGGGTACGTGGGACTACCTCTGGCTGAAGCGTTTGCCAAGAGACTAAAAGTAATCGGCTATGATATCAACGAGAAAAGGATAGGCTTGCTTGAACAACAAAACGACAACCGGAACCTGATATTTACGGATGATGCCCAAAAAACAGGTGAAGCCGACTTTGTTATCATCTGTGTTCCCACACCGGTAACCAGTTCTAAAGAACCCGACCTCAATCCGGTGAAAAGCGCTGCTACAACCGTCGGGAAATACATTAAGAAAGATAGCGTTATCGTCCTGGAATCAACCGTCTATCCCGGGGTCACCGAGGAGGTCCTGCAGCCGATTCTTGAAAAGGAGTCCGGTCTGAAGTGCGGGCAGGATTTCAGGATAGCCTACGCCCCTGAAAGAGTTAATCCTGGCGATGAAGAACATACCATTGAGAAAATCGTTAAAGTGGTTTCCGGCATGAATGATGAAACCGCCGCTCTGGTTGAACAGCTGTATAAATTGATATTTCCCAATGTTTTTAAGGCCCGGAACATCAAGACTGCTGAGGCCGCCAAGGTGATTGAGAATATACAGCGGGATCTTAATATCGCCCTGATTAATGAGTTATCCCTCATCTTCGATAAGCTCAATCTTGATACCAAAGACGTCCTGGATGCCGCCTCTACCAAGTGGAATTTTCACGTTTACTCACCGGGACTGGTGGGAGGACACTGCATCCCGGTAGATCCTTATTATCTGGTTTATCGCGCCAAGCAATCCGGATACGAACCACAGGTTATCCTGGCCGGAAGGTCGATAAACGACTCTATGGCCAAACACGTCGCGGAAATGACCATCAAAGCCCTGAATAACCGGGGTAAAGTAATCAAGGAATCCAGCGTCCTAATCATGGGATTGACTTATAAAGAAAACGTGGCCGATACCCGGGAAACGCCGGTGAAACAGGTAATTAAAGAACTGCAGGAATACGGCGTCACCGTTTATGGCTATGATCCTTTGCTGGAGGCAGACGAAGCCGAGCAAGAATTCGGCATCAAGGTTCTGAGAAAATTGGCGGAAAGAGCTGATTTCGATGGCATAATTCTGGCGGTACCTCATGATATCTTCACGGAAGAAGGCCAGGAGATAAGCCTGGACAAACTGGAGAAAATTACCGGCGATAGACCGGTGCTGCTGGATGTAAAAAGGTGCTTCGATGCCGGAAAAGCGCAGGATAAAGGTTTTGCCTATCTAACCCTGTAATGAAACGAAACCAGAGACCCGGGATTGCTTTACACCCATCCGAGAATTGTTGACGGCACTTATATCTAATTACCGATATTCCGGGCCAGAGGCAAGGAGAAGCTGAAAACACTCCCGCCTTGAAGTCGGTTCTTGGCCCAAATCCTGCCGCCGTGAGCTTCAACAATAATTTTGCTGATATACAAACCAAGTCCGGCTCCGGGGGTGCTCTTGATAATCTGATTATTCACGCGGTAAAACCGTTCGAAGATACGCTCGCGTTCCTTCTCCGGTAAACCAATCCCGTTATCACGCACACTGACTACCACGCAGGGAAGTTTCATCAGCGGAGTGTTGCCGAACATCTTTCTTAAATCCGATTCATTACGAATCAGGCGAATCTCTACACTGATATCACCGCCCTGGGTTGAGTACTTAATAGCGTTACCCAGCAGGTTAGTTATTACCTGCTCTATTTTTTCCGGCTCTACTTTAACCAGAGGCAGGCGTTCGGTAGGAGCAATTTTAATGATATGTTTCTTCGTCTGGCTCTGCATCTCGGATACCATTTGCCGTACGATATCATGCACGGAAACAGGATGGACTATCAGGGCATCGGGTTCTTCAAGCCGGGTTATGTCCCGCAGGTTTTCCAGCAGACGAATCATCCGGTTACTGGCAGATTCGATGCCGCGAAGATACTGCTTTTTCTGCTCCTCGGTAATGGCATGACTCAGTTCCAGTAAAGTACCGGTATATCCCTTGATAACCGTAAGGGGTGATAGTATCTCATGCCACAGCACCGAAAGATCATCCGGCGTGGTCGGTTTTCTTTGACTCTCCAGGCCAGCATCGTAGGTGACCGGGAGACCGTCTTTATCCTTGAACACCACCAGTTCCGTGGTGCTGGTATCGTCAATCTTATTTACTATTAATTCTCCGGTGATTCTCTCTTTTTTCATCAATGTTTCATCTACTCCGGATTTCTTCCGGTCCGCATTGTCGATCTGCCTGGCTGAAGGTTCTTTTTTCATCTGGGTTCTCTCAACTCCCCATAGCTCCGGCCTCAGCTTCTTCCTTGGACTGTGCGAAGTAATATCCCACACCTCGTTCGGTGAGGATCAGACGAGGGGTATGGGGATTCTCTTCTATCTTCTGGCGTAAATACCTGATGTATAACTTCACAAAGGATTTATCCCCGATATAGTTAGGTCCCCAGGCTTTTTCCAGTAACTGCTCATGGGTTACTATCCAGCCGCGGTTCTTAATCAGGCAGGATAATATCCTGAATTCAGTTGGCGAGAGCTTAACCCGCTGTCCCCTGACATGCACCTGGCGGCTCCGCCATTCTATCTCTATCTCACCGTTATGGAAATTACTTGGTTCGGTATCAATGGCAACCGAACCGGCCCGCCGCATGATTGCCTGCACCCTGGCGATTAATTCCCGGAAGTCGACCGGCTTGGAAATATAATCATCAGCTCCCAGGTCGAACCCCTTGAGGCGGTCGGCCTTCCTGTTATTGACCGTTACCATCATCACCGGGATGTCGCTCATATCTCTTATCCGGCGGCAGACCTCCCAGCCGTCCATCTTGGGAATGTTGGCATCCAGAAGCACCAGATTGGGACGACTGCTGTAGACCCGCCGCATCCCCTCAACCCCATCCTGAGCTGTAAAAACATCATACCCGGCATTCTTTAACCACATCCGGGTTAGATTGGAGAATTCAACATCATCTTCAATTAGTAATATCTTCCCTTTCATCCTCTTACCCTCCTCGTTGACTATCCATTTCTGGTTTTTTCGGGTGTTTATACATCAACTTTTCAGGTATCTCGGGTAACAGTAGCAGTTGATTCAGGGGGTTTTCACTCAGACCCGAGCTATCGTTAACCGATTTTTAGATACTGTTATCCTGATTGATGTTTTTCTGGGGGACTAATATTAGGATAATATGGGGGGCACATGTTGTCAACTTCACTTTTCCTACCTTTTCCCACCAATTTCTTACCTTGGGAAGAAATGACACCAGAATTGTGTAAGAACTGTTTCAATTGTAAATGATTGTTAGATTTCACGTCAACCAAACCAATCGTTTTGCTTACCTAATTCTAACCAATATCTAACAACTTTTTTACTAAAATTGCAAATCGCTTTCAAGCGGATGCTTTCCTCTACGGTACTAGAGAACCCCAGCACCCTTTTTAAACCTGAAAACGCTCCTTTTTCAGCGATTTCGGCCTGTCATATTAGGAAATTAGTCCTGTTTATTCTAACCGTATTCTTACTGGGCTCTCACATCAATCTAACACCCTGGAGCTATGATAACCGGAGCAGGATTAAATGATTATCCCAAGGGTGAACAGGTATATATGACCACACGTGAAAGAGATATCATTAAACAAAAAGCGGGAAAAATACTGGCGGTCAATTCAGATCCGGAGGTAATCCGGATTCTCGGGGTGAATTTTACCCATGCCAATCTGGAATTTGTATCCGCTCATAACGGCCGGGAAGCGTTAAATAAAACCCTGGCGGAAAATCCTGATATTATTATCCTGGATCCCGCCCTGCCCGATATTGATATCAATGAAGTATACCGCCAACTGCAGGAATCCCCCCGGACATGTAACATACCCATTATTATCATGGGCGTTAAAAAAACCAGACGGCCTATTTCCGCCAGAACCGGTAACGGTGCTATTGACTACATTACCAAACCGTTCGACCCGAACGATATAGTATCCCTGGTACAAACACATCTGAAACAGAAAAAAAGGACGGAAAATACCAATCCACTTACCGGACTACCCAACCAAATACAGGTAACGTTTGAGCTTACCGAACTCATAAACCGGGAAAAGCCATTCGGGGTTATATGTTTTGCCCTCGACGGCCTGAAGCAGTTCAATAAGATTCACGGTTACCGGCGTGGTGACGATATCCTGCAGATCCTGGCGGATATTATCACGGACAAGGTAGCTTTACGGGGGAATCCGGACGACCTGGTAGCCCATACCAGCGGGAGTAAATTCACCGTTATTTCCACCACGAGAAATATCAAGACACTCCTGCAGAGTATCACAGCAGCTTTTAACTGGCGTATTGCCGAACTGTATCAGATTCATAACAATACCGAAGGATATAATGGTGAAAAAACCAGAGAGACTAAAAAGCAAATCCCTGTAATTAACCTGAATACCGTTATCGTTACCAGCGCTGAGCGAAAATTTAAGCATCACATAGAAGTCAGCGAAGCACTTACCGAAAAAATGAACCGCCGGAATGTTACGGCGGGAAATAGTAACGATACGGCACCGGAGAAGCCCCTAAATCACCCGGATATGACCGCCGCCAGCGGCTGCGTATCGAATACCCAGCGAGAAGAACTGAGGGCCTTACGGGGTGTCCTGGACTGGCTGGACTTCACCATCAGAGAACTCAGTTCGCCCCTAGCTGCATCTCAGGAAGACATCAACTCTTTCGTGGGTGCTGATGCGAGTAATTTATCCCCGAACCAACAACACGCTTTGAACAACATCCGCGAGACAATGGGCCGACTCAATCAGGTTATGGATGGACTGAACCATTTAACCAGGTCAAACTGGCATACCGCCAGCAGCATCTTCGAAGAGGTAGATATCGCCGAAACCCTCGACTGGGTAATAAAGCAGGTAAGTGAAACAACCCTGGAGGGGGCTATTAAGATAGAATGCTCAGTTTCGGAAAACCTCCGGCGTATATTTACCGACCGTAGGACCCTCACCGAAGCTTTACTCCATGCCCTCCGCAACGAAATCCGGTTCGTTGCCTCCGGCGGTGAGTTGGAAATACGCGCCGCAGAAATCAATGAAGAATTCATCAGCATCATAATATCTAACCGTAATCATTCCGGCCACACCGACCGGCCGGATAATAGTTCTGGTAATTATACGGATACCACCGGACTTGATGAACTGAAAAGTAAAAACTTCCCCGCCAAGCTGATGCTTCAGGAACTCGGCGGTAAAATGACTGTTAATAGTGAAAATCTGCATGAAATTACCTATACGTTTATCGTTCCCAGGAAATGGCGCGGCTGGACGCAGGACATTAATTCGCTGCAGCTGGCCGCGGAGGTAAGTAGAAAAGAAGCCCAGACCGAACTGGCCAATATCCGGCGTTTAGTATCATCCGACACCGAACCGGAACCATTCATAATTAAAGACAGCATTGAAAGACTGAAGGATAAAATCCAGGAATTAGGGATTCTCTATAATCAGACACTATTTCTCACCGAGGAATTAAGCAGTCGATTGGATATTCAGCAGGACTCCCTGCTGCAGCAGGAAACAGAACAGACAGCCTGTATCGAGGCGGTGCTGGCCGTCGGCCGAGAAACCGCGGAATCATACAATATCAAGGGTGTCTTTAATCCGGAAAGCACCCGGCGTATCGTACAATCGGCTTTATCCATAGCCAGGGAATTTAAATTATCGGAAGACGAATGCCGCTCGCTGCGATATGCCGCCATGCTGAACGACCTGGGACTGCTATTATCGCCTGGGGAAAGCCCCAAGATAATGCCGGCTGTTACGGAAACAGAAGTCAGTAAAATCAGGAGAAGCTTCTATTCCATATGGAATGCTCTTTCCGGCATTCCATTTCTCCAAGAGTCTCTGCTTTATATCCGCTATATATATCATTTGTACGATGACGATTCCGGGATTAACCATGCCGATAATCCGCTGGCAACTAAAATCCTAGCTGTCGCCATCGCCTACGAACGGCTCTACCCCGGGCTGAAATCTCCGGAAAAACGAAATCCGGAGCAGGCCTTAGTTAAATTTGTGAACGACTCAGCCGGGGATTTTGATCCCGAGGTATTAAATACTTACTTGCAGCTATGGAGGCATTAAATTCACGACCTAACCTGTAAACGGGTTAGTTACACTGGTTTTTCAGTTTCTAACCTAATACTAACGATATCTAACTTCTAATTTAACTTGCGAAAGCTAAAATATAAACAATATAACGGGAGGCGTAATTCCTATGAGTAATATATCCGTTATCGGCGCCGGATACGTAGGCCTGACTACAGCCGCCTGTTTCGCGGAGTTGGGCCATAAAATAACCCTGATAGAGATTGACGCGGATAAAGTAACGGTGCTGGAAAATGGCGTTATACCAATTAATGAACCAGGTTTATCCGAGCTCTGGCAGCGTTATTATGCCGCTGGAAAAATCAAAGTAACCGGCCATTACGTACAGGGTTTACTGGGCGCTGAATTCGCCTTTATCGCCGTAGGTACTCCGGCCGCCAGCAACGGGAAACCTGATTTAAAGTGGGTACGGTTAGCTGCAAAAAACATCGCTGAATCCGCCAGCGGCCCCCTGACAGTAGTTATTAAGAGCACCGTACCGGTGGGTACCGCCGAGATCGTGGACCGAGTAATCGCCTATAACAGCCGGAACGGCCATAACCTCCCGGTGGTATCAAATCCGGAATTCCTGCAGGAAGGCGCCGCCGTTTACAATTTTATGCATCCCGACCGTATCGTTATCGGCTCACCGGACCCGGAAACCGCCGAAAAAGTCGCCAGGCTCTTTAAATCCCTGGATTCTCCAGTGGTCACCTGCGATAACCGGACAGCCGAGATGTCCAAGTACGCCTGTAATGCCTTCCTGGCCACCAGGATTAGCTTTATGAATGAAATAGCCCTCCTCTGCGATGAATACGGCGTTGACGTTGTGAAAGTGGCCAACGTCATGGGACTGGACCAGCGTTTCGGCAAAGGCTATCTAAATGCGGGACTGGGCTGGGGCGGCAGCTGTCTCCCCAAAGACCTCAAGGGTCTCATCCATATGGCCAAAATGAAGAATATCCCGGCCCGTCTTTTACGCGCCGTTCAGCAGATAAACCAGCAGCAGGTATACCTGGTTACAAGGAAATTACACTGGCTGCTCGGTTCACTAGAAGGAAAGACTGTGGGTATCCTGGGACTTTCTTTCAAACCAAATTCAGATGATATCCGGGATGCCCGTTCTCTCTTGATAATATCTCTCCTGGAGGACCAGGGATGCCGGATAAAAGCCTATGACCCGGATACAACCGCTATGCAGTCGGCAGCGAAATATAAGCTCGGTGTATCCTATTGTGCCGATGCTTATGAAGTCGCTAAAGACAGTGATGCGCTGGTCCTGGTCACCGAATGGGAGGAGTTTAAAGACCTGGATATGTCCGCTATGGCTACGTCGATGAACCATCCTATTCTCATCGACGGCCGCAATCTCTATGATCCCGATGAGATGATTCAGGCCGGTTTCCTTTATGAAGGCATCGGCCGCTGCAGTCAGCGCACCCAGGAAACCAGAATCAACGTGATTCAATAGTAAAAACCATACAAAGTGAGACATATTATAACGGGGGTATGAAAAAATAACGATGGAAAACACCGGTTCTAACCTTTTCCTAACCTATGTTTCCCCGATTCCTAACTCTAGAACGGTAGGATGATAATTATAGAACACAGTTCTAGAATGAAACTCTGAGGTCATAAGTATGAAGTTGAACGAAAAGAAAATTATCATCGCCGGAGGAGCCGGATTTATCGGCAGCCACCTGGTAGATGCTTTAGCTGCGAATAATCGGGTTACGGTTATCGATAACCTCTCCAGCGGTAAACTGGATAATATCCGGCATCACCTTGATAAAGGCGCTGTCGAATTTTTACACGCTGATGTAACAGACCTGGAACAGATGAGAAAGCTCGTTAAAGACAGCCAGATTATCTTTAACCTGGCTGTTCAGTGTTTGCGGCTTTCTTTATCAGACCCCTACCTGGTGCATGATGTTAATGCCACCGGCAGTCTTAACCTGTGCCACGCAGCTTATGAAACAGGAATAGAAAGATTTATCTACATATCCTCTTCCGAAGTTTACGGTACGGCTAAAACGGCTCCGATGACCGAAGACCATCCCATGGAACCCACCACGCCTTACGGGGCCAGTAAACTGGCCGGTGAAGCTTACGCCCGTTCCTACTTTCTGTCCTTCGGGCTACCGGTAACCGTGGTACGACCGTTCAACACTTACGGCCCGCGAGAGCACCTGGAAGGCGCTTACGGCGAGGTGATACCACGGTTCGTCCTCAGGGCGATGAACAACCTGCCACCGATTATATTCGGTGACGGAAAGCAGACCCGTGATTTCACCGAAGTTAGTGATATTGTTCAAGGTATCGTTCTATCCGCCGAGTGTGACGAGTTGGTCGGAGAAACTATCAATATCGCCGCAGGATGTGAAATTACGATAAATGACATCGCCCGGATAGTGCTGGAGGTAACGGGACGAAGTGGCGAATTGGCCCCGGTATATATGAAAGACAGGCCAGGCGATGTCCGGCGCCACTACGCCGATATCTCCAAGGCCAAACGTTTTCTGGATTTTGAAGCCCGGACCGCTATTGAAGAAGGCATCCAAAAATACTACGACTGGGTTATCCGACAGGACTGGGATTTAAAGAATCTTCAGGAAGACGAGGTTATTATCAACTGGGGATAATTAACAAAAACATGACGTCTATCTACGAAGAATTAAGGGGGAAACGCATTCTGGTAACCGGGGCGGCCGGATTTATCGGCTCGCATCTGGTTACAGAACTTTTAAAGCATGAAGCTATGGTAATAGGGGTCGTCGATGTCAAGGCTGACTTATCCCGGATTACGTCCGTGCTGGAAAACCCCCAATTACACCTGATACACAGCTCCCTAACCCATGTCGACTATCTTTCAGACCATATTAAAAGATGGGGAGAGATAGATCTCCTGGCCCATCTTGGTTTATTTGTCCCGAGGAACCAGAGTTATGGCGAACAGGCCTTGAACGAGATACGAATGAATCTATCACCCACCCTTTACCTGACCAGGATGCTGGGTGATTCTCTGAAAGGTGTAACTTTTGCCAGTAGCCTCAGCGTATACGGAAAACAGGCTAAATTACCCGTTAATGAAAGCACCCGGCCGGTTCCCGTCTCAGCGTATGCTGTCACCAAACTGGCGATTGAAAACTACCTGAAGGCCTATGGAGAAGCAAACCAGATACCGGTAACCATATTGAGATATGCCACTGTTTACGGACCGGGCGAGTTCGGCCACCGGGCAATTCCCAACTTCCTTAATTCCATTGCTGAAGGAAACCCACCACGGGTTTACGGCGACGGTCTGGAAATAAGGGACTATGTTTATATAGATGACGTGGTTGACGCTACGGTAAGGGCCTTAGCCATAAGGCCTTCACAGGTTCTCAACATCGGTTCAGGACAGAGTCATACGAGTATGGAAATCGCTCGCGAGATAGTCAGGCTTTACCCGACCGATATAGAACCAATGATGGTGGCTAAAGACCAGCCGAACATGGATCTTGCCGGCGATATCTCCGCCGCTAAAAAAGTCCTGTCATTTTCTCCTCAGACCTCCCTTGAACAAGGACTGCAGCAGGAAGTCGAATGGTTTAAACAGCAGGACAGCCCTTTGGCGCATACGGCAGAGAAGAGAGAACCGGAAATTCCTGAAAAACAGGGATTTGTACGAAAGATATTATCCTATCCGTACTGGAATAACATCGCCGACCGGATATTGTCTTTTCTGGCGCTGGTTGTTTTATCGCCGCTGCTGGCTTTGATAGCCATAGGCATTAAAATAGATTCCCGTGAAAGCCCGATATTCGCCCAGGAACGGGTTGGCAAAGATGGTAATAAATTCACCGCCTATAAATTCAGGAGTATGCACGCCGGTAATAATGATGCCGAATACAAAGCTTATTTAAAGCAATATGTAATCGAAAACGTTCCCTACCGGTTTGACGATAACGGAAACGCTATCTACAAGGTTGACGATTCGGCGGTAACAAGATTCGGCAGGTTTCTCCGTAAGACAAATCTGGACGAACTCCCCCAGCTGGTGAATATCCTGAGGGGTGAGATGTCCTTTGTCGGACCGCGGCCGGATATCCCCTATGCCGTCGACATGTATAGCAACTGGCATCGCCAGAGATTACTGGTAAAACCCGGTCTGACCGGTTTATGGCAGGTACGTACCAGAAAATGCGTGTCCTTTGAAGATATGGTACGTCTGGATATTGAATATATTAATAATCGGTCACTAAAATTAGACACAAAAATCCTGTTATTAACTTTCGCCACCATAATAGCCGGTGACGGTAGTTAATCCGGATAAAGGAGGCACATACATGGTAAATATCGGAATTGTCGGAACCGGCTACTGGGGCCCGAAGCATATCAGGGTCTGCCACGAACTCAGAGAAGCCACGCCAATAGCGGTCTGTGATCTTGATAGCAACCGGCTGGAACCAGTTCAGATGCAGTATCCTGCTATTCACGCTACCACCGATTATCAGGAATTCCTTAAGGATGATATAGAAGCGGTTATTGTCGCCACGCCGGTAAATACGCATTACCAGCTGGCCAAAGAAGCCTTACTCCATGATAAACACGTCCTGATTGAAAAACCCATGACATCCAGCAGCCAGGAAGCCCTCGAATTAATGCAGATAGCGGAAAAAAGAAACCTGGTGCTCATGGCCGGACATACCTACGAATATCATCCCGCCGTAGATTTTCTGAGGGACCTGGTGAACAACGGCGAGTTGGGAGATATATACAGTATTGATGCCGCCCGTCTCAACCTCGGTCTGTTCCGGACGGACGTTAACGTTATCTGGGACCTAGCACCGCATGATATCAGCATCATCCTTTCAATATTAAAAGAGGATCCCATAGCAGTAAGTGCCCGGGGGACACATCATATTGACAAGCATACTCACGATATAGCCTATCTGGAAATTATGTTCCCCAGCGGTGCCATGGGCCATGTCCACGTAAGCTGGCTCCACCCGCGAAAAATCCGGCAGACAACTATTGTTGGCAGCCAAAAAATGGCCGTCTACGATGATGTGTCGGAGACGGAAAAGATACACATCTATGATAAAGGATTAACTGTTCCGAAAGAGATGAACGGTAATAGCAAATTCTCGGCCTGGCCACCTAACTATCGTTACGGTGATGTCGTGATACCCTTTGTCTCCAGCGCCGAACCTCTCAAACTGGAATGCAGTCATTTCATCAGCTGCATCAATGAAGGAAAGATGCCGAGAAGTGACGGCTGGGCAGGACTAAAAGTTACCAGTATCCTTGAAGCCGCTGAGAAGTCCCTGGCTAACGGTGGTCAAAGAATAAAACTTAGCTTGGAAACTATGGCTATTGCCAAGTTGAATAGCGAGTAAGAGGAAGATTTGATGAGAAATGAGATACAACCTGCCAACGGATTGGAAACTAATAGTAAAATGGTACGACTCGGTGAAAAAGCCGTCATTGACGACGGCGTGGTGCTGGGATACCTGCCGGTAAGGGGAGGCCATATCGTGCTTTCTATCGGCCTGGGTGCCCGTATACGCCAGGGCACTATTATCTACGGCGGCAGCCGGATTGGCTCTAACCTGGAAACCGGTCATTACGCCATTATCCGCGAGGAAAACGATATCGGTGATAATTTCCGAATCTGGAATCATTCTGTTGTAGATTACGGCTGCCATATCGGCAATAACGTCAAAGTTCACAATAAAGTCTACATAGCCCAGTTCACCACCATCGAAGATGACGTTTTCCTGGCCCCGGGAGTAACCCTGGCGAATGATATCCATCCGGGTTGCCCGCATTCCCACGAATGTATGCGAGGTCCGCATATCAAGAAAGGTGCCCAGATAGGTATCAACGCTACCATTCTCCCCCGGGTGGTGATCGGGGAATACGCCGTTATCGGTGCTGGCAGCGTGGTAACCAAAGACATTCCTGACGGTATGGTTGCCTACGGCAATCCGGCTCTGGTAAAAGGCGAAATAGAAAATCTTACCTGTAAAACCGGTTTAAGAGATAAACCATACGGCCATTTAGCACGGAGGATTTAATGCAAATACCGTTTGTTGATTTGAAAATGCAGTATGCCAGCATCAAGGAAGAAGTGCTGGTTGAAATCAGCCAGGTGCTGGACGGCATGCAGCTATTCCTGGGTAAAAATGTCCGGGCGCTTGAATCCGATTATGCGGCATACTGCAATACCGAGTTTGCTATCGGTGTAAGCTCGGGGACCGATGCACTTCATATAGCTCTAAGGGCTTGCGGGTTAGGACCGGGCGATGAGGTTATCACTGTTTCTCACACCTTTATCGCTACAGTGGAGGCGATTATTCTGACCGGTGCTAAACCGGTCCTTATCGATATCGACCCCGAAACCTATAACATGGACCCCGGGCAACTTGAAAAAGCAATAACTCCAAAGACAAAAGCGATTATCCCGGTACATATCTACGGCCAACCGGCCGATATGGACCCGATAATAGAGATTGCCCGTGCCCATAACCTGAAAATAATCGAAGATGCCTGCCAGGCCCACGGCGCCGCATACAAAGGCAGGCGTACCGGCTCCATGGGGGATGCCGGTTGCTTTAGCTTTTACTTTACCAAGAACCTGGGCGCCTACGGCGAAGGCGGTATTGTCACCACATCCGATCCCGAGATTGCCGATAGATGCCGCATGGCCAGGGACCACGGACAGAACGCCAAATACCACCACGCCATGATTGGCATCAACGGACGCCTTGACGAGATCCAGGCCGCCGTGCTCAGGATAAAACTCCGCCATCTTGACGATTGGCTGGAACAGCGGCGATTACTGGCCCAGACATACAATTCCAGTCTCTACCAGGATTACATCGTACCTGAGGAAATGCCCTGGGCTAAACATGTCTACCATTTATACGTTATCAGAACACCGGAACGGGACCGACTCCGTGAATATCTGGAGAGTAAAGGGGTAGCCTCCGGAATGCACTACCCTATTCCCGTTCACCTTCAGAAAGCCTGGCGGGCCTGCCGAGGGCCTGAGTTATCCTTACCGGTAACCGAGAAAATCACTCAGGAGATAATCTCATTGCCCATGTATCCTGAGCTAACTATAGAAGAAGTTGACTATGTATGTAATTGTGTCAACGAGTTCAACAAATCAGCTTTGGGTGTTGACGCTACAAAGTAGTATTAATCAGCAGATAGAAGTCAATCTCTTTCCAGCGAGTGGAAAAGATGCTACAGTGTAATAAAAGACCTTTATCTGGTTAAGGAGAATCAGGTGACTAATAGTAATAAAAAAAACAGCCCGCTCGGCCGGCGAAACGCTGAAAAAAAGGCAAGTACAGACGATGCCAACGTAACCATGGTACCGTTATTCAGCCGGCGGTCTATTATAATATTGGCTTCGGGGCTCATTGTAGGAATACTGCTGGCCTTAGGTTATTGGCTGATCAGCCCCCTGTTTGCCACCAGTGAAGAACCCCAAATCCAGGCGGAGACCGAAGGCACGGGGCTTCTGGGACTTCTGGGTATTGAACCCACCGGCCCGTATAAGAGTGCCATCAAAATCCAGGTGGTAAATCCCGGATCTACGTACCTAGCACTGCCTCTTTTACAGCAGTTCGGTGAGTATTATGCCGCCAAAGCAGGTAGCCTGCCGTTCTTACAGTTCCTCGTTGAGGAACTTGAAAAGTATCCCTTGGAAACCGAATACACCATTGAGAACCTGGGTGAAATGATCATAGCGCGATACGATTACAAGAGCGAACTTCCCACCATCATTGTTAGCGCTATCGCCGACACCATGGAAGAGGCTGCCTTTTTTGCGGGTTTATTACCGCAGGCTTTTCATGATTACCTGATTGCCGAAGAACAGGAAAAACGAGAAAATGAGTATCAAAATACTTTAAATGAAATGGAAGCGGTTAAAGCGGCCCTTTATGAGGCACAGTTAGAGTTTAATGCTCTAGGCAGCCTGGAAATCTTTGATAATCCCAGCTATATCTCCCTGAGCGCTAAAGTAACGGCATTGCAACAGGAATTTGATAATCAGGCAAGTTTACTAACGTTAGAATACTATAGCGAGACCGACCTCCAGACGGAGTATGAAAACACCCTAGACGAAATTTCAGAGACCGTAACTAAACTTACTGAAGCCGAACTTGAACTGGTGATTGCCAGCGGACTGGACCCGGATAATCCATCCGACGAGGTATCTATACTGATACTTGATGCGAAAATAAGAGGATTAACTGATCAGCTGGACATTTTGGTAAGGGGTGATGCCGATACGATTGGATTGACTCAATTAATCGCCAGTGGCATCAACTCCGGTTCTGAATACGACAATGTCATGATACAAGTAGAACAAACGGCGGAAGCGCTAGCTGAGGCTCAACAGGAATACGATGAACTGTTTAATCAGTCCAGCCAACAAGACCAATTGCTAAGTATAGAATACCGCCTGGCGCAGTTAAAGGTAGACACTCTTAATACCGAATTATCAGCGTTGCAGGAAAGGCTAACAGCCTTGTACTCCCAGATAATATCCCTCGAGGAAGGAGAAAGTACCGAAACTAAGTTTATGACTATCTCTCTAGCCTTGAGAGACGCCAAGGATGAGTTGGAAATACTGGAAAGCCAGCTGGGATATGACAGCCTGGCGGAGAATATGGAATATACTCTCGCCAAGGATAAGGTAACCACCTATGCCGATCGTCTGAATAACCTGACAAACCAACTGGGAGCATTAGTTGGGAACAATGCGGAAACCGTAGAAACCGGATATCTTGTCGCCGGTAATCCTTCATTTCCCACATCGGTACTCCCGCAACGCGCTCAGGCAAGAAATATACTGATAATGGGGGCTATCTTAGGGCTAGTTGTTGCCTGGTTAGTGTTAAATTTCAGGTGGCTGAAAAAGTCTATAGCACCTTCAGGTGGAGATAAACCACCAGACGAAGAAGACTAAGGAACACTTATACATTACCCGGGAAAATCATAAATTGCTTCTCAGGAGTTCTCTGGGCTCGTTCCAGGTTCCGGTCTATGATTAACCCGCATCACTTATTCAAAAAGGAATTTATGAGTAATAAGACAGAATCGAAAAAGCGAGTGTGCATCGTCCGGCAAAAAGCCTACCCCATGCAGAGAAATATGAGGAGAAATGCCGAGACTTTGCTACGCGAAGGATATGAAGTCGATGTCATTTGCTATGGTCGCGAGGGGCAACCGAGGAATGAGGTGATGAGCGGCATCAATGTCCACCGCGTATTATTCTCCCACCATCGCGATAGTATTATCTGGTATTTCCTTGATTATCTGGCCTTTTTACTGCTGGTCTCGTTTCACCTGGTGCGACTATCCCTGAGAAAGCGTTTCGACGTAATAGAAGTATGTAATATCCCTGACTTCCTCTTGTTTGCAACTATCATCCCCAAGCTGCTGGGCAGTAAAGTAATTTTCTTCATGTTTGAAAAGTCAGAAGCCCTGTTCACCGACAACTTCAACCTCAGCCGGAAACATATTTTAACCCGGATGTATAGCTTTATCACCAAACTCTGTGCGCTATATGCCGACTATGTTTTCGTAACCGACGTGTTGGTGCAGAAGGACCTGGCCGATTATTACGGAATACGTCCGGAAAAAGTGTCATTGATACTTAATGTGGTTGATGAGTCCGTTTTCAACCTGAGTCCGACGCCGCCGGTAGAAAATGATGGTAAATTCAAGGTTCTGGTAGTAAGCTCTATTTTGAAAAGATACGGAATACAAACCATGGTTCAAGCCATCCCGTTAGTGGTAAAAGAGATCCGTGAACTGTCCGTTCATATTATCGGCTGGGGAGACTACAAGACGACGTTGATAGATATGGCGGAAAAACTGGGAATCAGTGAATATTTACACTTTGACGGCTACCTGCCGTATGAGGAAGTCCCCCCCCGCATAGCCCTGGCTGATATATGCATGGCGCCCATGATAGAAGACGTGGGCACCCCCAATAAAGTACTGGAATACCTGGGTATGGGTAAAGCAACCATTTCTACCGCTTTACCCGGGCTGGTAGCATTGATCGATTCGGATTGCCTGTTATATTACACGCCGGGTAATGAGGTTGAATTAGCCGAACGGATACTGGAACTCTATCATCACCCTGAGAAAAGGACCGCTCTAGGTAAAGCCGGGCGGGAGTTTTATAATAAATACCGCTGGTCGGATGTGAAAGTAAAATATCTCGAAGTATATCAAAGACTAAGCGCCTGAGAGAAGCTCCATAATTTCGGAATAATCGTTCCTGATTGGTGTTGAAAAAGCGATATCATATATCGTGCAGAATGTTTGATTAACCGAGATGCTTATATACCTTAGAGCCGATGGCCTTGAGAAGGAAATCAGGCATTGTTCCCACCACCTGATTCATTATTTTATACTTTAAACTGGTATCCGTGTAGGTCATGGTACCCTTTATCACCGGGTAGTAATAACATGGCAAATCCATTTCCTGGGCACCCCATCTATTTTTAAAAGTCCGCAGACCTTCATCATCCGGGCTACATCGTCCTAAATCAAATGTTACCAGGCCATCATCATAGGCCTGCTTGATAGCTTCCCAAACCAATAAATGGTTAGGGCATTTACCTAAATGACATCGGTCCGAGGCGTTATATTTATAGTAAATAGTGTCTTTATAAACCAGGAAAATGCTGGCGGCTATGATTTCCCCCTGCCACTCCGCCACAGAGAGGTATCCCACTCCGGGTATAACGAGATTTCTATATACGCTCTGAAAGTAGGAATAAGGCTGAGGAATAACGCCGTTTTTCTTCCGGGTTTGTACGTTAAAGCGGTAAAAGTCCTTTAAATCGCTTTCGCTTTCGGCTCGTCTTACCAAAACATTGTTCTTCAAGGCTTTCCGGATTGACCTCCGTGCGTTGGTAGAGAATTTTTTCTCCAGTGCGTCAATATTCTGTTTCAAGTCGATAGAATGGGACAAGTGGTAATGAAACGGTAATAAGCCGAGTTCTTCATCTGGTATCCCGGACGGCCAACCCCGTATCTCCAGGTACGTAGCCCCCTGATCTGCCATATCCTCCTTGGCAGCATTTAACAGTATGGCTATATCCTCCGGGTTTTCCGATAACGGATAACAATAATCAGAAAACGGTAGACAGACCAGCCTGGTGCCGGTGAAGCGACTTTTAATCAAGAAAAGCGGTATCCCGGCTGCGTATTGTCCGTCAGCGTTTTCAAGCACCAGGTAACACGGCTGGTAACCGTAGGCCTCCCTAATCGACTTCGCCCAGGCTGAGGTATGAAAAACCGAAGCGTAAGGCTGCCTGGCCAGGAATTCATCCCAGCGTTTTTCATGAACCGGATCAATGATTTCTAACTTCCTGTCCAATTATCCCCGCTTTCTCCGGATACAGTCCTTTAGTTCATCCAGCCAGGCGTACCAGACATGAATCTCGCCTGTTTCCAGCTCGATTTTCGTCTTTCCGGGAACGAGCAGTTTATTATTTGTCAACGCATATTGTGTAGTCATAATCCTGTATTATCAGGGTATGTTATCAAGGTTAGAAGAAGGTAAAAATTAAGTAGCAGGATGGCAGGATTAAGCAAATCTCAGATACGTTGTAATATAAAATAGGACTTCTTTTCAGGAATACTCATGAGGCCCCAGTTGCAGGTATTTTCACGAATCCCGGCTGAGTTTTCTCTGCCGGCGGTTTTCCCGGCTGGTTTCTATTATTCTCAGAACGAAATCGGATATGGTAATCGAATCTATATCTCCGGTGACGGATGCGGCGCTTCTGGCCCGGTCCGGCCAACGCCAGTACCTTACCAGGGTTGCGTCGGACTCATCAATCCTATCGACCAGACCTCTCTCATCGTCACGGGTAAAGTCCTTGAGATTATCGAGATACAGGGTATAGTCGGATGGCCGGTTATTTTTCTCGACAATATAGCCTTCATTCCGCAGGAACGATAATGCTTCCGCCGAGGAGTCCTCATTCACCCCGATTACCGGACGCCGGGGGCTTTCCAAGGCGAATTCCCTCTCGGTGACGATCTTATAACCCTCATACCAAGCATCGGCCGGTACGCCAGTCTTACCGTTTTTCACCAGTACCGTCGCCCGGGGTGAACACTCCGCTTTTATAAGGTATTTACCATCATCCTGTGGACTAATATCAAAGGAAAATCCCGCCCTTTCCTGCCACCATTCCGCTATCTCTCGCAAGGTAGCTATCCATACCGGTGGATTATAGGTTTTAGCCAGGCCGACGGCACGGGATAATGCCAAACCGCATTCGGCGATGCGCTCGGGGTGAAGCTGAATCGTAAACATCTCACCCGACGCGTACGTTTTCCTGACGATAGCTTCCCATATTTTCGCTATTTCTTCAGGCTCGGTTATGCCCAGTCTCTCTACGGTTATTTCATCATCGGGCATCGATATGGGAATCTCTACAGACCCGTTGAAAAAACCGGGGAGGACGGGTCTGGCTTCAGCCGGTTGTGACTGGTAAAATTCCAGCACCCGTAAATATTCACCCCAGGCTTCTTCGGTGTATTGAGACTTCTCTATAACATCCCAGTGTACTGCCAGGCTGCTATCATAGGGGAATCCCACGCGGCTGAGTGCCGGAAATGTCCGGTCGTTAACGCGGAGAAACGGCGCCCGGAAACCCGTGAACGGAACCCGGCAGGCTTGAAAAATATCTACGGCATTTTGATAATGCGTCGACTGTTCCGCTTCGGGAATTACCCCGTAGTCGATATGGACATAGCCGTGAACGGCGAATTCTACACCCTGGTCATGCAAATCCCGGATAATCCGGGGATGTCTCTTGAGAACAACCGCGGTAATTGGGAATGTCGGGACGCATCCCAGTTCGCGGGTCAGGGCCTGATAATCTTTCAGCAGACGGTGAAAACGCTTTGAAGACAAACCGAAACGCGCCATAACGGTGCGTATCCGGGCAAGCAGATTCCTCGCCCCCCTTGATTTGGACAACATCCGCAGTATGCTCATTTGTTAAATAATAAAGCCGGCAGGTTAGAATGGGGTTAGTCTTTCTTTATTACAGGTTAGAATACCAGAGTCTTTTCCGCAAATTATTCCGGTAATCGGGTAAGAACCCCGATATATCAGGCCGGGGTTTCATTACAGCTTACTATACTTTTAAATTTATGATACGATTATTGAGAAGAATTATGCCCAAGCTAATTGCCATCGGAATATTAACTATCATTATCATTACAGGATTGATATTTGTCGGTCTCGATGTTCTTGACATCGCCGAAGATTTCCGGCTCGATTGGCCGATTTCGGCTATTAATACCGTTTTCATCAGCGTCCTAGCCCTGCCGGTGGTATATTATGCCGCCAGGTACTACCGGCGTTCCGGCTCGCCGTTAGCCTTCGGGCTTGGCGGCGCTGTCCTGGCCTTTGGCTTCAGCATCTTGCTCTATGGATGGCTGAGCAATACCGACCTTAATACCCGCATTACAGCCTACGACAGCGGGGTATTTATCGCGGCGCTGATACACGCCATCGGGGCCGGATACGTTTTTCTCAACCGTGAAAGTATCAGTAGCAGCCAGACTTCGAGAAAGCTTACTCTCATCATATACTACCCACTGATATTGGTGGTTATTTCTCTTGTCACCTGGCTAGCCCACAAGGACATAATCACATATATCACTACATCGCTGGGCACCCATCTGGCGACCAGGGACATCGTGCAGGGAGTGGTATTTATCATATGTATCGCTACAGCTTCCATTTATCTGAGGCACTACATTAAAGCGCGTGTAGATTCCGCTTTCTGGTACTCTCTGGGCCTGGTACTTTTTGCCGCCGGAGTTATCTTTATATCCCGCGGTCCTCTGGAAAGCCGGATTGCCTGGTTGGGGAGAGCATCGCAGTACGCCGGCAGCCTGTATATGCTGATGGCTGCTTTCAGCATTTATCGGCAAACGGGGAAAGCAATAAAAAAACAGCATAAATCTGAAAGATAAATGCTGTTGGAAAAAATAAATACCCGTATTTAGTTACCTAATTAATACATCGGGCTTGTCCGGTAAGCCCTGCTTTACCAGACCTCTAGCCCCGATATTCGGTGTTGTTGAATTCGGAGAGATAGTGTAAAATATCCTCGCGCCGGAATCGGCGGTCGCCGCGGCGGGTAATGCGGTATGATTTTATAATACCCTGGTCACTCCAGCGCCGGGCGGTATTTTCATGAATATGCAAAAGACGCGCCACGTCTTTGACGGTTAACATCGGCCTTATTTCTTCGTGACTTATCATATCCTACTCCCTCTTCTCTTAATTTAACTTTTCATACCTCAATAACATCTTACCTACCAGAGAGTTACAAACTCCTAAAAATCCCCTATATTATTATAAATATTCCATAAAAACCTTACCGTTTTCGGCTAAGAAACATAGAAATAACGTCTCTTTATATATCGGTCCCGGGGATATTTTCCTACCTCATTCTAACCCGCTGTTTACTGCAAATTAACGCAGCGAGTATAAATTATATCTATACGGTAGCGAAATATACTTATCAAAAACAGCTTTTACGGAGAAGAATGAATATTACGAATACCATTTTTAAGAGAAAAGAGACGAACACAGCTTTTGAGCATACCCTGGGTATTCAGATAGGTAACATTTCCTGTGACCTGAAATTCCGGGATACGGAGATATACGGGAAGCTGCAAAGGTTATACCGTAATTATCTCACCGATGAGCCGGCTGATATCACGTTAGAATGGGAGATGACCGATTACCTCAGTCTTGACGAATTACAGTCAATTCTATTGAGAAGCCGTTATATGCATCAGGATAATCATTTCCGCAGTTCCGGGAAATTACTTAAAGGCAAATATGACCTGGAAAGTCGCACCATCAAGATAACCGGAGAGAGAAACCTGCTAGACCCCGATAATACCAAGTTAAACCTTCTCAACCAGTTAATTTCCTCGGTCTATTATTCGGCGTGTAAGACAAAATACAATACCCACCCGCCGGCGATGCTGGTACACGCCTGCGGAATCCTGCGAAACGGCCGGGCGCTGGTATTCACCGGTCCCAGCGACATCGGGAAAACGACCATCGCCAAGCTCTGCGGAGATAAACACGGTGAGGTGTTCAACGACGAGATGTTGCTGATGTCTCACCCGGGTTCGAACGGCAACGGGGTGAGTATTCAGAACACGCCCATACTCGGTGATTTACTCCCGGGGCGTAATTTCAGCGCCCCTTTGAGCTGTATTCTTTTACTGAAGCAGAACAACCGGACCGCCTATAATTACCTTGACAAGGCCGAAGCTTATTTACGCTTTATCCGCCAGATTATCGCCCCGTCTTGCGTGGGAAACTATGATAAGAAAACCGCCTACTCCTTGATGGCAGATTTCAGTTCGGCGATCGTGAAATCGATCCCGGTATATGAACTTGAGTTCAACCTGGATAAAGACTCGCTCTGGCGAATTACCGATGAACTCGACGGTATTACAGGAAGAGAGATACGAAACTAAATATGCCCTACCCGGTACAAAAAAAAGACGTTATCTGGCGGCGTGTGGGGGATACCATCGTGGTGATCAAGGAAGATGGGCTTTCATCACACGTATTGAATAAAACGGCCGCTTTTATCTGGGAATTATGCGACGGCAGCCTGGATATTGACGGCATAGCCAGGCGGATAAACGAACGATTTGATATATCTTTAGAAAACGCCCTTGTCGATGTGGCGTTAATAATAGATGAATTAAAACGAGCCGGCATCATGAATACTCGCAGACGTACCCTAGATAAAACAAGACCATAGACAGCTGAAGGGGCTGTCTGCAAAGAGAGGTAATCATGCCTAAAGAAATCTATGTAAAACCTGAGGTAAAATCAGAAATACTGGAACCGGAAGCACTCTGTGGTAACGGCAGCGGAGGCGGTGAATTCATCACCCAAGGCGGTGGAGGTTTCTGGGATTCCTGGAACAAATGGTCCTGGTGGTGGTAATTACCTAACGGTATTAATCACCCAGAACAAAAAGCAAAAGGTGGTGTGTGTTCCACTAGCTTAGCCGGCCGAGTAAATGGGACACACACCATTTTGTGTATATTCATCTGTACTCCTTCCAGCTTTATATGCCCTAAAGACAATTTTCTGGTACAATAGTGTCTGGGAGGGAATCACCATGTCTTACCAGATCCGGGCAAAAGACCTCCGGGTAAAATTACTCCGGAGTAATACCATTAAAGACATGGAAATCAAAATCAACACCTGGCTATCCAATTCTGAAGAAGAATTTGAGGTGGTCGATATAGTTTTCCAGCGTAATTTCAACCCCCTGACGGAAAAGACGATAAGTACGGCCATGGTTGTGTTCCGGTTAGTCTAGTTACCGGGACAGACTCTTCAATCAGAATATCAATCAATACTCTCGGCCAGTTCCTGCCGGGTAGTCATTCCGGAGACAGTATCTAAAAAGCTTGGCAACGAATCGCTTTCTTCTCTTAACTGCCTCATTTCGTCGCCGATGGGGTCAATTGAAGTGGGACTATCGGCATAGTTGCCGTGAAAAGCGAAATACGCCTGGTTCAGCTTTCTGATGTAGTAACCGTTATCCAGCAGGACCTGCCGCTTCTCTTCCATAAACGCCTCGGCCAGTTCAATCTCGCCACGGGCCAGCATATCATCGACAGTCCGCCGTATCTCTCTCATTTCCTTATTAAAGTCAAAGCCGGGTTCGGTTTCCGGCAGCGTTGTAGTCTGCATCTCGCCGGTGGAATAATATTTATTATAGACAATATCCCCAATCTCTTTGCTGACGATACCCGCCAGAGTCTCGTTCATGGTAGCAATATCATAATCACGCTTTATACCCGTTAAATCCAGAATGTACAAAAATCCCAGCGGTTTAAAGGCGAGGTACTGGTGCAGCCATTCTTCAATGATAATATCAAGAGCGAATTGAAGTCCGGCGTTATCGGTGACGTAACTGGGATAGGTGGCAATCCCACCGAGGCCTGTTACCAGGCCGGAATAATCCAGTTCGCTTATCCGATCTTCAATATCTTCCATAGTCCCTATTTCAATATCAGGCACGAGGGTAATATCTCTAATTCTTACTATCCTGTCGCGGGGCGATACTACCAGCAAACGCGGCGGCTTGCTCAGGATGAAATTCACCGGCGGGAAAGTAGATTCACTCTCCGGATTCCCTGCCCAGGGATTATAAATCCCCTGCTCCATCATGGTTTCCGCTATCTGTTTTTCCAGCACCTTTTCCACGGTATCGGTTATTTCCGAGTTCCGCCGGACTAACGCATCGAGTTCTCCCTCGTACGCTTCGAGGTCGCCCTGCCGGGTACCCGCGTTGATGGCGTTTATTACCGATTCCAGTCCCCTGATACGGGACAAATTATCGAAATAATCGAGAACTACATCCGTATCATCGGGAGACACCTCGTCCTGTCCGGTTACCAGATAGCCCAGTTCTTTACTCAAAGCCACCACCTCCCATTTACCGATGTCAAAACGATAAGGCCTGGAGATGGCGTTTATCTGCTGGGATAAAGTGTCTGCCGGAATCTGACTGACGATAAGCCAGGATAAAGAGAATAAAATAATGATTAATAGGGGAACAATAATAAACTTAGCTTTACCCAATTCGACACCCCAATATCTATCCGGGGGAATAGAATAAATTAGACTATCTTGAACTGACTATTTACCTAAAATCTTCTTTACTTTAGCGATGATTTTAGTAAGAGTTTCGCCGGTCTTTTCGTTCACCACGACGTCGGCATGGTTGTCGTGAGGGGTGGGTGTTAGGTTCATTATAATCAGCTTAGCGCCGTTCCGCTTGGCAATCAGCGGCATCTGGGCGGCGGGGTAAACAACCATCGATGATCCGGCCGCCAGTAGCATATCACAGGTAGACGACCGGTGTTCCGATTCGCGTGTTTCTCTCTCCGGCATCGATTGGCCGTAGGCTACCGTAGCCGGTTTGAGAATGCCGTTGCATTCATCACAGCGGGGAACCAGCTCGCCGGCCAGCATCTTCTCGTGAGCGCGCTCGCGGGGATACCTCTTGCCGCAATCGAGGCAGTCCACCCAGTGCATGGTGCCGTGAAGCTCCAGTACTTTTTCATCGGGCGTGCCCGATTTTTGATGTAAGCCATCGGTATTCTGCGTAATGACACAATCGAGTTTACCCAGGTTATGCAACTCGGTAACGGCATAATGACCGGCGTTGGGACTGGCCTCTCTTACTGTTTCCCAGAAGAGCTTATGTACTTCCCAGTACTTCTCCCTGATTTCCTCGCTGCGCAGGAAATTCTGCAAATTCAATTCGCTGGGGTCGAACTTCTCCCAGACTCCCTGAGGGCCACGAAAGTCGGGAACGTCCGACTCGGTGCTGAAACCGGCGCCGGTAAACACCACGATTCTCTCAGAGTCCGCCACCATGTCCGCAATAATATCAACATTATCCATATTAACCTCCGTAGACCACCAGACTATGTCCTATCAACTTATTCTCAGTACGGCTTTGGCCAGTTCCCAGGAATATTCGTAGAGATGCAGTCCTTTGCTCATCGCGACTATCTCGCCGTCCGCCACGCCGACCTCGCTGGCCATGTATTCCTTTAAAAGCTGAATTGAAGCCAGGTTCGAGGGAAACCCGGCCCAGAGGTCCCACGACCGGAAATACACGTAGAAATCGAGCTTATCGTCTCTGATACGGGTGTCTATCGCTCTCAGACAGGGAGGAGCTTCCAGGTAAATAGACTTATCATCGCCCACCGCCATAAAAGCGTGGTTGGTGTAGTGGCCATCCTCCCGATACATCCGGATAACTTCGGCGATTTGCTTTTCCAGGTACTGGCCGTAGGTGTACTGCTCACCCTCCTTGCGGTGGGCGGCCATCAGATAAGGCAGATAGCTTTCCACGTATTCCATGGTGCTGGGAGGCGGTACGCCCTGGGGTACATCGGGGATCAAGGGTCTCGTGGCCGGATAATTCACGTGGACGACCGCCAGGTCCAGTTGTTTGCGGTTCTGGCCTTCGTAGCTGCCGCGATCTATTTTGTATTCATACCCTTCTTCCAGTACTTTACCCAGACAGAGGAACCAGGCCTCGGAAAGGTCTCTGGCTTCGACAACCGTTATCTTCATAAAATCGCCTCAATTCCTGAAAATACCACCCTACTTGTTACCCCGAACGACCGCAAAGAACCTGTCCTGGTACTCGTAAAAGATACCCCAGCGGTTCAGCTCCTGCTCCAGGTCATGTGCAGAGCATTCACCCCTGGCTACCTGTTCGAACATCCCCTCGATTCTCTGCCGGGCTTCGATGGGGACACCGCCATGACTCATCCCGAGCAGTCCCCGCGAGCCCAGCTGGGCGATGTTACTCTGCAACGAACGGCTGGTAATTTCGTAAATGAATTTTAGGAGAGAGACGTCCCAGAGGTCGTCCTGTCCCTTGATAATCGATGTCATCGGGTCGTTTTTCTGGTCGATTTCCTGGTTCAGCTTATCGACCACCATCTGCCAGGCATCCGAGACTATATTTAATTCCTTGGGTTCGTTTTTATAGGTATAAAACAGTCCGGGGGTGTCCGCCCCGTGCATCTTCAGCAGCATCTCGAAATACTGGCGGGCATCGTAGCTGAACCCCTCGAGATTCGTCAGGTAATACGGGGTGACTATCTTGGGTCGTTCGGCGATTACCCTCCCCTCCCGGATGACCGTCTCCCGGTCACTTTCCACGAGTTCCGTGTAAACCGGTTCCGTGACCAGGTAATAGTAGATATTGGTAATCCCGAAGGTGGAAAGGTGCTGGCGGGGATGCCTTAATATCTCGGTGTGGCGGGCGGCATATTCAACTCTCTCGTCGTAATTATCCATGCTATTCTAGTTTATCGCCTTGAGCTCCTGTTTGTATTCATCCAGCAGTATCAGGTACTGCGATTCCAGCCGTGCCTGGAGTCGCTGCCATTCCTCGAGGAACTGCGGTTGTTTCTCCACGTCTATATTAACCCTGCCGTTCACGCCGGTTCTCTGCCGTATCGCTTCCTGCAACTTCTCTTCAAACTCAGTTTTCAGGGATTCGTAGGCCTGATTCTTCTGCTTTTCTCCCTCTTCGCCGTAGTGGTCTATGATGTGCCGTATTTTATTGAACACATTCTCGACGGCGACCTTGTCGGTTTTTATGCTCTTGATGCCTTCCATGGCTCTCTTGCCGGTTTTACGGATGGATTCATTTTTAGGGAGGCTGATGTTCCTCAGGAGGATATCACTGATGCTGCCGACCACCAGAGCTTTAGCCTTTTCATCGATTTTAGCTATCTCCGTATTCAGTTTACAGTCGCTGTTAAGATAACGCGCCGCCAGTTTTTCGCCTTCCGGCAGGTATTTCCACTTGAGTCGTTCTTCTTCGGTAACTTCACCGAGTTTGGCGATTTTCTCTTTAGCGATTTCGGCGGCGCTCTTTATTTCACCCATTGCGGCCCTCCGGTCAGATAATTATCAACAAGATGTTAGCTTCGAATACTATTATACAACAATAGGGATAGTACCAAAAGGACTTTGACAGGTAAACGACGACCGATTAGAATAGACTGATTCGGGAGGATGATATGCCCAACCTTTGGTACAGTATATGAAGGATTCTATACTTCAGATTGAGAAAGAGGTGTTGAGCGGGAGAGAGATATAGTGGTGCGGGAAGCTGATGTTTAAAACAAAAGTTTTAGTAAACACTATTATTCAAATTCCTGTTTATATCATTTCATTCTTTCTGATAACAATACCTAGTTTAATATATGGCATTTCTGCTTGGTTATTAATCCCTCTAGCTTGGTTATTACGCTTAATTATACAAAGAACAGTGTTAAGTTACAGTGCTGGAATATACAGTCTAAAAATGAGCACAATAGTTGTATTGTTTATTATACCCGCCATTTTTTACTTTTGGGTATGGGAACCATTAGGATGGATAATATTTACTTGGATGGGATTGTATTTGCTACTCCGCATATATACAGGTGTGCATCAGAAGGGAAAAAGGTCTATTGAAGCTTGGATTCAACTAGAATCATTAGAGAAAAAAGGTAAAAACACCTATATCAAGTACAATCCGATTGTTACTATTGTCACTTTAGTACTAACAGTAACAGCATTACTTGCGGGATACTACATAGGTGGAGAAAATGGATTATTGATTGGGGCTCTATTTTCTATAGTAATTTGGTGCCTTAGTCCGTATGCTAGGGAAACTATTGTTGAAAAATAATAAAACAAATTATCTCCGGACAGGTAGCGGATGCCGCGAGGGCGGCCGGGTGGGAAAAGATATCAAAAAAGGGGGGGATAAGAAGTGGGGAAATCCCCCTACTCCCCGTGCTTGAGCAGCCAGTACTCCAGTCCGTCGGCTAAAGCCAGCCAGCTGGCCTCGATGATATTAGTAGAACTACCCACCGTATGCCACTCGTTGGTGCCGTCGGAGGATTCTATCAGGACACGTACCTGCGACTCCGTGCCGGTACTTTCTTCTAAGATGCGCACTTTATAGTCGATAAGTTTAACCTGCTCGAGATGCGGATAATACTGTAAAAGGGCTTTGCGCAAAGCCAGGTCCAGGGCGTTCACAGGACCGTCACCCTCCGCCGCCGTGTGAATAATCTCCTTGCCCACTTTCACCTTGACCATGGCCTCGGAAATCATATCGTCCCGGTTTTTACGGGTAGAGGGACGCCGCTTCGACTCCACTACCACCATGAAATCGACCAGGTCGAAGGGGGCTTTATAGCCGGGCAACACGCGATGCATCAGTAGTTCCAGGGACGCCTCGGCGTTCTCGTACTGAAAGCCCAGACTCTCCAGGTGCTTCACCTGCTCGCGGAGTTTCTCCGTTTCCTTTTCTTTACCGGTAAGGTCGATGCCCAGTTCTTTAGCCTTGAAGAGAATATTACGCTTGCCGGAAAGCTCGGAGACGACCATGCTTTGCTGGTTACCCACCAGTTCCGGTTCGATGTGCTGGTACGCCAGAGGCCACTTGGCCAGACCGGCCACGTGGTAACCCGCCTTGTGACTGAAAGCGCTGGTACCCACATACGGGGCGTAGGGAGAAGGCGGTAGATTAGCGGCCTCGCTTATATAATGGGCTACATCGGTCAGGCTGGCCAGCTGCTCATCGGTAACGCAGTCGATGCCCATTTTCAATTTCAAGGCCGGGATAATCGAACATAAGTCAGCGTTTCCGGTGCGTTCTCCGTAGCCGTTTATCGTGCCCTGGACATGAACGGCACCAGCCTTGACCGCCGCCAGAGTACCCGCCAGGGCCAGCCCGCCGTCGTTATGAGTATGAATACCGACCGGTACAGAAGTCGCTTTTACGGCGGCTTTAACAGCGTCGGTAATTTCATCAGGTAAAGTTCCGCCGTTGGTATCGCAGAGCACCAGGCAAATGGCACCAGCATCAGTGGCTACCTGTAGCGTTTTCAAAGCGTAGGCCGCATCCGATTTATAGCCGTCGAAATAGTGCTCGGCGTCAAAAAAGACGTCGATTCCCTTCGACTTGAGAAAGCGTATGGAGTCGGAAATCATGTT
>DAOUER010000123.1:0-12479 GCA_034430375.1 Dehalococcoidales bacterium
GTCTTGATTGAACAATGGAGGCAGGAGTATAATCACATCCGACCTCATAGCTCGCTTGGTTACCGGCCTCCCACTCCAGAGGCGATAATGAGTGAAGCTTTGACCTAAAAGGTGGTATCGTTATTGGGGGCAGATCAGAACGCCAGACTCGCATCGTCACCTTTGGATATATTCAGGCCAGTATATCCTTTACCTGTCAAAACAGGAAGTACTTTCTTGATAGACGCGCTCCCCTGCTGTTTCGGGTGGTAATAACTGAAGCTCCTGAAAGGCGCATAAAGATCAACGACTCTAGCACAGATTTCCCGAACCCAAACGGCATAGTCCGGGAAAGCCTCACCAAGTTCCGCCAAGACACCCTTTTCAAACGACTGATTGTAAACCACGATATTGCCACGACCACCAAGGACACCTTTCAACTCAGCCAAGAAAGCCGGCCTCGTATCTTCAGTGCCATCGCCAAGAAAACCATAATATTCCGGCTCTGCGCCTAGACTACTAACAATGTGGAGAGAAAACTGGAAAGGAACTTTTTGGTACGGCCGGGTTCCTTCGTAAATCGGTATAGCGGGATTGAAGGTTTCGAAATCCAGATAATAAAGAGGATATTGTAATGAGTCGATGAACTCTTGAATAGCTTCCTTGTCGATATGTGGTTGTTCGTCGATCTCGCATGTCTTCTGAATCTGCTGAATCGCCGAAAGCTTGATATCTGCCGGAATATCTTTCACGAAAAAGATACCCTGATTGAACATATCAAAGCATTTATTGCCACCGCGGTGGAGGTTGAAGATATTATGTTCGGGCAGGCATTCTCGACACCAGGTCACCGGACAATCATAGGGGTCGCTGCAATGGGGCCCTATTCCAATATCTGGACATGTTGGTGAGGCAATTATCTCCCACATTTCCTCACTTCGGCCTTCGACTCCACCCGCTATTTCATCGACTTGCTCGGTGATGTCTTCAACAGCGAACAACTCCTGTGGGTCGATGTCGCCATTCTTCACATATTGGTTATTGATATGAACGATGTGGCATTTACGGATAGATAGTCCAGCTTTTTGGGCGCAATGTCTCTGGAAAGAAACATCGTGGATATTGACGTCTTTTACCGTGGTTGATCCCTTCACTTCATAGATATCCCATGTACCGTCGCCCACAGGATTCAAGATGTCCAATCGTGCGAAATAACCGTCAACATAGAATCCAGGCTCGAATAGTGGCCGATTGACCGACAATAGTTCCTTAGTCTTATTTAAATTCCCGATGAAATCTTCAGATGAAATATCAATGCCATCTGGAAACAAGCGTTTCGCCAGTTCGCCAATTCGATGCCCTTCATCGAAAACATGTTGGGTAGAAGCGTCAGGCTGCGGTACTTTATCCTTGTCATTGAAAAGCAGCCACAAGTATCTGTGACACTGAAGTCCGTTAAGGTATTTGCTCTTGGAAAGAAGCCTTCTTTTCATATTTTCACGCTTTTATATTATCAGTTATTGGCGAAATATCTGATTTGTAGTTGTTTAAAACATTCTTGAGTAAATGTATCCAGGGATGCTGGTTCAACTATTTTGATTACGTCTTCCCATGTGATGTACAGTGGCCACCTTTCATTTTTAGGGGAGCGTAGCGCCAGCAGCATATTGTGAAACTCAATCTGTGAAAATGCTGGTACCAATTCTTTCAATAAGTGCGCTATTAGTCGTTGAGTTTCTTCTTGCCCCTGCCCGGATACACCGTATTTACCTTCTGGTGATTCGAGTTTTCCTTCAATCAGAATCGAACAATCTTCGGAGATTATCATAATATCTGGCTTCGCATTGAAAGCCCATTTTACATTTATTAAATCAGGCAATGGCGACTTTTCTATCGCAGATGAACTCCAGTGACCTGGACTCCATAGCTTAGTTTTACTGCCGTCAATACCATTCGTCCAGAAGAACGAGTACTCATCGATTATACTTGCGCTGTAACCTCTGTCTTCAACCATCTTGTTCAAGACCTGTCTTCGATTATCATGGGTGCTATTATCGTACTTTTTTGAGTCACCCAAATCTTTCCAATAATCACGTAATGCTGCAGCCTCCAGAAATATTTCCATTCGTTCTGGATCCAGTTTGATATTGCATTTAGATGAGATTAATTCAGTGAAATTGGTTCTTATACAACCTGATGACAGTAAAGCGTGCACAAACAAAGCGCAGAAATGCCTTTCCTCTCGATTTACCTCGATATAACGTTGATTTGTAAACATAATTCTCCCTCATTTTATGTTAATAATTGGCGGTTTTTGCTACGGTAATTATACGCCTATCTCAGAACGTGAACAAGACATAACCATTCTGACGCTAGACCTGCTAGACATAGGCAATAATAGTTCCTTTTTTGTTCTGGTCGAATAGACGTGGGTGTCAGGCGTGAAATCTGGCAGACCTTTTTAATAGGCGGTGAACAATCGTCAAATTGTTTAACTGAAGGGATGGAGACATGGCCATCTGCTTGACAGTTTTTTAAATCGGAGTATGATTTAAGCAACATGGGCAAAGACTACAATTAGACTGCAACGCGATACGAGGTGGGGCTTAGCTTGCTTTCATACACGGTCTGTTACACATGTTCAGAGGGATGTGTTAGCGGGTGTGGGAAATTAGTTACCAACGATTCTGAATTTAACTCTTATCTTGTTAACTCAGTATGCGCTCGGTTAAAGGACGAGGAAGTTAGTGCTACCTTTGAATCTGATCTAAGCGCCCTAGCTTCTACTGACATGGCTGTTGACACTTTAAAACGTATACTCAATGCTCCAGCACCAGATCCAGAACCTTGGGAGATTGGTGAGGCATTAGCGGAATGTGTACTAGAAGAGGAATATGAGATAAAGTGGCCTTGGAATAAGGAGCGAGACAAACGCACACCAAAGGCTAGCCTTCCCGGGGCAGATCTAGTAGGGTTTATAGAAATAAATAACACGGCTAAGTTTGCTTTGGGTGAAGTAAAGACTTCGACAGATACAGATACTCCGCCACAGATAATGTATGGTAGAAGTGGCATGACCCATCAATTAGATAAGCTTGCTAATAATTTACAGGTCCATCGTTCCTTAATTAAGTGGTTACTTTTAAGATGCAAGAACACAGAGTTTTGGCCACTATTCCAGGGGGCAACTAAGAACTACCTTGACTCCGGAGGTAGAAATATAGCTTTGTTAGGTATACTCATTCGAGATACCGCCCCCAACCAATTAGATCTTAAAGGCAGGGCAGGCGCATTATCAGCGGTCGTACAAGTGCCAACGAATATGGATCTTTGTGCTTGGTATCTACCTTCTCCTATCAATCAATGGCCTTCAATAGTAAGCGGGAAGTAGTACATGGATTCTTGGATTTTGAATATATTGGATCAAGAGCAACTAAAAGAATCGCGCGATGAATCGGCACGTCGCTTGATCACACATGCTATTACCGAAACTATCGATTTGGAAGATGAGAATCTTAGGCATATGGCTGAATTACATGAGATTGCCGCCTTAGATTTGCTTGATGAGGAAGACCAATTAGACACTCTACGTCACGCTAGCAATTCTGCATTTCAATTGATGCGTGTTTTGCCAGCTCCAGATAGTGCTCTTGACACAGCGAAAATGTACTTACGCCTATGCTGCTTAGCAATCTTAGCTGATCGCAGCACGGATGCTGCGCGTTTTCTAAAAGAACGTCCTTGGCCGAAATTACCATTACAATCGGAGTCTTGGAGCGAACGCACATGGTCTACTGTTTTAGATATATGGTTGCGTTTAATTCGTAAAAATGGATGGCCAGATTTTGACGCAGTACAGGTCAATATTAAAGAACTAAGGGAGCGACAAGGCGATTTTGAGTCTAAATATCTGGATAACATAGAGACTGCTCAAGCATCAGCCGCTTGGGAACTTATCGTACTCTACCACTTAACGAAGGCTGCAGAAATATTGGCCATATATACTACACAAGGCGAAGTAGAAGGCCATTTTGATATCCGAGAGCAACTAGATTCTCAATTTGATCGTGCTCTGATTGCAATTTCTCGCGCTGAACTTGTCGAGTTGGAATCTCTTACTCGATTATTACGACGTACTGCAAAACAACTAGTTGATAACTGTATTTGGACTGTCACCCGTGCAGTCAATTCTCGAGTAACTCAATTTATTCATAACCTAACATCTCGTGATCAAGTAAATCCTATCTTCGAGATGCTACCGCCACAGAGATATGCGTTACGCGAAAAAGGGCTTTTGGGGTCAAGTTATCGTTCCGTGGTTATAAATCTGCCGACGTCAAGCGGTAAAACTTTTATATCAGAGTTCAGGATTCTGCAAGCTCTAAATCAGTTTGACAGAGAGAGAGGGTGGATTGCCTACCTAGTTCCAACCCGGGCGTTAGTCAATCAAATAAGCGTTCGGCTTAGACGTGATTTTGCACCGTTGGGAATAAATGTAGAGCGAGTTAGTCCAGCACTAGAAGTCGATGATCAAGAAACGAACCTGTTAACCGATCAAGACGATTCTACTCGTTTCCGGGTCTTAGTTACAACTCCAGAGAAACTAGATCTCATGCTTCGCGGAGGATGGGAAGAAAGGATCGGAAGACCACTTACTCTCGTTGTGGTCGACGAAGCCCACAACCTTGAACAAAGAGAACGTGGGATCAAACTTGAACTTCTCTTAGCAACCATAAATAGAGAATGTCGCCATGCTCAATTCCTTCTATTAACCCCTTTTATTGAAAATGCTTCAGAAATAGCCCGCTGGCTCGCACCTGATAGCTACGATGACATCTCTCTCGCCATTGATTGGCAGCCCAATGATCGGGCTATAGTATTGAGCACACCTCAAAAAGGCCTCGGCACTAGTCAATTTCACATTAATTTAGAAACCGTACATACTAGCAAGAATACCTTGACGGTGCCTGAACGATTAGAGCTTAGCTCTGAGAATATACTAAACTTAAGTTGGTCTAAAGTAAGTAATAATGCGAGTAGCTTGGCCGCTGTAACTGCTCAACATTTGAGAAATCGTGGGCCTGTAATTATACTTTCTTCGAGACCCGACTGGGTTTGGAGTTTAGCTAGTCTTTTCAAAGAGAGCGGTGGGAAATGCGGCGCAAATAGTAATGTGCAACTTGTTCAACGTTATCTAGCAAGCGAATACGGAGATGATTTTGAACTTTGCGAACTGTTGGAGTACGGTGTCGGCATCCATCATGGTGGTTTATCAGACGAAGCTCGAGGGCTAATGGAATGGCTACTAGAGAACGGGGATATTAATATACTTGTGGCAACCACTACTATTGCTCAAGGAGTGAACTTCCCCATTTCAAGTGTTGTGCTTGCCCAAAATAAATATTACCAGGTCGAACTGGGAATGACTGAAATGCCCCCCGAAGATTTCTGGAATATTGCAGGGCGTGCCGGGCGGGTTGAGCAAGGTAGTGTTGGGATTATTGCATTAGCTGCTAGAAATGAAGCGAAGGCTGAAGAATTACGTCAATTTATTAGCCAAAGTGTTTCTGCATTGAACTCAGCTTTAATCGAAATGGTTAGAAGTGCAATAGTTGACATGGGGCATCTCGACCTGCAGCAGCTACACCATAAGCCTGAATGGTCAGCCTTTTTACAGTATCTAGCGCATACTTATCGTCAGATTGGAGATTCTGATCGATTCGTACATGAGATTGAGCAAGTCATGCGCGGGACTCTTGGCTTTCAGGATCTAAGACGAACCAATACCGATTGGGCCAACCGATTAATCTCAGCTGTGATTGACTATGCCGAGCATCTGAGCGGGAAACCTCTAAAATTAGTTGATAATACTGGCTTTTCTTGGGAGAGCGTGAGCGCAACTCTGATGAAACTATCCGAAGAACGAATTACAAAAGGCGTCTGGGATCCAAAACACCTGTTTGGCGGTGACGTTCGAAATTTACAGAAGCTGATGGGTATTTTATTAAATGTGCCCGAATTACGCGAGAATCTTAGGGCAGCAACTGGTGGACGTGGTCCAGATGGTGACTTATTGGCGCGAATGGTTCGAAGTTGGGTAAATGGAGCTAGCCTAACAGAAATGGCCAAAGAATACTTTTCAAAGGACGCGCAGGAGAATCCCGTGGAACCAACCAAAGCTCTCACAAATTGTTGTAAAAACCTATTCGGGAAGCTTATTCAAACAGCATCATGGGGCTTATCAGCACTTCAGGTACTAAATATCGGTGATCTCTTAGAAAACATACCCGAGGAGGAACAGCAAAGTATTCGCAATCTACCGGCTTACGTCTACTACGGGGTTAATACTGATGAAGCTATTGCACTGAGATTACTAGGTGTTCCGCGAAGAGCCGCACAACCGCTCTCAAATACTCTTGACATTAAGGCAAGGCATATTCCCTTATCACAACTACGCGCTGAATTAGCTCAAGCCGATCAAAAGATTTGGATAAGCGCGCTTGGTCAAGATGGCCAAGATTACTATAGAGTTTGGAAAATACTTGAAGGCATCTCGTAGTGTGTGAGGCATAACAAGCCTAAAGAATCAAACAAAAAGCCAAATTGTTCAAAAACTAGCTTACGTTTAAAGGTGCCAAGTCCTCAGCAATTATTGAAAGCGCCTTCGGGCCTCTCTTCTGTACCTTACCCCGTACCATCAACCAGCCTTCCCGGAACAGGACCTGCCCGCACTTTTCCTGGATGTCACCGAAAACGGTCACATCCGCCACACCTGTCCCGTCTTCCATGATTACGTAGACCACCCTGTTGTCGTTCCGAGTAGGTGGCGTCTGATAGCGGATGACCGAGCCGGCAATCTTAACCGTCTTACCTCTGGGTATCGAGTATAGGTCCTTCATCTGGGTCACCCCTTCGTCCATAGTGCAAAAATCTAGAGGGTGTGCCGACAGATTGAGTGACAGTAGCTCCCTCTCCACCATCATGTTTGTTTTTCTGTCATCGCTATTAATATTATCAGCCAGTGTTGGCCCCGGCTTTACATCCTCGAAAAGAGACACGATTCCGTTGCCGGTCCTGTGCCTGAGCTCCATGAGTTTGGGTAGTTCCAGTAGCATCTGGCTCCTAGCTCCGAAGGGGTCAAAAGCCCCGACCCTGATTAGGTTCTCTGTGATTGGCCGGCTGACGCTGGTCCTCAGGACAAAGTCTCTCAAGGAAGTAAACCTGCCCTTTTCTCTCTCGCCCAGTATGGACTTCTCTGCCTCTGCCGACATCCCTTTCAGCTGCCTGAGGCTGACCCTGATGACTCCATTTTCGACAATGTATTCCCCGGTGGATCGGTTGATATTTACGGGTAATATTCTAACGTTGCTTCTCCTGGCTTCAGCCACCAGGACCCGGGCCGGGTAATAGCCCACAGGCTGATTTGAGAGCACCGCCGCAAAAAACTCTGCAGGGTAGTGACACTTCAGCCAGAGGGTCTGGTAGGCAAGCTCGGCATAGGCGGCGGCGTGGGCCTTGCAGAAACCGTAGGCAGCAAAAGCCGACAGCTGCTCAAACACCCTTTTTGCGATAGTTTTTCCCACGCCCCGCCTGACCGCGGAGACCATGAAGGATTCTCGCATCTTCTCCATCTCCTCCTCGGTGCGGTCATGCGTCATTGCCCTCCGGAAGCCGTCCGCCTCAGCATAGCTCATACCGGCCAGGTCGTGGGCCACCTTCAAGACCTGCTCCTGGTAAAGTATCACCCCCAGTGTTTCGCTCAGGGCGTTTTTGAGCCTGGGGTGAAGATAGGTCACCGGCTCTCTTCCATGCCTCCTCGGGAGGTAAATTTTGTCCATGTTTGACTTGAGCGGTCCTGGCCTGACCAAGGAAATGGAGACGATTATGTCCTCGAAGCGGTTAGGTAACAATCTTCCCGCCATTTCCCGCTGCGCCGGTGATTCCAGCTGGAATGTGCCGATAGTTTTGCCGTCGCGGAGCATGGCGAAGGCCTCCGGGTCATCGCGGTCTATCCTGTCAAGGTCAACGTCGATGCCATGGTCCTTCTTAATGCCAGCCAGGGTGTCCTCTATAACGGTGAGCGTCGGCAGCGCCAGCAGGTCCATCTTTACAATGCCTAGCTTCTCGATGTCGTCCTTGTCGTACTGGCTGATGACGTCTCCACCACTGGACCACTCCAGGGGGACAAGGGCGGAGAGCTTACCTTCTCCAATGAGCAGTCCCCCAAGGTGGACCGACATGTGCCTGGGGAAGCCGTCAATAGCGGCGCACAGCCTGAAAAACTCGGCCAGCTCGGGCCGCCTATATATCTCGCTTTTCTTAAGCTCGGGACGGGAATCCAAGCATTCCAGCAATTGTGAGGCCGATAGCCAGTGGATACCCCTGCAGGCTTCCTCTATTACTTCTCGTGGTACCTGCAGGGCCTTGCCGACGTCCCGTATGGCTCCCCGGGCCATGTAGGTGTTGATGGTGCCAACGCAGGCCACGTTCTCGTGGCCGTATTTCTGGTAAACGTAGTCCCTGACCTCGTCCCGGCGTCTCCGGTCGATATCGAGGTCGATGTCCGGCGGCTGGTGACGAAGTGGATGCATGAAGCGCTCGAAGAGCAGGTCATGCTCTACCGGGTCGACGGTGCTGATGTCCAGCGCGTAAACGACCAGGCTGTCCGCGGCACTGCCCCTAGCCTGGCACCTTATGCCGCGCTCCATGGCCCAGCGGACGATGTCCCAGACAACCAGGAAGTAACCGCAGAAACCGAGGGCCCGGATGGTGTCCAGCTCCTGCTCCAGTCGCTCCTCGACTTTCCCCGTTATTTTGCCGTATCTCTTCAGTGCCCCGGCCCGGGCTACCTTCGCCAGGTAGCTGTACTCGGTCTCGCCTCCGGGGACTTTAAATCTGGGGAAATGCGGCCTCCTCAGTTCCAGCTCAAGGTTGCACCTCGAGGCGACCTCCTCCGTCGTGGCTAGTGCTTCGGGCAAGTCCTGGAAAAGCCTCGCCATCTCCTCTGCCGACTTGAGGTACTGCTCCATGGTGCGATATCCCTCCAGCTCAGAGATTGGGGTATTCCGGTTGATGGCATTGAGCAGCTCCTTGACCCGGTAATCCTCCATGTCGGCGTAGTGAACGTTGTTTGTAGCCACCACGGGTATCCCCTCTTCCCTGGCAAAGCCGGCCAGCCAATGGCTAGCGGATATCCCCTCCCGCGAGGGGTAGCGTATGAGCTCCACGAAGAAGTTGTCCCCGAAGACCTCCCTGTAGAAGCAGGCGGCCTCTTTCGCCAGCTTAGCCTTACCCTTCCCCATGAGAAACGGTATCTCGCCCCGGCCGCAGCCGGACAGGGCTATCAGGCCGTCGTGGAACTTGACCAGCATCTCCCTGGTGGCTGCCGACTGCCTGTGCCGGTTGGACAGGTGGGCCTCCGTCAGCAGCCGACACAGGTTGGAATAGCCTTTCCTATCCTTGCATAGCAGGGTAAGGTGATAACCGCCCTCAAAATCGATCTCGGCGCCTATGATCGGCTTTATCCCCAGGGCCCTGGCTTTCTCATAAAACTTTATTGCGCCGGTCAGCCGGTTGTGGTCGGTGAGTGCCAGGGCCGGCATGCCGAGCGCCTTCGCCTTCTCCAGGAGCCTGTCCAGAGAAGAGGCACCGTCGAGGAAGCTGTACTGTGAGTGGACGTGCAGGTGAACAAAACCCATTTTGATACCCTAGTCCAATACTCTGTGCAGGAACCATTCCTTACCCAGCCGGTAAAGCTCGTAGGTCCCGGTGCTGGAATTGGTGGCGGTAACGCGCACAAAAAAGCGCGCTGCCTTGCCGTTCCACCACTCGTCGGGCTCCCGCCACCAGCCGATGACCTCATCAACCCGGTAGAGACGCTTTCTCCATATAAAAGCTTCTATAGCGGAGTCTTCTTTGCCGTGCACCTTGACCGGTTCACCGATAATCTTGGACATCGCATTGGCCCCGCGAGGGAAGGGGAATACCATTATACTAGAACAATTGTTCCATTGTCAAGTGGTTTTTGTCCAAGATAGGTGGTAAAAAATAATGAAGACACGGGCTGAGTTTTATATGATTGGGGCTCGTGGTATTACGTTACCCGCACCTGGCACAGTGCCTCGTCCCATGCTATAATCACGAGGCCCCGGCAGCTCACAGGGGCCTAAAAACCGCCTCTGCTTTTGCCATATTGAGCTGCCGGGGCTACGCTTTTCCTGGAGCCCTCGTCATCGTCACCATCTTAGAGTAGAGACAGGAGCTGCCTGCCGCAAAGGCCTCGCCCCTAGTTCTCCGGCTCAGCCAGATCAACCCACCTGTTTCCGAGAATCAGGTCCACACTTGTTCTGTAAGGCCTTCGCAAACCCTGCGGGCTCCTGTACTCCCTGAAACGACGTTCCCTGCCGCCATCCAGGCTGACGGTCACCACGTTGCCGGTAGGACAACGCAGCAGCCGCTTCCTGACATCAGCCAAGTCGGCTTTCAGGCCATCCACTGTCCGCTCCATGGACTTTAACGCGTCCTGTAGCCTGGCCTGCTGGGCCTCCACCCTGCCCAGGTTCTCCCTGGTCCCGTCGATGCCTCTCTCAGCGCTGCCAGTTTTCTCCGTGAGCATTATCTGGGCGTCTTTTAGCCGCTGGCCGTTGTTATCCACTACCTCGGCCAGTTTCCTGGCGTCATTTTCGAAACTAGCGCCGAGCGACTCTACCCGGCTGGCAAGTTCGGCGAGTTTTCTAGAATTCTCCGCTGACGTGGCTCCGGCTGCCCGGGCCGGCTCTAGCTGCCCGGCGAGCTGCCCCAGCCGGTCGGCCTGCTCGTTGAGCTGCCGGGTGAGCTCATCGATCTGCCCGGGCAGCGGTTGCTGACCATCGGATAGGTTATCCAGCAGCCCGGACTGGCGCAGCCCGGTCATCCGCTCCAGCGCCTTGAGCCTTTCCTCCAGCGAGCCGGCCGGCGGCTCAGCGGCCGCTCGGGCAGCTGGCTGGCTACCGGTATCGCCGTGAGCGAATTGCATGTGGCCGTGCAGCGCCTGCGTCGTCTTTAGTTCTTTGCCACACAACGTACACTTAATCATCTTGATCCCCCTTCCTGGATATCTAATATCCTTTTTAATTATGCCTCCTGGTCCTGCTCATAGCCCGGCCGGAGGCCGGCCGGTGGTCCCCGGGTAACTCCCCTTGGACTCTGCGCTCACGCTTCGGCCATAGAATCACCCCCTTTCGCTCAGCAATTGCTCCATGAGCTCGGCGGCCTTCTCCGGGCGGCTGCCGTTTTCTCCCAGGGCCCGGCTCAGCTGCCGGGCCACCTCCCCGAGGGCAATTAATCGGTCCAGCAGCTCGGGCATCAGCTTGGCGGGGTCAGCGCCGGAAGCACCGCTGGGAACAGGGCTGAGCTGGGCTAAATCTGGCTCTACGCCCTGATTACCGGACTAAACCCGCCGGTGGTGCGGGGAGCAATCATGGCCAGCCTGTTTCTTGGCGCCGAACTGCTGGGGAGGCAGCGCACCGCCGTCACCTCACTGGCCTTCGCCGCCGCCATAATGGTGGGCATCCAGCCTAATATCCTCTGGGACGCCGCCTTCCAGCTGAGCTTCCTGGGCATGGCCGGGCTGATTTTCATCGCCCCGCCCCTGATGAGACTGGGGAAGAAAATCGATGAAGTTACTATCGGGGAGGAGGGGGCGGGGGCGTCACTGGCTAATATCGTTACCGACAGCTTCAGCGTGACCCTGGCCGCCACCATCGCCGTCTGGCCTGTTGTCGCCCACTACTTCGGCATCGTCTCGCTGGTGGGGCCTCTGGCTACGTTCCTGGCCCTCCCGGCGCTGCCGGCGCTCATCGTCCTGGGGGCGGTGGGGGGAATAATCGGGCTGGCCTTCCTGCCCGTCGCCCAGGGCATCGGCTGGCTGGCCTGGCTGTTCGCTTCATATATGCTCTTGATAGTGAGGGGGCTGGCTTCACTTGATATATCCGCCGCCGAGGTGGGCGCGGTGGGCACCCCTCTTATAGTGAGCTACTACGCCGTCCTGGCCATAGTGATATGGCTGGTGAGCAGCCGAAAGCGGCTGCCGCAGGTCGCCAACCGGCTTAAAGACGGGGCGAGCAGGACTACCGGCCTGGTCAGCCGGCTGCCGCTGAGATGGGTGGTGCCGTCATTATTAATATTAGCCGTACTGGCCTCGGTCGCCGCCGCCACCATGCCCGACGATAAGCTCCGGGTGAGCTTCCTCGATGTCGGGCAGGGCGAAGCCATCCTCATTCAAAAGGGTAGCCAGCAGGTGCTGGTTGACGGCGGCCCCAGCCCGCAGGCGCTGGCCCTGGAGCTGAGCGAGAAAATGCCCTTCTGGGACAGACCCATAGAGATGGTGGTACTTACCCACCCCCACGCCGACCACATCACCGGGCTGGTGGAGGCAGTAAAGAGATACCGGGTGGAGCGCGTGCTCTACCCCGAATCGGACTACGGGTTGCCAATCTGCCGGGAGTGGCTGGGATTAATCG
>DAOUER010000124.1:0-12198 GCA_034430375.1 Dehalococcoidales bacterium
ATTATAATGCCGGTTTCGGCATCAGCCAGAAAGATTGAATCTCTGGCGTATTCAAATAAGATTCTGAATTTCTCTTCAGACTTTACCAGGGCTTCTTCAGCCCTTTTGCGTTCGTCTATTTCAGCATTAAGATTATCAACCGACGTCATAGTCGTGGTCAGGCCTTCGGTCATCTGGTCAAACGCCCGTGATAACTGCCCTATCTCATCTTTGGCTTTGGTACCGACTTTATAGTCGAGGTTCCCCTGGGATATCACCTCGGTACCTTTACGCAATTTATTAAGTGGCGTAATAATTGACCTGGTGGTAAGAATAGCGGCCAGTAATCCTATTAACGTTATTACCACCAGACTGGCAATAATAGAATTGAGACCTGCGTAGTATGTCCGGTTGAAATCAGATTTCACTTTAGCCAGAGCAGCACCATTATCTGCTTTCAGAATACTCGCCGACTGCTGGAGTGAAAGCAATGCCGGAAGACCGATGATCTGGTCCATCACCAGTAAATCTTCAAAACTGGCGCCACTTTCTTTTACCCTGATGATATTAAGCACCGCAAAACGGAATTGCCCTATTGAAGCTATTAGTTGCTGTTTGTTATTTAACGCTCCCTGGCTGGCGGTTACATTCTGGATAGGATCCGTTTCTTCAATTACCTCTAACCGGTCCAGTAATGAAAGGGTATTAAGCTTGGCTTCTTCAGACCCGTGGAACATGTAATCCAGGGTATAACGGTAGGTCTCGGTAGCCAGGCTTTCTACGTTGGTGATATATAATGTATCGGAGATTACATCATCTTCTACACTCATGAACTGCTGCTGGAGATTCCGGTAACCCATACCTACAAAAAAGGCTATCATCCAGAGGAGGATGACGATTACAGAAAATCCCACTATCAGCTTGGTTCTAACGTTCATTTTCTAAATTTTCCTTGAGGAGTCAATCACGTTTCCTCTAGTTAATCCTTTCAACGCTCGTTTAAAATAAAACCGGCATATACATCACGCGGCTGAATCCGGTAAATCCCACGCATAAACGTAACAAGACTTACCAAAATCCGACCAGCCAGTACTATTTATAGACAAACGCCGGTAATTCTTCTAAACAAGAGGATTACCGGCACTGACTATTTACTCTCACTGATACTATATGGTAACTGCCGAACATCTCAATAAAGTCGACGCCCAAATCAATTAAGGGGCAGCACGTACTTTTCCGTAAAAACGGCCTAACGCTGGAGCGAATAGCTATTTATACGGACAATACACGGAAGGATGATAAAACGGGACGATTCGCAGCGGTAGACCTGTTATGACAGATACACAACTGCTCGGACATGCCGGGCAGTGTGATATACAATAATGGTAATCCTAGAAAGACAGGCTTATTTATAGACGCCGTATTCCTTGGTAAAGTCAATCATTGCTTTAAGATTTTCCGGCTTCACCTCATCGGTAGAGCTGCGCGGCGAGAGGATATATCCGCCGCCTTTACCTATCGTGTCGATAAGTTTTTTACAATAATCCTTGACATCCTGAACCGTCCCCATCTGTAATAGTGAAGAGGGAACGTTGCCTTCGATGCATAAATGGTCTTTAAGGATTTCTTTGGCTTTAGTGATATCCGTCCTGTCCAGGCGTACCAGGACTTTACCTTTGGGGAATTCAAGCAAATATTCCATCCGCGAAGTACAGTTGCCCTCGAAGAAGATGCAGGGTATCGCCCCTCTTTCGGTGAGGGCTATTACCAGTTTCTTAAAGGTGGGCCAGTAGAATTTATCCCACTGCTCCCTGGAAAGAAAGTCGTCGGAACCACGGGTAACCGTCATGAACATCCTGATATTGCCGGATTCATTCGGTTCCGGCATTGGCCTTTCCAATGTCTGTTTTAGAATAAAATCACATAACTCCAGAAGCTTATCGGGCTGCCGGAACATATCGAACATGGTGCCTTCCATCCCCCGCAACGAATGCGATATAACGTCGTAGGGAGGCATGGCGGCACCCTGTAAATACTGGGGGAAACCCATGTCCCGTACCATGTCATTGAATTTGGCGGCCTTGGTGCGCCATTTCTTCATCTCGCGGCCCGCTTTGATAAGGGTTTGAGCCGCCTTAGCGAGCTTCGGTTCGCCGAAGGCCGCGGCCACCATCTGTATCCCCATCGGACCCCCACCCAGGTCGGATAACTTAGGCAGCAGCGAAAGACCTTCCATGTGCGGTGAGGTACGCGACATGAATACCCGCAGCATGTAGTCGGACGTATCCTTCATATACAGGTCGTAATCTTCGGCCTTCATATTATCGATTTCTACCGCCTGGTGCCCCTGGTAAGGATCGACACCGTAGCCCGGCCATCGCATATTCCTTGGATTGAGCATTTCCATAGCCTTGCCCGGGGAAAATCCCTCCACGAAGACCAGATCAGCCTGGAAGTCTTTCAAGGTTCTCTGATAGGCAGCGTACCAGGCATCATAATCGTAATAGGCAGCGGAACAGGGTATGCCTACGTATTTGGCGGGGAAATACCCCAGCGGACAGGCCACGGGGACCCGGTCCGGCATCCGCATCTGAATGGCATCGGTAACCCTTTTTTCCCTCTCGGCGCGGAGTTGATCGGCTGTCTGGCTCATATTAAATTACCCCTATTTTGCAACTGTTGAAACTAGTGTTAGCGTATTAAAACGTGTATCCTGTCCGGCATTTGAAAACACCCATGTATAACCGTAAAACCGGGATAAATCCGAAAGAAAGCCGGCAGAACCGGCTTTCGCTATTATATCAGGTGCCGGGGTATATTGCCAGATACATTCTAAGGCTATAAAACCGTTTACCCGGTACAAAAAACAGTGTAAAGTTTACGCCCTTCTATGGTATACTCGAACCGATTTTTCAAACCGAACGCCAAAGGAGATTTCTATCATGACCAAGGAATGGGCGGAACTGACTAAAGAAGAAAAACGTGATAAAAGGATGGAGAAATATCTCTCCGGAGAGGGTATCAACTTTCGCGATGCCAAAGCGGAAAAAATATACAAAGAACGGGTGAACCGCATGCTAAAGGTATCTCGGTGTGAAGAACCTGACCGGGTGCCGGTATCGTTGCCCACCGGCAATTACCCCGCCTATTATGCCGGTTATACCTTTAAAGATGTCATGTATGATTACCAGACCTGCGTGGCTGCCTGGCGGAAGTTCATGTACGACTTCTACGAGGACATGGATGAGTTCATGGGGCCCGGTTTTGTCTTTTCTGGCAAAGTTATGGAACTTCTCGATTACAAGAACTTCGCCTGGCCGGGTCACGGGTTGGGCGACGATGTGAATACTTACCAGTTTGTAGAAGCACCGTATATGAAAGCGGACGAATACGATTACTTCATCAAAGACCCTTCCGATTACGGATTCCGGGTACTGACACCCCGGGTCATGGGGGCGGCGGAAACCCTCCGGTTCTTCCCCCCGCTGAATTCGCTGATGGGTATGCCGATGACACTAGCCCGTCCTTTTATCCGGGCCGATGTCCGGGAGGGTTTTAAGAGGATAATAGCGGCCGGCGAAGAAATGGAGAGACAGCAGAAAATCATGATGGAAGTTAACAGGGAAACCCTGGAAATAGGTTTCCCTGTCTCTTTGGGCGGCATGGGAATAGCCCCCTTTGACGTTATCGGGGACTTCCTGAGGGGGACCGAGGGCGCGGCCATAGACATGTTCCGGGACCCGGGGAAATTACTGGCGGCGATTGACATGATAACCGAACTGTTTATTACGCGTACCATTAACGATGTTAACAACTTCGGCGGCCACTCGGTCTCGTTCCCGCTGCACAAGGGCGACGACACCTTTATGTCGAGAAAGCAGTTCGAAAAATTCTACTGGCCCAGCCTCAAAAAGGTGATGGACGCCCTTATCGATGAGGGTATATCGGTCTTTCTGTTCGCCGAGGGAGCCTATAACCACCGGCTGGAATATATCGGTGACTTTCCCAAGGGATGGGTTACCTGGATGTTCGATCAGACCGATATGGCTAATGCCAAGAAAATGATCGGGGACACCTGCTGCATCGCCGGCAACGTACCCGGCTCTATTGTCATCACCGGAACCCCAAAAGACGTCAAGGAATACTGCCGGAAAGTCATTGAAATCTGTGCCCCCGGCGGCGGTTACATCCTCACCGGCGGCTGCACGGCGACCGAAACCAGGAATCCGGACAACTTCCGCGCCTTCATGGAAGCGGCCGTGGAATACGGGACATACTAGAATACAATCGCATTTCAGAATATACATGCCGGATGAAAAAAGCAACCGATCAATCAGCGCCGGTAATTACCGAAACCGGTTAATGTAATACCATGTTTCCGCACATTACTAACCTTCAAAGGGGATGATGCTCCGGTAAGATTAGAACCAAAGTACTATGGGAAATTCGAGGCCATGAAAGTAATATAATATATATCTCCCGACTTGACGACCCTTACCGCCCCGTAGATGGCTTCATCACTGAGTACGTTGGTTTCATATGATAATCTATGGCTCTGCCAGGTCATCATTGCGGCATTGACCAACCGGTCCAGGGAACTGTATCCGGCGGCTAAAAAGACCCTCTGGAAAGGGATCCACGAATCGGTATAATATTCCGATTCCTTGGAAAAGGCCATATTCTGGCAGTTGATCAATGACCAGTCTTCCAGATTATGTCCTATTTCTAAAGCATCCAGACCGTAACTTATTCTTTCCTGGTTAATCAAATCGAACAAAGCCTGCTCGATATCTTCCTCGGTAATACCCGTTTCCATACCTACCAGGAGATCATACTGGGCTTTCAGGGAATCATATTCCAGCTGCAGATCAGCGATTTCACCAGCCAGGGCTTCATTTGTATTCGTCAAGATGGCAATCTCATCATCCTGAATACTGATGGTAACCTCTAATGACGCTATACCCTCAAGATTGGCGTCATCTTGTGCCTTTAGACTATCGTACTGGCTTTCCAACTCGTCATATTGATCTGCCAATATCTGGGCTTGAAACGCCTTTTCCTGCGATTCTGCCAGCTTGTCATTGGCCTCGGTAAGCTGCGCTTTCAAGATATCAACCTGGTCCTGTAAATCACCCTGACTGCAAGAAACGGCACCTCCCACGATTAAAATCCCGATGATGATGATACTTATTATTTTGGCTTTTTTCATATCGCACCACCCGCAACTCTATGTATTTGGTTATATATTATCATACCGATAATTTATTTTCCTCCCCTACTTTGGGGCCATGTTTAATATTACTATAAGACTGTTACAACAATTTTTCAATCAATAATTAGTTCCGATAAATCATCTACTTCAAACTCTCTCCCAGCCTCATAAATTATATTATTGCTAGCGGTAGCCTGAGTACCCCCGGCATTCTCCGGTGATAACGGAGAAAACGGCCTGCTTAATGACGAAGAATGATAGGCGTAAGCCCCTATACCTGTCTGAACACAGCTTATACCATTCCCCCGGATAATTATATCCCGGCCATTCCTGACTTCAATCCCGTTCTCACCGGCTGATAGAATCCGGTTATACTCGATAGTCACCCGGCTGGAATCTTCAATAAGTATCCCATGACCCCATCCGGATTGAAATACATCCAGCTGCAGCGAATGAACAGGAAGGTCCCATTCAATCCCGGTGCCTTCAATCCAGTTACCGGAAATGGTAATATTAGAATTCCAACTGTTATATTCCACGTTTACCGCCGACCAGCCGGTATCTCGGATAATATTACCGGCAACCCGGCTTGGCGAGGCATTGCGGTAGTCTTCAAAATTTATAGCATCTTCCCCGGTTTGTTCAAACAAGTTGTTGATAATATCCACTTTAGCCTGCGGCAAGCTCTCCCGGTTCATGGCGAGGATAGCATGGGGAAAATTCCCGTAGAAATAATTCCCTTCTAAAACTGCCTGCGAACCCTCACCAATGACCAGGGCGTTATGACCGTTATTATTTTCAAACCTGTTTTCCTTTACTACCGCTTCGCTGACGTGGATTCCCATACCTATATAATTATTCAGGAACCGGCAATGCATAACTGTGATATTCTCAGATTCGTAGACGTTCAAGGCCGCCTTTTCGTACTTATCCAGTTCTTTGAATATGGAATCGCGAAAAACAACGTTGCTCCTTCCGTTAACGAATACCTGGCTGTTGATAAAAATGGTGTTTCCTATTTCAATATTGTCCCCGCTTATCATTACCTCGCTGTCGGTAAATAAATAACCGCTGATGCTGCTATCCAGGTGGTATTTCTCACCGCTGACCTGTTCCTGCAGTCCGCCGGGAGTAATTACATCGGGTATTGCTATCTCGGGTGCGGTGGTGGGAAAGGGAACCGACTCCGGCGTTTCTCCGGCGCTGCATCCCGAAAGAAAACTCGCAACAATCGTGGAAATAATAAAGAAATACGCCTTTTTCATACTAACTAATAAGACTAACCGAGAATACTCGTAAGTGTCAATGGTATAGAAACACTGTTTTTACATTGACAATACACGTAAAAATGGGTTATATTTCAACACCGAAAGAGCACCGTCGCAGCGACCTGCAATTCCCGTGTCACAGCGATAGTAACCATCAGTATTTTACGCATTTTAACAGTACAGGCGAAAAAACGATATTTCCATCAACAGAGTGAATATAAGGAGGTTTTTTATGGCGACACTGGAAGAATTACAGAAAAGAATCCAGCGACTCGAAGACATCAAGCAGATTGAACGACTGCAGAGAATCTACGGCTATTACCAGGACTATGGCGAGTGGGAAAAGGTGGTCGCCCTTTTCAGCGATAACGCCGAGTCGGTGGAGGAATGCGACTATGGCGTCTATAAGGGCAAAGAAAGTATCAGAAAGTATTACATCGACCTGATTAAGGGCGGCAAGGATGCCCAGCCCAGGGTAGGCTATATGTCTATCGGCATGCAGATACAGGGCGTGGTCACCGTCGACCCGGATGGCCGGACCGCTAAAGGCCGCTGGTACGGCTTCTTCGTGGAAGCCCGATCAACGCTGCACCGTCACGAAGGAGAACTCCGGCAGCTCTGGGCCCACGGCATTTACGAAAACGAATACGTTAAAGAGGGCGGCAAGTGGAAAATCAAGAAACTCCATTTCTTCCTGAATTTCCGTACTCCCTACGAGGACGGCTGGCTGAAAACACCGGTGGTCGGGCATAGCGGCCCCAGCCCGGATATACCCCCGGATGCTCCGCCGACAACCTGGCGACCCTATCCCTTCGGATATCACTTCCCGGTGCATTTCAAACATCCCATTACCGGTAAATAAATAAAAAGGTAATTAACATGGACCTTGAAGAACTTGAAAAACAGGTAACCTACCTAGAAGACATCAACGAAATAGAAAACCTCCAGAAGATGTACGGCTATTACTTCGATAACGCTATGTTTCAGGAAGTAATCGACCTTTTTTCGGAGAATACGGAGTCGGTGGAAATCACCGACCACGGCGTTTTCCGGGGCAAGGGCGCAGTCGTCAGGATGTACGGCGGCATGGTGGGCATGAAACGTCCCGGCTGGATGTTCTTCGAGGTAATGCAATCGCAGGGGGTTATCCATATCTCTACCGACGGCCGGACGGCCACGGGGCGCTGGTACACTCCCTCGTTCGAATGCCGTCCCTTTGGCGGCACGAAAAAGCAGACCTGGCAGTTCGGAGTTTACGACAACGAGTATATCAAGGAAAACGGCCGGTGGTATTTCAAAAAGCTGCACTGGAACCTCACCTACTGGACATCTTTCGAGCGGGGTTTCCTGAAAGTGCCCAGGCTCTCCGATACACCATTTCCCCACGCCGATGCTCCCGCGACGGCCTATCATCCCTATCCATCCGGGTATCGTGTTCCCTATCCCTTCAAACATCCGGTAACGGGTGAATAGTTAAGCAATAGATAAAGGTGGTACTTATGAATATAGAAGAACTGGAAAAACAGGTACAGCTCCAGGAGGATATCCAGGAGATTGAACACTTACAGAGGATCTACGGTTATTATTTTGACAATAACATGTGGGGGGAAATAGTCGACCTTTTTTCCGAGGAACACAGCGAGTCCGTGGAGATAGCCGACCACGGGGTATTTTACGGTAAAAAGGGCATCCGGCGGATTTACTGGGACATGTTCGCCGGGGGTGGTCAACCCCGCCAGTCGCCTCCCTGGATGCAATTTGTCGTGATGCAAATCGGCGGTGTGATTGATGTATCGCCCGATGGCACCCGTGCCGAAGGTCGGTGGCAGACCTGGCTCTGCGAGGCCAAGCCCTACGGTGCTTTCCCGCGGCAGGAATGGCTGCACGGCTATTATGAGAACCGATATATCAAGGAAAACGGAAAGTGGCTGTTCACCAAGCTGCACTGGAACAATACATTCTGCTCTCCATTCGAGGACGGCTGGCTGAACCTACCGCTGATGGGTTGGATGCCCCTTCCCGATGCCGACGATCCACCGTCGGCTTTCCACACGTATCCCGACCATGTCCATAACGTGCCCTACCATTTCCGGCACCCGATTACCGGGGAATAAGTTTTACAGGAGAAGAACAAGTTACGGAAACAACCGCCAATATAGAAACAAACGATGGACGGATACCTCCGGACGAAACCAGGGGAATTCTCGGGCAGGCCACGCCGAGAATCCTTCTCTTCTACGTTGCCATCCTGGCCAAACTAATCGCTTCGGTCCTGGCTGCCATCGGTTTCGTCTATAAAAGCGGCGCCCTGATGGTATCCGGCACGGTTGTCTGGCTGATATTTTTCGCTGTCCTGCTGCTGATTACTGTTCCATCCGCAGACCGGCGTCTCCGGAAACACCTGCGGTGTTTAAAAAATACCGCTAAAACCATTATCATCTCTCTCCTCGTCCTCGGAATAGCCTTAATCGCATTTATCGCAGTTATCGGGCTGGATACTTACTTTCATGACGACCCGGATTCCAAGCTCTCGGAATTGCTTATTTCTATCGATAACGTCTTCGGGTATAACGATGCCACCTCGCTTTCCCACCAGGCGGCGCAGAACCTGCTGGATGGTAAGAATCCGTACGAAGAAGCCAACATCGTCAGCGCCATGATAGAGTATCACGGCGATATTGATAAAATCACTCCCCTGCGTGAAGGCCGGTTCGCCGACGTTTTTCCCTATCCGAACATAGAACAGCTGGAGGATTTCTGGGATGATATCCGCCGGGCCCCCGGGGAAATCACCATAGAAATCGAATCTAAATTCAACTACCCGGCCGGCGGATTTCTGTTACCGGCCCCCTTCCTGGCACTGGGCATCAACGATTTCCGGTACATCTATATCATTCTCCTAATCCCGGTGCTGGCTTACGTGATATACAAAGTACCGTCAAAATTCCGTATACACTTTATCATCGCCCTGGTGGCCAGCCTCGAGATCTGGAATGCAATAGCGGCCGGAGAGACCGGCCTTTTATACTTCCCGTTTCTTTTCCTGGGATGGGTACTGCACAAGAAAAACTGGTGGCTGTCAGCCCTGTTCCTGGCCGGGGCTATTGCCATCAAGCAACTGGCCTGGTTCATACTGCCTTTCTACCTCATCCTGATATTCAGGACCAGGGGATGGCAGCAGATGGCGGCAGCCCTGCTTATTATCGTGGGGGTGTTTTTCGCGGCCAACGGCTATTTCATCGCCAAAGACCCGGGACTGTGGATTTACTCGGTAACCGCGCCGGTAACCGATAATATGTTCCCGCTGGGCGTGGGCATCGTTTCCATTGTCAGCGGCGGTCTGGTAGATATACAGTCACCATTGTTATTCTCGATTCTCGAATTAGCCGTCGCCGTGGCCGCCGTGCTCTGGTATTTCTTTAAATGCCACCGCTACCCCGAGGCGGGATTGATACTGGCGGTATTACCCCTCTTCTTCGCCTGGCGCAGTCTCTGGGGATATTTCTTCTATCTAGACATCATCATACTGGCGTCAATATTGATCAACGAATATGGCCTGAAACTAAACAGTAAGAAAAGCAAATTACTCGAAGTTACTCCCGGGTAATACAGCTAACGCCAGGTCCACCAGGTATTTATCAGGTAATTCCACAACATTGCAATGATAATGCCAATGAGATACGAAACGAGATCGTAAACACCGATGGCGTGGAACAATAGGGCATATACACCGGCCTGGATCAGCGCTCCGGCCACGCAGATCACGTTGAATTTCAGCAAACGGGTTAGAAAATGACCGGAAGACCGGCGGTCCCGGAAGGTAAAAATATCATTAAGTGTAAAGTTAGTGATAATGGCGACTTCGGTGGCGATAGCCAGAGCCAGGAAGTCGGTCTCTTTCATTCCTCCGACCCTGGTCAATAGTGTAAAAATCCCAAAGTTCACCCCGATACCGCTACCCCCCACTATGCAGAACTTGATAAACCGCCCCAGTTCGCCCTTGCGCTTCATCAGGCTGTAAAGGTGTTTGATATACTCTATTTGCTGCCGGTTGCTGAGCTTACTTTCGCCTTCATCACGGGTAACGAAAGTGAACGGCACCTCGGTGACCTTTTGAAACTCGCCCTCCATTAATATCTCCAGCAGTATTTTATAGCCCAGGGGCTGGAGATTGGCACTAGCCACCACTTTACGGTCGAACATGAAAAGGCCCGACATGGGATCATTAACGGAGCGGGTCGGGGGTAAGAAAACATGAGCCATGACAGTAGACACTCTTGATACCAGTTTCCTGAACAGCCCCCACTCCTGGCAGGCGCCCCCTTCCACGTACCGGCTGCCCACGACGATATCAGCGCCCTCTTCGGCCGCTTTCAACAGGTCGGGTAGCACCTCGGGGGGGTGCTGCAAATCGGCGTCCATCACCAGCACCCTGTCACCAGTGGTGTTAACGATACCGTGAACAACCGCCGAAGCCAGCCCTCTTTCATTCTTACGAACGACAACACTGACCGGATACTTTGAGGATAATCCTTCAACAATGCCAGCGGTGCCGTCCCGGCTATCATCATCAACAAACAGGATCTCGTAATCGTAGCCAGCCAGAGCCCGGTCTATCCGCTCCACCAGGGGCGTGATATTATTACCTTCTTTATAGGTTGGTATTACAATTGAAAGCGCTTTACTCACCAAACAGGTTCCATCCAGATAATCATAAGCATTCTAACACATTATTAACCCAATCATCTATATTATTATGTTAAGCTACTCAATTCCTCTTCTTTTAGGGATAGTTAGAGGTATTTTAGAGATTTTTAATATAATTTTAACCGAATTTTAACCAACTTTTATCCATTATCTAGCCATTTAACTCTAAAATAGTAACATAAGCAATAAGATTCAGGCAGCGTGTGTATTGGAGTTACTCGTAAATATGATAAATAAAGACAAAAAAAGCCCGCCTAATAAAAAGAATAACAGACGAGATATATATCAGGGTAATATACGGTTAAAAATAGAATCGGAAGAAAACCATATTGAGGTAAGTCGCTTCTGTGATATTCTTAAAAACTTCAATAGTCTCCGCATATTATCTTATAACTGGTCGGAAAAAGAAGGACTGAATATCATCATCTCACTGAGAGATTCGATACCACTGGATGAAATCCTGCTGCAAATACCTCAGGTTAAGATTGTAGATAGTAACAAGAAATCCATGACGGTAGTTCTCAATACAAATCTACTAGAAACATCCAAACCGGCCATCGGAGAAGCACTGGCGGCCTAGGATTTAGTCCCGGGATTTGATTAACCCGTCGTGATATTGTAATAATTCACCTCGAAAATAGAGAAAATAAGAAGGGGGCCTGTCGGCCCCCTTCTCTTATTAAAAAGTCATTTCCTACTGCTCAAGTATCCGAAGTCTTTCTATTTTTTCGCAGCGGGCTGCTCTCCCAGGCTGACATTAGGAATCCATTTCAGCCAGCCGGGCAGGTACCAGTTGCGTCGTCCCAACAGCTTCATCGTCGCCGGGACCAGCACACAGCGCACCAGGGTAGCATCCAGGAAAATGGCCACCGCCAGCCCGAATCCCATCTGCTGCATCATTACCAGGTCGCCCAGAGCAAAGCCGCCGAAGACGGCCACCATTATCAGGGCTGCCCCGGTTATCAACCTGCCGGTGGAACGCAGTCCGAAGGAAACCGATTCGTTGTTATCGCCAGTCTGCTGGTACCGTTC
>DAOUER010000125.1:0-36222 GCA_034430375.1 Dehalococcoidales bacterium
GCATTCCCAGGGAAGACGTCATTATCGATGTCATGGCGTATGCCATCGGTGCCGAAGCCAGTTCCGGTCGTAACGTGCTCGATGCCATGCACCGGATACGGCAAGAGCTGGGCATGAACATGACCATGGGCACCAGCAATATTTCCTTCGGCATGCCCGACCGCGCCCTGCTCAACGCCACCTGGATAGCGATGTCCATCGAAGCTGGCGGCACCGCCCTCATCGCCAATGCCGCCCAGGTACGGGCGTCCGTGCTGGCCACCGACCTCGTCCTGGGGCGTGACAGGTTCGCCAGGCGTTATATTGAAAACCACCGGAAGAGGCAGCAGCAGTCTAAAGCTTGACACCCGCACGTTCAGGGTCTATACTTAAAATTGCACGTCGCGGGGTAGAGCAGTGGTAGCTCGTCGGGCTCATAACCCGGAGGTCGTTGGTTCAAATCCAACCCCCGCTACCAATCGATTCGACTAGGCCCGTCAGAGATGGCGGGCTTTTTGCTTATTTTAAAAAATTTAACAACCATGATACAAGTCCACCCACAATACCGCCTGTGGCAGCACCAATGGCAATAGTCATTCGGTTTGCTTTTATTGACCATACTTGCTCTTGAAAAGTAAAATGCTTTTGAGGGGAGTACCCAGGTCTATAACTGTACCATCCAGGGCAACGGTTACGTAATGCAGATAACTCTGTTTCCAAACCCTCAAAGGCTGGCCCAGCATAACCGATTTCGTAGCCAATCCATAGATGTTTTGAACAGTATATCTTTTCCCAAGCAGGTAGCCCCATGCTTGTACCGCTAATGTGAGTTTCCAAAAGCACCCTGCTTGGCGTGTCCAATTCATTATCGTCACTTCCGAGAGCCAAGAAGCCACACCCAAAACAAGAGCGCCTGCGAACATGGATATTCAAGATACTAGCAACTTTCTGATATATTTTTTTCATTTCGCCACCTGCCTTTTTACCTCACTCAAGGGGCTGAAAGATGATTTACAAAACGCCTCTGGGAATCCCGGTGCCTCATCGCTATTATACTTGCAGACTAAATACTAGGCAAAAATTTCTGTCTATTTACAACTTGCTCCACTTAAATACATTGGCCTGTCATAATGACGGGCTTTTTGGTATCCCCTGCCGCAGTTGACCGCCTTGCTCCCTTCGACTTGCATTCATTTTCATTTGCCTGTGGTCGTCTTTTCTTTCTGCAATTTCTCCGGCCTGTAGGCCTTGGGGGGAAACATGGCTAGCGTGTCCACCCCGTAGTGGGCACAGATGGCGTCCAGCACCAGGTCGTCCCAGCCGATTTTCTTTTCTTCCCTGATGGCGTTCAGCGCTTTCAGTCCCTCTTCTGTCGTGCGTGCTGAGAAGACGTGCTGTTTCTCTTTCGCCATTTCCTTTATCTCCTTGTTCTGGAATTCATCGTTAATAATGGCGCGTTTCTGGTCAGTCGTGAGCCCCCTTTTCGCAAATTTTTCGCAAATCTTTGGCCCTTGTACTGAAAAATAGTTGTCGGCTGAATACGGTATTGTAACGATAGAGGGCATAGGCGCTATGGTATTGCGGTCAATAATAAAAACAATGGCGCCCTGAACAGATTTGGAGAAGATGATAACCTACGGATAGTGCAGCACAGTCTGGGACTAATCTACCTTTGGAGCCCTCGTCCTTTTCTTCTTAAGGGCGCCCTTAGATGGGGCGTCTATGCGGTTCTTCAGTCCCGATACTTCATCTTCCAGAGAAGAGATGCGCTTGCTCAAGTTATCATGTTGATTCAGCAAGTGCTGAAGCATTATCGCCTCCAATGGAGGAGCCGGCTCCTCTATTAACTTGTTGTTTTTCCCGAAGCGTCTTCTCTCCATTTCATCTATGCCAAAGCGCCCCCTGTGTGGCAACCAATGATTTCGCATCATTTTCCAACTGTTGATGACTTTGGGGACTAAGCCAAGGATGGACGCTACAGAACCAACTATATAGAGAATTTCGAGCCCAGTTTCATGCTCTACGATAATGATTGAATTGCCATCGGTATCAGTAAGCTTCCACGCTTTACCCTGATACTCGCCTTGGACTTCCACGACCTTTAGTGGAGCAAGTTCTCTTATCAAGTCCCTGTAGTCTTGGTAGCTAGTCGAGTCCCGAAATTTCAGTGACTCAATATCGTGATGGGAACTGGCACCAAGTTCTAATGTGGCTGCTTGGAACTTAGCTAAAAAGGCCTTTTTTCTCCAATCCATTTTGCTCACTTCTACAATCGTACCGCCTGATAAGTCATTGGTGCGATTATTATACACCTATAAGTTGATGTCAGCAAGAGGTCAGCTGACTGCTAGCGGGCTGAAGACGGGTAAGATGTACTCATTGTCCAATCAGGCGACCAGTGCTATAATCCGAGCAAATGTCGCTGTCAGAGCAAGAGAGCCGTTGCGTTGAACTAGCCTGCGAGTTCCTGTCATTGGCCGTCGGAGGACGATGGGCGGTGGAGAGATGCCATCGGTTTACGGGCAATATGGTACATTTCCGCAGCGGTAATATTTACTATAGCCGGGCTCGCGTTCTTTTCCCGTGACCTGATGAACATAGAAAACAAAAAAGTCGAGGAATAACCTGAAACAGAAGTCTCATACCTGAAAAATATTACTAAAGAAACGTAACAATTCAGGTATCATCCCCCGAGAATATTTCGGGGGATTTTTCTATAGGTATCTAGGGTTATTTATATACCGTAAACCCTAGCCCTTCCCCAGCAGCTTCCGGGCCCATCCCAGTCGTTTCAGGAGAAGGTTATACACATTCCGCCGGGCTTTGAGTACCAGGGCTTCCTCGTAGAGTCCCAGCTTCCCTTCTTTACGCCCGAACCGGTTCTCGGCATAAGTCCGGGCAATATCGTTTAAAGCGGTGGCCTGTTCGGGGTATTGGGCGGCCAGGACCGCGGTGAATTCCTGCGGTGTCTGTTGCGGTGCCGGAGGTATTCCGGCCATCGCGGCCAGCCGGCAGGTCCGGGCGTATACGCTTGACGCCAGGTCTGCCCGGTCAACGCGCCAGACCCAGCGGCGTATCGCCGAGCGCGCTATGGAGAAAGGAATGGCCAGGAGCAGCAGAATCGCGGCGATGATAGCCAGAACATAAAAGGCCTGGCCCAGCTCATCGGCGAAAGATAATGGTCCTCCCGGGGTACGCCTGGCCGGTTCCGGTTCCTCCGGGAGAATCCCGTAAAGAGCGAGTTGTGCCGGTGTTGGTCCCCAGGGCTGGCCGATATACAGATTGGGATATGCTACCGGAGTGCTGTCCGCTACCCAGGGTTCCTCGATGGCTACCTGGCTGCCTCCCCGGCCGGGGGTCGCTTCCAGGTCTACCCAGCCGTAATCTGCAAAATAGACCTGCGGCCAGGCATGGTAGTGCTTATTACGCAGGATATACTCTCCCTCGTTATCGCCGGGTTCGCCGGGTAAATATCCCACGGCCAGTCGGGCCGGCACATCCGCTGAACGCAGCATGACTACCATCGCCGAGGCAAAATAAAGGCAGAAGCCCGACTTTTGGGTAAAGAGAAAATGCTCTACGCCGTCGACGCCTTCGGGAGGGGGCTCGATTTCTTTTTCATAGGGAAACCGGGAAAGGTAGGCGTCGATGGCCACTACCTTTTCATAGGGGGTTATCGCCCTGCTGGTTATATTAGCGCTTAATTCCCTGATATTATCCGGGAAATCGGCCGGCAGTCGCAGGTACTGGTAGGAAAGCGTCGACGGATAACCGGCTGGTACGGAAGCTAAAGACTCGCGCGAAGGTGACGAGATGGTAGAGGTAACGGTGTAACGCTCTCCGGGACTGAGAATCCGGGGCATCTTTACGGTGATAACATCACCTTCGCTGACGCTCACCAGGGTGGCTGTATCCGAGGATACGAAGCTGCCGGCGGTCAGCATGACATCGGTCTTGATATTGGTGGTTATCGTATAAGTAATCGGTTCTTCATCTGCGGTAAATCCAGCATCGTTCCAGGGCTCTTTATCCTCCAGCAGGTAATCGTTAACCGGGCGGTTCTCCCATCCCTGGCTGGTGTAGGTATCATAGAGCTTGACCCGCCAGTAAGAAGGTTGGGGAGAACTGACGATAAAATCAATTTGCTCTTTCTGCTTCCAGGCCGTGCCGAAAACCAGAGCCTGGCGGGTATTGCTGGTATTCAAGGGCTGCTTGGACGGGACTTTAGCGAATAAATTGAACACAGAGTCTTTCCAGTCCTGCGTCCACAAAGTGTTTTTCGCAATGAGCGTCTGAAGCGGGGGGATTTTCGCTTCCGGTATTATCCACGCGGTAAAGACCGCCACGATGACGATACACATCAGCGAAGCTGCCAGGGAGAACAGGCCCCGGGAGAGAGAACCGCGTGGGCGGCCCATGGCGTAATGCTGTTTCAGCATACGTACCCAGGTTATTAAAAATATAACCGCTATAAAGTAAAGACCGAAGAAATAGTAATAGCTGTCCGGGAGATTGCTTAGATTCACCAGGACAACTATCGTACCCAGAAGTACGGCTATCCAGGGGTTCTGCCGGCGTATCATGTACCACGTCGCGAAATACCCCATTATCCAGGTTAAAAAGGCGAGAAAAGCGGCAAAGCCCGTGGTAGCGGATGCGGGGAGCGTATAGGTCTGCCAGGCGGTAATCCCGCCACCTATCCCCAGGGCTATGACGTGGGCCAGGATACCGGGTAGTTTGCTCCTGATTAACAGTCCGGCCGTCAGGAGCGACAAAATGAGAATCAATGTCAGCGAGGGCTGGGGGTTAATCCAGCGCGCGCGCTCCAGCGAGAGTACCGCAATCTCCAGGACCAGGAACAGCAGGATGATGCTTACCCACCCCCGCCAGTTACGCAGCCAGGAGATAATATCTACCCGCAGGGTTTCCAGTCGTTCGATATGTTTGCTTTCTCTATCAACCAAGGCTGTTTTCCCCTGTATTTATTGAATTAGCGCCGTCGCCGACCGACTGTCCAGGGCTCGTGCTATGTCCATTCCCTGCCGGATGGTGTATACGCTGGAGCCACCGGAGCTCAGGCTGCGGGGGCTGTTGGATGAGTCGGCCGCACCGCCGAAGCTGAAGGAATCCAGTAATATGGTTATTACCTGAACGCGGCGTTCCCTGAGATTTCGCACCGTCGCGGCGATACTCGGATTCAAGGAAGACATGATAATAATTGCCATGGCATCGTCTTTTAAACGTTCTCCCCTTGAGGAAAGCAGATTATCTATGGTAACTTCGCCCGTAGCCCGTAGCAGGGTCAGAGACTGCAGCAGATATTGCAGCTGTACTTCACCGGGTTCGGGATCCAATAGATATAATTTATCACCCGCAGCTATCATCCCCACCCGTTTCCCGGAATTTATATATTTTTTAGCCAGAGAGGCGGCTATGGAAATGGAGTATTCTTCGGTGGTTTCCTCCTCCTCCCCCAGTTGCGACCCTTGGTGCATATCCAGGACCAGCCAGATGTTATTTACACCGGTTTTCGACCGGTCGGGGTCGAACTCCTTGACCATCAGGCTCCCGGTATGGGCGGTGGAAAGCCAGTGAATATGACGGAGGTTATCCCCGCTGATATATTCCCGCACGCGGGAAGCATTGGGGCTGGACTCCCGGGCCAGCCATCGGCGTGAACCGGTCCCGAACTCCTGTTGCGGAGATAACTCGAAGAAGGGCAGGTCATGAGTCGCGGGGTAAACGAGAAATTCCTCACGATTTCCGATACGTCTCTCGAGTGAGAAAATACCTAAGGGGTCGGTTGTCCGTACTGTAAACATGCCCAGGTCGTACCGTCCGCGCCGCCGGCAACTGACTTCGGTTTGCCAGCTGTAGGAGCCATCTGAAGGCAGGCAAATACTGAGTTTATTACGGTATCCCGGTAAAAAAGTATCTTCACTGATTTCAATTAACGGTGTGGGCATCTTGCTACTGTTGGTTAACGTAGCTTTTTCGATAAAATGGTCACCTACCTTGCATAGGTGGGGTATCTCGGTGATATGGCTATCCAGGTTGCGGATACTCAAGCGTGACCATTGGTAGTATAATAACAGCGCTACCCCTACAAATATCAGGAACCTCCAGAGGAGAGTAAACCCTCCCACCAGAGTGACAGCGAGAATAAGAATGGTGATAAGGGTAAGAACCCGACGCTTTTTCATGTTACCTCAGCCCATCAACCGACTTTATGGTCGGGGATGGCGCCCGGGACCTCGACCGTTTCCAGTATCTCGGCAATAATGGCCTGGCTGTCTTTACCCGGGGTTTGGCCTATGGAAGACAATAGAGAGCGATGAGCCAGGGCGGACTCGGCCAGGGCTTTAACATCATCGGGCAGTACGTAGTCGCGTCCTTGCAGAAGGGCCCGGGCCTGGGCGGTACGGAAAAGCGCCAGCGAACCCCGGGGAGATGACCCGAGAAATATTGAAGGATGCTGGCGGGTTGCGTCTACCAAGGCTACGATGTATTGCTTCACCAGGTTATCTACGTATATTGTTTTGACCGTTTCCTGAATGAACAAGATATCGGCGGCATCTACCACGTGGTTGATTTGCTCGATGGGGTGGATGTACTGCTGGTTTTCAACTATGGCTATTTCATCGGATGGAGACGGGTAACCGATATTGATACGCAGGATAAACCTGTCCAGCTGGGCTTCCGGAAGCGGGAAAGTACCTTCGAATTCGATGGGATTCTGGGTGGCTAGGACGTGAAAAGGAGAAAGCATCTGACGGGTAACGCCGTCTACGGTAATCTGCCTTTCGCCCATTGCTTCGAGCAGCGCCGACTGCACTTTAGGGGTTGCGCGGTTTATTTCATCGGCCAGCAGCACCTGGGTCATTATCGGGCCGGTACGGAACTCGAAATCACTGGTTTTCTGGTTAAAGACCATAACGCCGGTGATGTCGCCGGGAAGCATATCGGGTGTGAATTGAATTCTCTTGAAGCTGCAGTTTATAGATTTAGCCAAGCTCCGGGCCAGCATGGTCTTACCCACACCCGGCGTATCCTCGATGAGGATATGCCCCTGACTGCTCAATCCGATCACCGCCATTTGTACGGCTTCGGACTTGCCCACCATGACCTTTTCTATATTTTCAACAATTTTGTCAGCTAATTGCTGAGCCTTGGTTATATTACTATCCAATTTCAACCCCATGAGACAATAATTCGCGGGATTTTGAGTTCAATATATCTCTAATTCGAGTATAACACAAGGCAAAATAGCTTACAAAAATCGACACCCGGCCCCTTTTCTTTCCAGGAAAAAACAAAGGTGCGCACATCTTTGCCAGTTGGCTAAATCGGTGAAATCCACTATAGAAAATGAGGGGTATCACTGATTATTAATGTTTTCTCTCGCTATAGTATTTATATGTATTAAGTATTGGTTATTTAGTACTGGTGGGGGAAAATTTGAGAAACATATACCGCATCATCAAGACTATGGCGGTAATCATCATGATTGCCATTGTAGGACTGTTGCTAAGTATTTTCCTGCTGGATGATTATAGTGCCTATACCGTCAAGAGCGACAGCATGCAGCCGACCTTTTCCAGTGGCGATATGGTGGTTGTCGGCAGTCCCGACAGTTGGTTATCGGCGGATATCGCGCCGGGAGAGGTAATTTCATTTGAGTATAATAACAATCTTGTAACACATCGGGTCGCGTCTATAGAGGGAGACAAAATATACACTAAAGGAGATGGGCAAGAAGAAATCGACCCCTGGACGGTATCCCGCTTCTTTGATGTGAAGGGTAGCTATATATTTCATGTCCCGTATGTCGGTCTGGTATCTACTTTTATCAAGACCAAACTGGGATGGTTTATATGTGTGATACTGCCTGCCGTGTGCTTATTGGCCTTTATCATTAAAGATATAGTCAAAGAGGTCAGGCAGCGCTTTATATATACTTGAAAACCGGAAACCAAAGAGAAAATACTTCAAATCCAGATACAAAGGAGGACAATGGGATGAAGAAAATAGTAGGATTATCAGTTGCAGCGTTGCTAATTATAGGTATTATCGGTGGAGCAACCTTTGCCTATTTTAGTGACACAGAAATCGCGGTGGACAATACACTAACGGCCGGGACGTTGAACCTACAGGTTGGTGCTGCCGACCCGTGCACGGAGTCAATAAACCTCGGCACCCAGATAGATCCTGGCGACAGCGGTACCGCGGCCGACTGGACTGTAGTCAACCAGGGCAGCATGAGCGGCAGGCTCAGAGTCACCTTTGATTCGACGATTACTAATAACGAGAATACCTGGACTGAGCCCGAGGAAAATGCCGTTCCTCCCGATGCTACCAGCGGGGCCGACGAGGGTGAACTCGGTGATTTCGTGGATATCGCTATCTGGCTGGATATAAACGAGTCTGGCAGCTGGGATAGCGGTGATAAGTATCTACAGTCGGACGGCACTGTGGTTGACTGGGTAGGCGCCGGGCCTTTGCCATCGGCAGCATATGATGCTATCAACAACTACTCTGCCCTGGATTGGGATTATACTGACGGTGACGGTATGCCCACAATGGTAAGCTCGGACAACCTTGACTTTATGGTTGAATATGATTTTCCAAGCGATCCTAACGATGACTGGGCTCAAAGCGATAGCAGTGTGTTCGACGTCACTTTTGTGCTGGAACAGATTCCGTAGCTATATGATGGAATATTATAACCCGCCCGGCAGGTATCGATGAGATATCCTGCCGGGTTTCCGGGTTCCTATCACAATAAAAACCACGTTATTACCGGAGTCGTATGGATTAATAAAAAAAGCGGGCTCAGGTAATGCCGGATAAACGGATGGTAGTATATGATGTCGCCCATAATATCATACGGGCAGAGACTTTATACTGCGATACCAGTAAACACTTTACGGTTCATGGTAATATTTATCTTACTGCAGGTAATGCTCTGTCCGTTTCTTTTTTACTGGTACAGCGGACCGGTATACGCTGCCCCGGATACCCTGGACCTGCAGCTTGATGATCCGGCGGTTATCCGCTGGGACATTACCGATATAGTCCCTGAAGATTCGGGGATTGAACCCATCAACCTCTATAATAACGGCGATATTCCCGGCTATCTCTATATCTGGATTAGTGATATCGTTGATGGTGAGGGTTTGAATCCGGAATCCGAGACCGGGGATATTGCTGAACCCGGAGAACTGAGTTCGCAATTAATGCTGGATATTATTAACCCCGGTATGACCTTTGGGAAACTAACCGGCACCGGATATATGCAATACTTCGATCTACCCGTTAATATGGCGTCTTTTCCCGGAAGCAGTAATCAGGCGCTTTTTATTATTGATACGTTGATAAATCCCGGTGAAACACTGGAATTACAGTGGCAGTGGCAGCTGCCATCACCTGTTGCTAATGAAGTACAGGGTGATGCCGTATCTTTCACTGTTAATTATATGCTTTCTTCACTTGAACCTATGCCGGTATTTTTCCCCACCGAACCACCCCCAGCCCCCGTAGTACCACCGACAACGCTGGTCACTACCACGCCGACGCCGGAACCAACCATTCCGGACAGGACATATGTATCCGAGGATGGTATGTGTGTAATCTATATACCCGAGGGGCTGCATGTTTATGATGATTCCGGCAGTGAGTTGACCAATATTGTAATTGATACGCCGGCCGATTTTCCTCCGGCACCGGAACTACATGAGTTCGCCGGTAAGACATACCGGGTATTGAACTTTGCTGAAGATGGCTGGGAAGAAAGCACCCAGCTGCAACAGGAAGTACAACTGACCGTTTACTTTGACCCGACCGGGATACCAGAAGGCTCTCTGCCATACCTAGCCAGCTATCATCCGGTAAACGGTTGGGTAAGACTGGACGCTACCGGAGGACTTGCCGAGGGGCAGTTTACCGCCGAGGTAAATTACCTCGGCTGGGTAGCCGTTATCTATGAAACTGACGTGAGATATGTTGAATTGATAGCGCCTGAAACAATCGTTCCGGCTTTACCCGATACCCGGGAAACTACCGATATAAAAGCGATCCTGGAGCAGGCAAGCCTTGGAGTAGCCATTACCGGAACCGTTGCCATGACGACGATGGCTATTATCGAGAGAATACGACGCTATAGACTGAAAAAACTGGGCGTGTAAAATCCTGCCTTATATATCTTGAGGATACTTATCAATAATTCAGTTATTCCCAGCTGTTTCCCTAATAGTAATACGCCCTTACCTCGTGCAGGGTAGGCGTATTGGCCGTATCTGAAGTAGTAAACGTCACCCGCCACTGCTTGTACCTCCCGGAAGGAAGTCCGGTAATTATCGGTGAAGTACCGCCGACACCGGTCCAGGACGGCGAAGCATCGCCGGTACTGAATATGGTGTCGCTGGCTCTTACCTCCAGTGAGATATCCGTGTTGCTCATCAGTGTTTCATCCCAGAACAGCATGTTCCAGATTGTACCTGCCGCCCCGGTATCCAGAACCTGAGAGGCCAGGGTTCCCGAGGTGTAGTAACCGCCTGGTATTCTAAATTTCAGGTCATCGATATACAGGTAGTCCCCGGTTCCCATTTGTGCGTCAAAGACGATATAGAACTGGCTGTACATGTTATATCCGGAGAGGTCAATGTCATGAAAGTGGTATGTATTATCGTCATCCGCGTCTGTCCATGTCTTCACCGTGTACCAGGCAACTCCGTCGTATATATTACAGATGGCGTACTCACCCCCTTCGAATGAATCTACCTTTGACCAGAATTGTAGATGGACGTTGGAATACTCGGACAGGTCCAGTGCGCGATCGACATAGCCAGTGGAACGGCTTAATCTAAGATGATAGCTGCCGCCATGTGGTACACCGCTTGTCGTAATGATAGCAGCTCCGTCAGCGTACCAGGGCCAGAGCCAGCCGGTACCTCCAGACCAGCCGCCGCTTTCGAAATTATCAGATCCAATCTGGGTCTGAATCCAGGTAGCGACAAATTGCACGTCATCAATGAAGAAGCAGGCACCAGCTCCGGACAACTCGGCATAAAAGGTTATGTAAAAAGCATTGGACATGTCCATTCCGGAAACGTCGATGTCGAAGTAATAGTACGTGTTATCATCATCACCGTCCGCCCATGTTTGTACTGGATTCCAGGTGGTGCCATCGTAAATAGTACAATTTACATAGTCGGAAGCCCCGAAGGAATCGGCTTTAGCCCAAAATTGTATATGCGCATCCGTCTTTCCGGTCATGTTGGTCTGCCTGGCGATGTAGTAGTAGCTTCCGTTGGATGCCATCTCTATGTGATAACTGCCGCCGTGAGGCGTCCCGTTTGCGCTAACTATCGGGCTGTTTTCGGTATACCAGGCCTCATTCCAGCCGGTGCCCCCGGACCAGTCGCCACTTTCGAAATCATCGGAGGCGACGACACCCTGAGAGGTCTCTTCGGCAAGTATTACGTCGCCGGGATTTGAAGATGTGTCTACCTGGCTACCGATACCGGCTTCGAAGTCCGCCTGAGATGTCTGTGTCCACAGACTCGCTCTCCAGGCCTGAAAGTTGTTCGCCGAGGTTGTTTCAATATCACTAAAGTACGCTGCGGTGGTCGCTACATGATTGCTGGCAATAAGGCACGTTATCACCATAACCGCCAGGAATGTAATGGCGTTACGTTTGAGTCTAATTATTTTTTTATCTACCATAAACATCTCTTACACCTGTTCCAGGGTAAAGACAATATCAAAAACGCTGCTATCACTCTGGGCCCGGTTATCGTTGGCGCCGCTTGGGAAAGAATATTCGACCATAAAATCGAGGTCGCCGGAGCCTGCTATCGTCGGCATGCCGTCAGCCGATCCCCAGTCGATTCCGGAATAACTATTCAGATCGTCATAAGCCCCAACGGGTAGCGAGCTGCCGGACAGCCAGTTTATCACGATGCCGTCTGACCTCAGGTACATATCGCCGGTATCCCAGCCGCCGGACTGATTTGCATCCAACCAGAAAGCCACGTTGATACAGTTTCCAAATTCACCCTCGGTAGCGCCGAAAGTGGCATCACCGGCGGCCTGCTCGGGTTCAGACCAGGTATTTTCATAATTGGTGATTGACCCGATTTCTACTTTAAGGGTGCCGCTGATGCCGCCGAGGTTCGTGACCGTCCAGTCGGCGGCGTTACCGCTATCACCGGGCTGCAACTGGGTGCCGATATCTATGGACTCTGTGCACGGGTCGGCAGCCCCTACCTTCAGGTCCAGGGTTCCGGCGGTAATAGTATTATTCTGGCTTGTTTCCGTGTCGTTGAAGAAAGCCCACGTACCACCCCCGACTATCCCGATAATCAGCAGGGCAGCTAATGTTATCCCGGTGATTTTTTTCATTTCCTTACCCTGGCTATATAATGAGTGTTATTTATGAACACTCTACTCATCACCCAAAATCAAAAGCACAGGTAAACCCCCTGTTTTTTCAACAGTTGTTTCCACAATGCCCGGGCCACCCCATTTTTCGAGGCTGGTTCTAAATATTAATGTAGTTATCCCGCTACGCAGGCAGGTTAATCATATCAAGGCTGATACGGGAATAAATCAAAGGTATCCCCGATTTAATATGGGTGAGGACTCCCACGTGGATAAGGTGTTCTCTGAGTGATGGAAAAACAATAAGAATTTACCGGTTGTTTGGAGAGAGAAACCCTGTGATTTATCCGGCTTCCGCACTCAATTGATTATCGAATCCCTGGCGGCACTCTTTCTTATCCAGACCGGGGACCCAGTTGGCGCAGCAGTCGGGTTTAACCGGGTGAATTTCACAGGACGCGATATTCCCGTCATATCTGAGAAAGACACAGGCGCCGCCGGATTGCCGTACGGGAAAGTATCCGTGATAGTCCGGCCCGTCTCCAGCGTATAACCTGGCCCAGTCATCGGGTGTTATCCCCAGGTGAGAGGTGATACGGCGTATTTCCGCGGGGCTAACGAAGGCCGGATGCTGGGTGCAGCAATTTCCGCAGCGTAAACATTCCATATAAATCCCCCGGCTTTTGGGGTAATCTGTGGCGAGAAGCTTATTTCACGACGTTGCTGATTTGCTTGAACTTGTCACCGCTGGCTTCTTTCAACAGCTCGAAAAGAGCCGTCTCCATGGTGGTAGGGCTGATTCCGGCGTAACCCATTTTATATAGCGATACTTTTTTATTCTCCGGGTCGCGGGAAGAAACGCAGTCGGTCACAACCTGTACTTCATAGCCTGCCTGGTATAAAGAAACGGTCGTCTGATAGACGCAGATGTGGGCTTCGATACCGCAAATCAATACCTGTTTCCGACCGGTCGCATCCAGCGAATCCCGGAACGCCGGGGCGTCACAGCAGTTGAAGCAGGTCTTCTCTATCGGCGTAATACCGGGCAGTAACCCGGCTATTTCCGGCAGAGTCGGACCCAGTCCTTGGGGATATTGCTCGGTTAAGATTACCGGGATTTCCAGGACAATGGCACCCTGAATCAGCTTAATCACCTGCTTTAGTAATTTCTCCTTGTCATGCATCGCCGGAAAAAGCCTTTCCTGGAAGTCGATAGCTACCAGGACGGTGTTTTCCGGTGATAGTAGAACGGGACTGCTCACGGATATTTACCTCAAAAGCGTATTGATTGATAAAGTCTTACTTATCCAGTATAGACGCAGCTTGAATTTTAGTCAAAACAGCGCTTACAGGCGTAACATGATGAAATATGTGAAAAGAATAGATACAATGCATTCAACAAATATCGGCTAGGTTATACGGGGCGCAGCGTACCGGCAAAGACCTGCCAGGCCAGGGCTGATTTAGCTATCAGGCTGAGCAGGATATATACCCTCTCGCGATGTATTATTGCGGCAGTCCCATAGTGTAAAGGAAAATCTGCATTCCGTCAAGTGAATATTTATAGTTTACTAATATTTACTAAAGGTACTATTGCAAATAAGGAAGTTTCGGTATATAATACGCCCAGTGGTTGTCAGTCTAGGTTATCATATACAATTTAATTACTTTATCCCGACCCAATTACGGATGACCTTAGCTCTAACCAACTAATTTAGAAAGGAGGTCATCCGTTGAGTTTCGAGGACAAGTCACTCACATGCGCCGATTGCGGGAGTGAGTTTACCTTTACCGCCGAGGAACAGGAGTTCTTTCAGTCGAAGGGGTATACCAATGAACCCAAGCGATGTCTAGCTTGCCGTCAGTCCCGTAAAGCCGAGCGGTATGGTTCCGCTGGTGGTTACCGACCCCGTCAGATGTTCCCTGCGGTATGCGCCGAATGCGGCAAGGATACCGAGGTACCCTTTGAACCCCGCGAAGGCAGGCCGGTTTATTGCAGCGACTGCTTTTCAAAAATGAGAACAAACCGGTAATTCCCAGTGACTTAATAGTTACAAAAACTGGCTGGAGAGATATTATCCCGTTTAACAACGAGAAGATTCTCTCTAGCCTTTTTATTGGGGTGTTCTTACATTAACCCGTATAGAGATACAGGGGATTGTCATCTGTGATTATTCTCTGCCGGGCGGCCAGGGCATTTCTGATATAGAGCGGCAGAGAAAACATCCCATGGTGAGTTAGCCCGTCGTAAAAACGCAGCGACGGCAATGAGCGCTGTGTGATGCGGCTATCAATATCCTCAATGCTGAGCTTCCCGGGGTCGTATTGGCGGGAAGCTATACAAAAACCCCAGGGTCCGCCGAAGCACGGCATGTCTACAATATTTACGGTTACTATTTGAAAAACGCCGTTAAGCGTATTATTTACAGCGGATAAATTTAGTAATTCGTTTAAAGATGCCGAACCGGCCTGGACGGCTATCAGTCCGTCATCGGTCAGCCGGTCATACGCTATCTTATAAAATTCACGGGTATATAGTCGGTAAGCTGGACCCTCTTCTATCGGATCCGGCAGGTCAATAATGATAATATCGAACCTGTCTTCTGTCTTTTCCAGGTACTCCCGGGCATCCACGTGATATAATTCGGTTCGCGGGTCTTCAAAAGCCCCGCCGCTAAAACCGGGTAAATACTGCCGGCACAGGGCGATAACTTCTTCATCGATATCCACCATCACCGCTCTTTTTACGGTGTTGTGGGATAATACTTCCCGGAGCGTGGCGCCTTCGCCGCCACCGGCGATGAATACGGAAACCGGATTGGGATGGGTTATCATGGCTGGATGTACCAGCGCCTCGTGATAGATAAACTCGTCCGTCTCGCTGGACTGTATTTTCCCATCGAGAACCAGGCACAGGCCAAAACCGCCGGTTCGGACTATCCGGAAGGACTGGTATTTAGTCTGCCCGGCATACAGTACCTCTTCCAGTCGGTGCAGCTGTACAAAATATTCGTTTATACTATCTTTGAGCCAATTATCAGGGTCAATATCCATAATTCGGCCGTGTTCTAGGCGGCCACTAAAATCCCCCTCTGGATTTCCTGTAAAGAATGGTTTTTAGATTCGAGCTTCTCAACCATTACCTCGGCGGCCTTCTCGGGCTGCACATCGGTGCCGCAGGTAAAGATATCGACGGCGGCATACCCGTATTCCGGCCAGGTATGTATGGAGAGATGCGACTCGGCAATGACAACCACCCCACTCACTCCCTGAGGACTGAAGCGGTGGAACGATTCGCCGAGCACCTCGGCGCCGCAGTCTACGGCCGCGGTTACCATGGCATCCCGGATGAAGTCCAGGTCGTTCAGAGCTTCGCAGTTGCAATCCTGGAGTTCCACCAGTAAATGTCTTCCTAATGCATTCAATCACCTGCCCCCCTTGTTTAGATTTGGCTATTCCTGCTACCCGAATACGCCGGGATAGTAAATATCATTTTATTATAATAATTTTGAGTTTATCAATCAGGCTGTTAAAAGAAAAAATCCCAGAGCAAGATGACCACCCCAGGACTCCCCTTTGGTTTTTTGCTTCCTAGCTGTCAGGGGATGTAGTAAACCGTGGAAATTGTATGGTTTAAACTGTTAATTTCACACCTTTGCTCTTTTTGATGTCAGGCAAATACTTTCAGGTCGACGTTTTGCTTTATCATTTCCACGAGTACGGTGAGCTTCTTCTCCTGGTGGAACCTGGCTTTAGCCAGACTTTCTTCGATGATATCGATAATGTCGACGGTGGCGCATTCGGTAGTGATTACCGGAATTCCGTTAATCTCGGCTTTTTGCAGGACATTATACACCGGCTCCGCGCCGTTACCGCTGAGAACCAGACACCGGGTGGAAGTCTCCAGGGCGGCCAGCTGCATGTCTGGCCGGTCCTGGCGGATGACGGCGGCCTTGTTGGTCTTTCTTCCGAAGTAGTCAAGGCCGGAATCTACCACCATGGCCCCCAGCATGTAGTTTTCCACCAGTTCGTCTGATTTATCGGTATTGTTTAATATCTTTCCGCATATGCTTTCGGCCAGTTCACCCACGGTTATCGCCAGCAGGCTCCGGTTTTCCGGTATCAAACCCAGGACGGCTATCCCCGCCGCTTCAAACTCGATTTTGGTTTTTTCCGCGGTTTTCTCCAGCTGGCTTGGCGGGATTTTATTAATGATTACACCCGCCAGACTATCGCCGAATCCCAGGTAGCCGTCTATATAGCCGGATGCTTGGCCGGTATAAGCCTCGACGGCGATTACTTTAGCCTTCATCTCTTTCACGGCGCCGTAAGCGGCCTGGCTGGAGCTGTCCGCGGCCTTCGGTCCGATCATCCCTTCTACCAGGACGACATCTCTACCCTGTATGATATCCGGGGCGTTGACAACGTCGGCTATTCCCAGTACCGACCTGATGAAGGCAACATCGGTATCGTTCTCACCCGAGGTCAGTGGTTTGAGATAGCCTACCTTCTTACCCTCTCCCGACAGGTATTTACCCAGGCCGGCACAGATGGCGGTTTTTCCTGCGGCTGCTTCTGCGGAGACCAAATAGATTACGCCCAAGTTTCACCCCCGGGTTATATTTCTCTGCGTCTGAATAACCAATCCATTATAATCTTTTAAAGCAGATTCGTAAAGGGGTATAATGTGGTGGATTACAGTATCAAGACGTGCGGGGGTATTCCTGGTTGAAAGATAAGATTATATCGGTATGCAAACGGGAACATTTCTGGCTGGTTATGCTGGTGATCGTCACGCTCGGTATGCATTTCGGCATCATTGCCAGTACACACGATTATATCCTTGATGAAGCCCACTATGTTGCGGATGCCAACAAGATTATCCAGGAACACGAGACGGCACGCCTGGAACATCCTCCTTTGGCCAAGCTCTTTATCGTCACCGGGATACATATATTCGGGGATAATCCCTGGGGATGGCGGATATTCTCGGTTATCTTCGGTACGGCCACCATTATCATGTTTTATTTCCTCTGCCGCCGACTGGAGATGTCCTGGCTGGCCGCCAATCTGGCAACCACCCTGCTGGCTTTTGAAAACATGACGTTTGTTCATGCCAGCATCGCCATGATAGATGTTTATTTCCTTACCTTCATGATGGCTTCATTTTTACTGTACATGTACCGGAGATACGTCACCTCCGGGATAGCGGTGGGTCTGAGCGCCCTGGCCAAGCTGAATGGCGCCATGGCTTTGCCCGTTATCGGGGTACACTGGCTGTTCAGTAAGCAGAAACGCTACTGGTGGGTTATCCTCGTCCCCCTGTTAGCCGTGCTGGCCTTTTATTTTCTGATGATTCCATTTGACCTATCAATTGTACAGGACACTTCTAAAATAGAAGCCTCGAACTATCGATTGAATCCTTACTTAGAATGGCCAGCTTACCGGATAGACTACATGCTGGACCGCACCGGCAGCCTGACCTTCGAATCGGTTGAACATACTTCCGCAAGCCGCCCCTGGGAATGGCTGTTAACCTATAAGCCCATGGCGTTCCACTTCAAACCTAATTATATCGGTGGTATCAGCCCTTCTGTCTGGGCGCTGATAATGCCCGCTTTCGTTTACATGGTTATTCTGGCTGTGAGAAGAAACGAGGCGGCGCTTTTCGGGTCGGCCTGGTTTTTCGGGACCTTTATGCTCTGGATACCGGCTACTTTTATCACCGACCGCGTCAGCTACCCGTTCTACTTCTATCCCACCATCGGCTCTCTCTGTATAGGACTGGGTATATTCCTGGCATGGTTGCTCGGTATTTTCCGGAGCCGGCCGTCCGGCAAGCTCAAGTGGACGGTGCTGGTGATTGTTATTCTATACCTGATGGCACATGCGGCATCATTTATCATCATGTCGCCGCTTTTCCCCATAGACCTGGGTATATTTTATTAAGTTAGCGCACCCGCTAGATATATTTTTCTTCCCGATTTATAATTATATAGTATAGTAATGCATTCTGGTGGGGGGAGTCAGGTCATGCAGGAAGCCGTGCTCTATGAAAAGCTGCCGGACTCAAGGGTAAGGTGCAATACCTGCCAGTGGCGCTGCCGGATTAATCCGGGCAAGTTTGGTGTCTGCGGCATGTACCAGAACCGAGAGGGAACGCTGTACAACCTGAACTACGGCCGGGTATCGTCCGTGGCCGCCGACCCGATTGAAAAGAAACCCCTTTTTCATTTTCATCCCGGCACGCTTTGTTTCTCGCTGGGAACGCTGGGCTGTAATTTCCACTGTCGTCACTGCCAGAACTGGCAGATATCCACCGCCGACAGCGAAGCGCTGGTAGACAGCTGCCGCGAACTGTCCCCCCGCGATTCTATCGACCTGGCTGAAAAGAGCCGCTGCCGGGGGATAGCCTGGACTTATAACGAACCGGTAATCTGGCTGGAGCATAGTCTAGACTCGGCCCGGCTGGCCAAAGAAAGGGGATTGTACACCGTTTACGTGACCAACGGCTACGCCACCCCCGAGGCGCTGGATGCCATCGGGCCTTATCTCGATGCCTGGCGGGTTGACATAAAAGGATTTTCCGATGAATTCTATAAATCGCTGACCGGCGTGCCCCGCTGGCGGGAGATTCTCGACGTAACAAAACGGGCGCAGGAAAAGTGGGATATGCATGTTGAGGTGGTCACCAATATTATCCCCACGATGAACGATGACGATGCCCAGCTCAGGGGCATCGCCGACTGGATAAAGAATGAAATAGGTGAACTAACGCCCTGGCATGTCACCCGGTTTCACCCGCAGTACCGGATGAATCATTTACCCCCCACCCCGCTGGCAACCATCGAGCGCGCCTGCCAGATAGGCAAAGATGCCGGACTCAAGTTTATCTATGCCGGCAATGTTCCGGGTCATTCCAGCGAGACCACCGTATGTTATAACTGCGGTAAAACGATTATAGAAAGATACGGGTATCAGACTCGCATTCTAGGACTCGACGGCTCCCGTTGCCGGTATTGTCGGGCGGAGCTGAATTTTGTAGTATCTGGCTCGAAGGAGGTGGAAGATGATTAGAAATCCGGTGGTTGCCGGGCAATTTTATCCGGGTGGAGCGGACCATCTGCGGGAAATGATTGCCGAGTATACGGATGTGCACGCGGAAAAAGAGGACGTAGTGGGACTGCTGGTCCCCCACGCGGGTTATATCTATTCCGGGAGGGTGGTCGGCGCCACCATCTCCCGCATCAGGTTTAAGGATACCTTTATCATCATCGGGCCCAGCCATACCGGACTGGGCCGGCCTTACAGCGTTATGACCGAAGGTACCTGGCGGACGCCGTTGGGTGACGTGGAAATAGATACCGAACTGGCGGAGAAAATCGTTGAGATATCGGCATACGCCGAGTCGGACGCCAACGCCCAGCAGGGCGAACACGCCGTGGAAGTCCAGCTGCCTTTCCTCCAGTACTTTCAATCTGATTTCAAGATAGTGCCCGTCATTCTGGCGTACTCTAAGGCCGAAAACTATAAAGAGGTGGGTAAATCCATCGCCAGGGCAATCAGGGAGATGAAACGTGAGGCGGTAATTATCGCCAGCGGCGACATGACCCATTATGAGCCGCAGGATGTCGCCAAAGAAAAGGACAACCTGGCGATAGAGGCCATGCTTGCGCTCGACGAGGACGAGTTAACCGAGCGCTATAAAAAATACGATATCACCATGTGCGCCCACGGTCCGGTGGTCTGTATGATGGCGGCGGCCAAAGAACTCGGCGTGACCGGGGCGGAACTGGTGAAATACGAGACCAGCGGCGATACTACCGGCGACTACACGGCGGTGGTTGGCTATGCCGGAGTGATTTTTAAGGCAACCATGCACCCGCTGGTAGCCTTGGCTAAAGAGACCGTGGAGAAGTACGCCCGGAAAGGTAAAAAGCCTTCACCCCCCGCATATTTAACCCCGGAAATGCGGGAGCAGGCCGGTGTATTTGTCTCTATTCATAAGCACGGCGACCTGCGCGGCTGTATCGGCACGTTCGAGCCGCAGCAGAAGAACATCGCCGAGGAAATCATCACCAACGCCGTCAGCGCCTCCACCCGCGACCCCCGTTTCCCCGCGATAAAGGAAAGCGAACTGGACGACCTCGATTACAGCGTGGACGTGCTGACAACGCCCGAGCCGGTGGATGATGTCAGCCAGCTGGACCCCAAGAAGTACGGCGTTATCGTGGAAGCGGGCTGGCGGCGGGGTCTTTTATTGCCCGACCTGGAAGGGGTGGACAGCGCCGAATACCAGATAGACATCTGCCGCCAGAAGGGCGGCATAGACCCCCACGAACCGGTCAAGCTATATAGATTTGAAGTGAAGAGGTATAAATAGGGAGAGTGAGGAAGTGAAGAGATATGTACATTTATACACTCACCGCCAGTAAGGGGAGTTTGAGGGGCGAAGCCCCTCTTCCTTAACTTCCCCCTCTCCTGCAGAACGCCTTGTCAGGAAAGCGGGACACAGGGGGTGAGGTATCAATAAATCCTCATCCCTAAAATAGCTATAAAGTAATCTAGTATTAGTGGATATTTCGTAGTAAACTTAAGAACACGGTAACTCTGGATAAAAAGGAATTAGTAAATGGCGGATGAAAACGGACAGGAACCCAGCTTTAAAGAACTAATTAAAAGTGATGAGGAATGTGAAAACTGCGAGGTACAGGTTACCAACTGCTGCCAGAGCTGCGGCATGCCGATGAATAATCCCGCCGATTACGGCGGCGGCAACGAAGAAAACAACTACTGCGTCCACTGCACTCATCCGGACGGTACCCTCAAGACGTATGATGAAATATTTGAAGGATTGGTCTTCATGTATATCAAAACCCGCAATATGGCAAGAGCTGATGCCGAACCCGCCGCCCGGGACTACATGGCGATGATGCCGGCCTGGGCCGGGGAATAGACGGGGAGGCTTACGATGAGCATGGACATGTTTGAAGAACAGGAAGAAGAGCAAGCTGACCCGCAGCAGTTGCAGCAGGCGCCGCTGGCTACCCGCCTGCGTCCCAACAGCATGAACGGCTTCGTCGGGCAGGAGCATATCCTGGGCAAGGGTCGCGTCCTCCGGAAGCTGATTGAATCCGACCGCGTACCTTCCATGATATTCTGGGGTCCCCCGGGATGCGGCAAGACAACGCTGGCTTTTATTATAGCCAACAGCACCGGGGCGCACTTCGACCCCGTCAGCGCCGTCAGCGCCAGTGTGGCCGACCTGCGGCGTATCATCGTCCAGGCCCGGGAAAGGCGTAAGGTACAGATGCGGCGGACCATCCTCTTTATCGATGAAATCCACCGCTTCAACAAGACCCAGCAGGATGCCGTGCTGCCCTTCGTCGAGGACGGTACCGTTATTCTCATCGGCGCCACCACGGAGAACCCGTCCTTCGAGGTTACCTCACCGCTCCTCTCCCGCACGCGCGTACTGCCGCTGAAACCGCTCTCCGAGGAAGAGATACAGATACTAATCCTCCGGGCGCTCCGCGATAAATTCGAGGGCATCGGTGAGTTCAATGCCGTCCTCGAGCCGGATGCGCTGAACCACCTTATCACCGCCTCCAATCACGATGCCCGGGTGGCGTTAAACACGGTTGAGACCGCCGCCCTGAGTACACCGCCGGACGCGGAAGGCAAGCGCCTGATAACGCTCTCGACAATTGAAGATGTCTTTCAGCAACGGGCCGTGATTTATGACCAGAAAGGAGATTCCCACTACGACCACATTTCGGCCCTGCATAAATCGATGCGCGGGTCCGACCCGGATGCCTCGATATACTGGCTGGCCAAGATGCTGGAAGCGGGTGAAGACCCTCTTTATATCGCCCGGCGGCTGATTCGTTTCGCCTCGGAAGATGTCGGCATGGCCGACCCTCAGGCGCTGGTAATTGCCATGGCCGCTCAGCAAGCCGTCCATTTCGTCGGTATGCCTGAAGGCAACCTGGCCCTGACCCAGGCTGTAGTCTATCTGGCCACCGCCCCTAAGAGTAATTCTCTCTACGAGGCCTATAACAAGGTGCAGGATGAGATTCGTAAAGGCACCAGCGAATCGGTTCCCCTGCACCTGCGTAATCCGGTAACACCGCTGATGAAAGAAATGGGATATGGCGAAGACTACAAATACGCTCACGACTATCCGGAGCATTTCGTTGAGCAGCAAAACCTACCTGAAGCCTTAAAGGGAAAACGCTTTTATACCCCCGGCCAGCAGGGATACGAAAAACAGGTAGACGAACGTTTAAAGAACTGGTGGAAGACGGCAGAAAAACCACCGGTTAAAAGAAAACCCGACGATTCTTTTGATAATATAGATACTTAAATATTTTTCTCCCCGCATGACTGCAATTTCCTTGACACTAAATCTAAATTTTTACTAAACTTATTTAGGTTCTGATGCTGCTTTTTACGGTCTATCTTATGAAGAAAATACAGACCGACCCGGTATATCTTTCGCCGGAAGAGGAGAACCGTCATGGTTAGATTGCCTTTTATCCCCAAGGAAATGAAATTCTTCGACCTCTTTGAAGCCAGCGCCCAAAATATCGTCAAAGCATCTCAGGCCCTGAAAGAAATGATTGAATCCTGGCAGTTTATCGATAGCCGGGCGGCGGAAATTACCGAAATGGAGCATAGTGGCGATACCATAACTCACCAGATTATATCCTTACTGCACCGCACCTTTGTTACCCCGTTTGACCGCGAGGATATTGCTCAACTGGCTCATACCATGGATGATATTATTGATAATGTCCATGCTGCCGCTGATGCCATGTTTATATACAAGATACCCGAGCCCACCGAAAGAGCCAAGCAGCTGGCTGAAATCATTGTCCAGGGAGCGGATGAAGTGGAGAAAGCTGTAGCCGGACTTAAAAAAAGGTCGCAGTTGAAGATGGTCCAGGAGCGGTGCGTAGAGATTAACCGACTTGAGAATATGGCCGACCGTATCTACCGCGCCGGTATGGCGGAGCTTTTTGATTATACCGAAGACATCACCCTGATTATTAAATGGCGGGAAATTTACGGGCACATGGAAAGCGCTACAGACCGGTGCGAGGATGTGGCTGACGTCCTTGAAGGGGTAGCCCTCAAGCATGCCTGATGCAAATTTTGCCCTGTTAATAGTTATTATCATTCTGGCCGTAGGGTTTGGTATTGTCAATGGCTTCAACGATGCCGCCAACGCCATCGCCCCGGCTATCGGTGCTCGCTCTATCTCCCCGAGGAACGCTATAATAATAGCCGCCGTAGCTAACATGGCCGGTGCCTGTACCGGTACGGCGGTCGCCCATACTATTGGGAAGGGAATACTGGTTCCTGAGGCAATAACATATTTGACGGTTATTGCCGCATTAGCTTCTATCATAATATGGGGTACACTGGCGACATATATGGGCATGCCGATAAGCCTACATCACGGGTTCATTGCCGGGCTGGCTGCTGCCGGCATGGCTCTTTCGGGTGTAGACGCGGTTGTGTGGGGTGTCATGGCGCAAATTATGGCGGCGGTCATTATCGCTCCTCTTCTCGGATTCGCCGGTGGCTTTATGGTCATGATAGGCTTTTTCTGGATATTCCGGAGGACATCTCCGGACAAGATGAGGGTACTTTTTTCCAATGGACAGTTCCTCACCACGGCGTTCATGGCGTATAGCCACGGGAAAAATGATGGTCAGATGCCCATAGGTGTTATCGCTATGGCTCTGGTGATTTTTCATGGCGATGTCAGCCTGTGGGATAGACTATCAATACTATCTCCCGAAACCTGGTGGATAATTGTTGTCCCGGCCCTGTCTATCAGCATCGGGACTGCCATGGGAGGTCGACGGGTTATTAAGACAATGGGCATGAAAGTAACTACTCTCAGGCCTGTTCAAGGTTTTGCTACACAGGCATCCGCCGGTACGGTTATTGAAGTTGCCTCATCCCTGGGTATCCCGGTAAGCACCACCCACCTCATCAGTGCTTCTACCATGGGGGTGGGGGCTACCACGCGGTTTTCCGCAGTACGCTGGGGGATAGCGGGGAATATTGTCGCCGCCTGGATACTGACCTTCCCTATCTGCGGCATACTGGGATATTTCTTTTCATGGCTGCTGCACATGATTTAGCGACTACAGCGAAATCTCACGGGGTTTCACCCGGCATTTCTCAGCCCGGTAGATAGCTTTGATATCGGATACCGCCCGGTTTACTTCACCCTGCCGGTTTAGTACCATATAGTCAAAAATCGTTAATTTATCCAGTTCTTCTTCAGCGGTCTTGATCCGGAGTTCCAGGTCCTCCTCGGTTTCCGTGTGGCGCCGGCGGAGTCTTTTCACAAGTTCTTCCACTGATGCCGGAGCTAGAAATATGAATACAGCCTGGGGGATCAATTTCTTGATGGTCACCGCCCCCTGTACATCAACCTTGATAATTACGTCCTGCCCGCTGTCCAGGGCTTGCATAACAGGCTCTTTCGGAACGCCGTAGCCGTTGCCGTAGACTTCGGCGTGTTCCAGCAAATCATTACCGGCAATCATTTTCTGGAATTGTTGATCTGAGATAAAATGATAGTGCTCTCCGTCTATCTCATTTACGCGTATAGGCCGGGTGGTGACGGTGGTGATATGCAATGGAGGAAAGCCTGACTGTTTAAGCCTGGTTAAGATCGTATCCTTGCCGGACCCCGAAAGACCGGAGAGTACCAGGAGAAGGGGCTTTTCCGATGATTTGGAAAGAATCTGAGCCTCATCACTCATCTTCACTGTCGCTCTGCCCCGGTTTTACGGCAGCGACGGCGCGGCTGGTCTGTGCCCGGCTCATAATAGTTTCCGGAGAGAGTGCTGCCAGGATGATATGCCCGCTATCCGTGAAGATGACCGCCTTGGTTCTTCTACCGCTGGTCATATCTACCAGCTTGCCGTTGTTTCTACCTTCATGAATGGTGCGCTTGGTGGGGGCCGAATTCGGGGATGCAATAGCGATGACACGGCTCATCGCTAGTATATTATTAAATCCAATGTGTACCAATTCTACGGCCATATAATCACCTCGCAGCTGTTCTTAAGGTATATATCAGCGCACCGGGTTATCAACAAAACGCTCCTGTACTCAATTCCGCCGGGTGATAAAACTAAAAAATGCCCTGGAAAAGTAACGATTGGCATATGGATTTACTATCCTGCTTGAAAAGTCCTGCTATAAGCTATCACTTGTCTTTAAGGCTTGTCAAGGGCGGTTTAGACTCGTTTATACTGGCGCTGGCTTAATTTGTTATAAAAATTTTACATTTTACCTACCGTTTTTTAACCGTTTTCCTCTTTTCATATACCGGATATTGTGCTAGAATATCTTTAGAACTGAATTATCCAAGCGCTCGTTAACAATATTGAGGTAACCGGTATAATCAGGCCTCTTGGTGGTTAGAGCGGGGTGGAACCACCCGTTCCCATCCCGAACACGGAAGTGAAATGCCCCAGCGCAGACGATACTGAGGGGGCGACCCCTTGCGGAAAATATGCCACTGCCAAGAGGCTTTTATTTTCTGGAGACAGATAATAATTACACGCAAACCTGATCCGCGAACCTTGCTTGCTTTACCATATGCTTTATTATAATATAAAAAATAGGTAGCCCGTCTTAAAGCAGGATTGCTTGGGGAAGGAAATATGGCCAGCAGATTTGAGAAATTCTCAGAAAGAGCCCGCCGCGTTCTCACCGTAGCCCAGGAAGAGGCTCGGAACCTGAACCACAGTTATATAGGTACCGAACATATTCTTCTGGGTCTGGTGCGTGAAGAAGAGGGAGTAGCCGCCAGAGTTCTCATCAACCTGGGAATCAGCTTGAGCAAAGTGCGTTCGGCGGTGGAATTCATCATCGGACGTGGTGAAAGACCCACGACCGGTGAGACGGGACTGACTCCCCGGGCCAAGAAAGTTATTGAGCTGGCAATTGATGAAGCCCGTCAGCTCGGTCATAATTACATCGGTACGGAGCATTTACTCCTGGGACTGTTGCGGGAAGGTGAAGGAGTGGCCTCCAATGTCCTCGATAGCTTTGGCATCACCCTGGAAAGGGCACGTGCCGAAGCCGCCCATATACTCACCCAGGGCGTCCCCAAGGCCAAGATGTCCCGCGGCAGCGCCAGTCGCACCCCCGCGCTAGACCAGCTGGGTATCGATCTTACCGCCGCCGCCCGTGCCGGCAAGCTGGACCCGGTTATCGGCCGGCATAAAGAGATAGAGCGCGTCATCCAGATACTCAGTCGCCGCACCAAGAATAATCCGGCCCTGATTGGTGAGCCGGGCGTGGGGAAGACAGCCATTGTCGAAGGACTGGCGCACCGCATCGTTGACGGTGATGTTCCCGAGACCCTCGAGGGCAAGCGTTTGCTGGCCTTGGACATGGGTTCGCTGGTGGCCGGTACCAAATACCGCGGCGAATTTGAAGAGCGACTTAAGAAAATCATCGAGGAAATCAAGACGGCCGCTAACTGCGTACTTTTTATAGATGAATTTCATACCATGGTAGGCGCCGGCGCCGCCGAGGGCGCTGTCGACGCCGCCAATATCCTGAAACCATCACTGGCTCGCGGCGAGTTGCAGTGCATCGGCGCTACCACGCTGGATGACTTCCGTAAATATGTCGAGAGGGACTCGGCGCTGGAAAGGCGTTTTCAGCCGGTCCTCGTTGAAGAGCCTTCGGTAGACGATACGCTGGAAATACTGCGCGGCATTAAAGAACGCTACGAAGAGCACCACAACCTGACCATCAGCGAAGAAGCAATTAATTCCGCCGCCACGTTCGCCTCACGGTATATCCCCGACCGCTTTCTGCCGGACAAGGCTATAGACCTTATTGATGAAGCCGCATCACGGGTGCGGATAAAGAACCGGACCATGCCCCTTTCTCTGAAAGAGGCCAAGCAGCTGGGGGACAGCATCCGCAAGGACAAGGATGCCGCCCTGGCTACCCAGCAGTACGACTACGCGGCCGAACTACGCGAGCGTGAACTGCAGATTGATGACAAGATTAAGTCACTTGAAGATGAATGGCGGAGTGAACAGAAAACGGAAAAACCCGTGGTGGTTGCCGAGGACATCGCCGAGGTCGTCAGCATGTGGACCGGGGTACCGGTGGTACAGCTGGCCGGCGACGAGACAAGCCGGCTGCTCAACATGGAAGAGGTAATACACGAGCGTATTGCCGGGCAGGACGAAGCCGTCGTTACCATCGCCAAGGCTATCAGGAGGGCACGGGCCGGACTAAAGGACCCGCGGCGCCCGATAGGTACCTTTATCTTCCTCGGGCCGACCGGTGTCGGTAAGACGGAACTGGCCAGGACGCTCTCCGATTTCATGTTCGGCGGTGAGGACTCGCTGATAAGGATAGATATGTCCGAGTTCATGGAGAAATTCGCCGTTTCCCGACTCGTCGGGGCGCCGCCGGGATACGTCGGCTATGACGAAGGCGGGCAATTGACGGAAGCTGTCCGGCGGAAATCTTACAGCTGCATACTCCTGGATGAAATTGAAAAAGCCCATCCGGATGTGTTTAACCTGCTCCTGCAGATATTCGATGACGGTCACCTGACCGATGCCAAGGGACGCCGGGTCGATTTCCGCAACAGCATCATCATCATGACCAGTAATATAGGCGCCGAGCTTATCCGGAAAGGCACGACAATTGGCTTCGCTTCCCGCAGTGATGAAGCGAAAACGCGGGAACAAACTTACGAGAGAATGAAGGAAAACCTGCTCGGGGAGCTGAAAAAGGCCTTCCGACCCGAGTTTTTAAATCGTATCGACAGCGTGGTGGTATTCCACTCGTTGAGCAAAGAGCAGATACGCTCTATCGTCAATCTTATGCTGGCTTCGGTCAGCCAGCAGTTGCAGGAAAAAGAGATAAAACTGGAAGTCACCGAAAATGCCAAGGACTTCCTGGGTGAGAAGGGTTACGACGAGGTCTTCGGTGCCCGTCCGCTGCGGCGGGTAATTCAGGACATGGTCGAAGACAAGCTGTCGGAATCCGTCCTCCGTGAGGAGTTCAAGACCTTTAACCGGGTTTACGAGACGACAGTAGCCATGAAGAAACCGGAACTTATACCGCCGGTTTTGAAGTCAATTAGTGAGTTACCCGATGTAACCGGCAGTGAAAGCGGGGAGGATTCTATCACTGTATATTCCTCCCAGAGCATAAAGTTAGATATTGAAAAGGCAGTTAAAGACCAGGTAAACGAATTGCTCAAGGATGAACCGGAGGGTAAGACCAGGGACAAAGAACTCACGGAACCCAAGATAACGGAGCACACCTATATTTCTTACGTTGTTGTTGACGTTAAGAACGAAGAGATTGTAATAAAATCCAAAGGGAGTTTCACTCTCCCCAGCGTGGCTGTCGGAGCAGCTACTGGTTAACAGAATAATAGCGTGACTTGTCACGCAGGGTCATGTATAATGGGCGGTAGCAACTCATAAAGGATATACCGCCCATTTATTTTATGTAAGAAACTGGAAAGGAGCTTGAGCAGTGGCGAGAGAATCAGTAGAAGTTCCTATTACGGGCAAAGTAATCAGTGTTAATGTAAAAGTCGGTGATGCGGTTAAAGAAGGCGATACTATCTGTGTGCTGGAATCAATGAAGATGGAAAATCCCATCATTTCACCGGTTGACGGCAGCGTTGTCGAAATCGGGGTGGCGCCCGACCAGGTGGTTAAACCCGGAGAAGTAATCGCCGTTATCGAATATTAATCAATAGGTGCAGCGCCGGATATACGGTGCTGCATTTTATTATTTTAACCGGGAATTAAATAAAAGATGGAATTACATCCTTTAGTATTTGTTTTACTGGCCTACGGGATAGCCGCCGTCATCTCGGTATTCGTGGCTATTATCGTAAAAATAATTTCTTCCACAGTGCAGCGTAAAAGTAAAGCCGCCGCCGGAGATAAAGAGTCGGAGGGTGAAGGCGGTGGCGATTCATGAATTTCCTGGAACTATTTCAGGGTATTTACACGCTGTTTGAAACCGAGCCGGATATTGCCCTGGGCCGACTGCTGCTGGTAGCCTTGGGTATCCTCATTATCTACCTTTCTTACAAGAAAGTGCTGGAACCCCTTATCATGTTGCCGTTGGGCATCGGGATGATTGCCGTGAACGGCGGCCTGATGATGATGGAAGCCGGAAACATCGGCAACCTGTTCGTCGACCCCATGGCCGGTAATGTAGAAGAGCTGATATATTACCTGCAGATAGATTTCCTCCAACCGGTATACACCTTCATGTTCAGCAACGGGCTTATCGCCTGCCTGGTATTCATGGGTATCGGGGCGATTACCGATATCGATATTCTCCTGGCCAAGCCCGGTATGAGCATGTTCCTGGCCATCTTCGCCGAACTCGGCACGATACTGACCCTGCCGATAGCCATGGGGATGGGACTGATGCCCAACGAAGCGGCGTCCATAGCGCTGGTGGGCGGTGCCGATGGTCCCATGGTGCTTTACGGCTCGCTGCTGATGGCCAAAGACCTTTTCGTGCCGATAACCGTGGTAGCCTATGTCTATTTGGGGGTCTGTTATGCCGGCTATCCCTTCCTGGTGAGGATAATACCCCGGAGGATGCGGGAGACGGAGATGGACTGGCGCACCATTCCCAAGGTCTCGTCTGGAGCCAAGTTCGCTTTCTGCATCGCTACGTTTACCCTGCTGGCTTTCCTCTTCCCGGTGGCCGCACCGCTGTTCGCCTCTTTCTTCCTGGGGCTGGCCATCAAGGAAGCCGGAATTACCCGCTTTGTAGAATTTCTCTCCGGGCCGCTGCTGTACGGTTCAACACTATTCCTGGGCTTCACCCTGGGGGCTCTGATGGGTGTGGATATCATTCTCGACCCCGTCGTCCTCAAATTACTCGTCCTGGGAGTGATTGCCCTGCTGCTTTCCGGCCTGGGCGGCATTGCTGGGGGCCTGATCTTCCGCCGGATATCCAAGGAGCCTTTCAACCCGCTGCTGGGTATAGCGGCTGTTTCCTGCATACCGACCACTGCTAAAGTTGCCCAGAAATGTGCCCTGCAGGTGAACAGGAAAGCGATGATACTGCCCTTCGCCATGGGGCCTTGCGTAGCCGGCGTAATTACCACCGCCATCATCACCGGCATCTACATCAGCGGACTCAAGTTCATAAGTGGGTAGGGTATATACGATTATTTTTTAGCCTGTTTTTCCTTTGCCTCAAGCTCGGCTTTTTTTTGAGAAATTTCACGAACGAATTTCAGAGTATTATCGACGTATAATCTTGTGGAGCCTGAAACACTATTATATAATTTTTTTACTGAATTTTCTGGATTTTCACAAAACATAGTCCAATCAAGTAGATGATGGGTAGTTTTTCTTGATTGTATAGGAACGCTATAATCTTCTGCCACTAGACCATATAATAGTTCTTCTTTTTCCAGATCAAAACGTTCTTGAGCAGTATGGTGAAAACCTACACCATAAATTTGGAACTCCTTGTGTAACTCATATGCGTCTATCAAAGGCTTACCAAAATATAAAGAATTTTCAATATCAACTGTCATTTCTCCATATGCAATTGCCCCTTTCATAGGTAATCCTTTAGTGATGGCTTCTTGAAATATCCATCCAGTATTTAATAGTATATTTACTGCTGATAGGAACGAGTTATCTACTGATATTAGGATAATTGAGTCTGAAAACGATACAGGCCTTATTACGCGGCGGGTTTGAACTTGTTCCTCTATACTCTTTTGCCCTTTTCTCATTTTCATTCCTATTATGGCTGTATGTTCAATATTGCGAATATCAGGCTGTAGTGACTCTAATAATTTATTGACTTCATAGTGTGGTTTTCTTAATACCATGTCCTTGAAGCCCATAATATCTAAAAATGCTACAAAGCGTTCACATGTGTTCTTCCATCCAGGCTCTTTTTTCTTTGGCATGTTGTTCCCCTCTCTATACACTTAAGTCAATTATATACTTATGTATACTTGTCAACAAGATGGGAAAATCAACCTTGGGGGGATAAGGAGTGTGGCAATTTACCGGCCCGGCAGCGTATGCCACAGGGCGGCCGGGTGGGAATAGATATTTCAACCGGGGGCGGGGCAATCTAACTCTTTGCCAGCAATACTGCCCTTCCGAGTCTTACGGATGGTCTTTTTATCACGGTAAAGCCAACCGACTGCGCTTTTTGGATAGCTTGCTCGAATTTCCGTTTGCCTACATGGACTTTCGGCTCGACCAGGAAGAACATACCCCCGGTCTTTAACAGAGTATATACTTCTTGCAGGAAAGCGCGGTCATCCGGGACCTCGTGAAGCATCCAGAAAGCCAGCGCAAAATCTACCGGTGTATCGAAGCCGATGGAATTTGCCGCACATCGATGCAGGCGAATACGCCGGTCGAGCCCCATCTTAACAGCCCTCTTTCCAACCATATCAAGCATCTTGGGCTGAAGGTCCGCCGATATGACCAGGCCTTATTCGCCGACAAGGTCGGCCAGCCCCAGGGACGCGAAGCCAGCGCCGCAGCCTACGTCCAGCACCGTCATTCCAGTCCTCACGTACGGTTTGAAGAGCTTGAGGGGATTATGGACAAACGGGCGCAGGAGATTGTCTATAAATGGAGCGATTTGCCACGGACAGATTGATCGCCCTTTGCTGTCGTTGGAAGAGGCGATTTGTTTACTGTTCATTGATTCTCCTCTCCATGAGCTCTATTTTACTTTCTCAACACGCAACGAGTACTCCGCCGGGCATTCTACCGCGAGTGCCTCCACGAATAATGTTTTCTGACCGGCGCTATGGACTTCATATTCCGTCGTACCGCTTCCCAGGGTTTCTACATATAGCAGCTGAGTTTTCTTATCATCGCGGTATTCATATAATAAAATAACATCATATGACAGCGAACTAACTTTAAAGGTGTACTTTTCATTAGAGAATACATTGATACTGTAGGTATGACGTCTATAGTCTTTATCTGAGATATCAGGCGGGTCCTCCGGCATGATAGTGTCCTGATATGTTAACCCGGCTTTGATTGGCATGGGTTTACTCTTGAGAATAGGGCTGAATATTAATATCAGGGCGATAAATACCAATACTATACACGAGATTACTAGGATACCGTTTTTATTAGGCATAAGAGACCGTCCTCGGCGGGGTGAGGAGTTCTAACGTTTTCGGCGTTATTAACATAGTATAGGGACGGAGACGAGGCTGTCAATAACCGGGCTCCCTTGCCTAATTTTTCCAAATCCTGTACAGTTATTCCCATCAGAAATAATTTTGGGTAGGGGGTTGATTATGAATATAGAGATACAGGGTTACTGCGACGATAAGTTCGCCGCAGTAAAGGAAGCGTTCCGGAAGAATTTCGAAGACGATTTGGAGGTAGGCGCATCTTTTGCGGCCACGATTGACGGTAAGTTCGTGGTGGATATCTGGGGCGGTTACGCCGACGAGAAAATGACGCGACCGTGGGAGAAAGACACCATTGTTAATGTATATTCTACCACTAAGGTCATGACGGCAATCTGCATGCACATGCTCGTCGACCGGGGGCAACTCGACGTTGACGCGCCTGTTGCCAAATACTGGCCGGAGTTCGCACAGGCAGGTAAAGAGAAAATACCGGTGCGCTACCTGTTGAGTCACCAGTCCGGACTGTCGGGAGTCGACGAGCCGATTTCGGTCGATGCTTTTTACGACTGGGACCGCATGATCGGGCTGCTGGAAAAACAGAAGCCCCTGTGGGAACCCGGCCAACACTGCGGCTATCACGCCATAACCTTCGGCTACCTGCTGGGCGAAGTGCTGCGGCGTATTACCGGCAAGACCCTGGGCACGTTCTTCCGCGAGGAAGTAGCCGTTCCGCTTGGAGCCGATTTTTTCATCGGCCTGCCGGAGGAACACGACTCACGAGTCGCCGATATGATACCCGCGCCCGACCCCAGGCCCGGAGACCCCATGTACATTGACCCGGAAACGATGCCGGAAGCCGCTAAAAAGGCTATGAATCCGCCGCTTAACGCGGCTACAGCCACGCGTTCCCGGGAGCGCGGCTGGCGCGGCGCGGAGATTCCGGCAGCGAACGGACACGGCAACGCGCGGTCGATAGCACGGGTGGGTGCCGCCATGGCCTGCGGCGGCGAACTGGACGGCGTACGCCTGATGGGTCTGCCGACAATCGAAAAAGCGATGGAAGAGCAAATCTACGATACCGACCTGGTAATGGGTATGCCCATCCGTTACGCGCTGGGATTCGGGCTTAACACTAAAGAAATGCCGGCAGGACCTAATCCGCGTACCTTTTTTTGGCAGGGATGGGGCGGTTCAGGGATAGTGATAGACCTCGATGCCAGGATAAGCTGGGGCTACGCCATGAACAAGATGGCTGCCGATTTATTAGATACACGCAAAATTGATATAGCCCAGACATTCTACGCCTCTCTTGCCTAAATATACAAAATCCTGTAAAGTCATTTTGTGAGCAAAACGGATAAATCATCCGCTAAAATGATGTTCGTCTGCCAGGAATGCGGACGGGAAAGCTTTAAGTGGCTGGGGCGCTGCCCCGATTGCCAGCAGTGGAACACCTTCGTGGAGATGAAAGCATCGGCTACAGTGGTGTCATCAAGGATAGCCCGGCCTCTCACCCCGCCGCAGGAACTGTCCGGCGTGGAAATCGAGGCCACCCACCGCACCCCCCTGCCCATAGCCGAGTTCAACCGCGTACTGGGCGGCGGTCTGGTGGCCGGCTCGATGGTGCTCATCAGCGGCGACCCCGGCATTGGCAAGTCCACCCTTTTATTACAGGCATCGGCGGCTGTTGCCCGGAAAGACCGCCCGGTGGTCTATGTCACCGGCGAGGAAACGGTCTACCAGATAAAACTGCGGGCGGAACGGCTGGGTCTTGACGGAGCCGGACTTTTCATCATCGCCGATACCGACCTCGAGGCCGTCCTGGGCCAGGTGGAACAGCTTTCGCCGGTACTGGTGGTCGTCGATTCCATCCAGACCGTCTTTTCTCCGGACATGGAAGCTTCCCCCGGCAGTATCAGCCAGGTGCGGGAGTGTACGATAAGGCTGATGCAGTGGGCCAAGTCCAGCGGCGTGGCGGTGTTCATCGCCGGGCACGTCACCAAGGAAGGCGCTATCGCCGGACCGCGCGTGCTGGAACATATCGTCGATGTCGTCCTCTACCTGGAAGGAGAGCCTTTCAGCGCCTACCGGCTGTTGCGCAGCGTGAAAAACCGCTTCGGCTCCACCAACGAGGTCGGCGTTTTCGAGATGAAGGAAAAGGGCATGATAGAGGTTTCCAATCCCTCGCAGGCATTTCTATCTCAGCGGGGAGAAGGGGCCGTCGGCTCGGCGGTGGTATCCACCATCGAAGGCAGCCGGCCGCTGCTGGTGGAAATCCAGGCGCTGACGACCACCACCAGCTTCGGGCAGCCGCGGCGTACCGCCAACGGCGTCGACTTCAATCGATTGCTCTTAGTGGCGGCGGTACTCACCAAGCGGGTGGGACTCAGGCTGGGGAACCAGGATATCATGGTCAACGTCATCGGCGGACTCCGGGTAAGCGAACCGGCGGCGGACCTGGGAATGGCCCTGGCGATTGCCTCCAGCAGCCGCGACGTGGCGGTAGCCCCGATGACCGCCGCGGTCGGGGAGATAGGCTTAAGCGGAGAAATCAGGAAGGTAGCCCAACTGGAACGCCGACTCGGCGAAGCCGCCCGGCTGGGTTTTAATAAATGCATCGTGCCCAAGGCCGGCGATAAGATAAACAACATCAAAGACCTGGAATTAATCCCGGTGGGGAGCCTGAGGGAAGCGGTAGCGGCGGGGCTGGGAAAAGATTGATTTGTAAGACTGGCTGATTAAGATTTTAGGTATATAAGACCAAGCAAATCCAGCGGGTAGCCTCGCAACTTTCTTTTATCTAATCTGTAGTTTCTGTGGTCCAGAGTAGTTTTTGAATACCTGTAGCGGCATCATATTCAAACCAAGCATCATGGAAAACCCGTTTGTTTTCAAAGAGTATTATATAATGTGGCGCTACTAAGGATTTAGGAATAAATATTAGAACTTGAAAAGGTGAATCTGTGTCACCAGGAGAGCCGCCATCTTTAGCGGTAAACGACCATTTCCCATCTGATTGACGATGAATGTCTTGAGCGGGATATATTATCGAAGAATTTTTAAGCTCAACAGTCATTGATGCATATACTTTTAAAAGAGTCATGCCATCAGTAATAATCGTTTCCAATTCCTCTGGAGTTGATAGCAAAGTAGGTGTTGTCGGGGTGTTTTGCATTGTGCCCGTTGGCGGAGGTAGATTTGATGGAGCTTCTTCGCAGCTAAATGATAAAAACAGGCATATAATTAAAATAATCCCAAAGAATATTTTCAACTATTATCACCTCCTTTCACTTACACGCATTTTAATACTTTTAATTCAACATGTCTATTATGGTAAACTCTCCATAGCACAAAATATTCATTTTGATAATAAAGGATTAATCTATGACTACTAAAAAGCAGAAAGCTGCAGCCATCATCGTCGCGGCCGGGGAGGGGAAAAGGATGAGGGGCCTGGATAAGGTCTTCACTACATTGTACGGTGAAACGATATTAATGTGGGCTACCCGTCCGTTCCAGGAATGCGAGTTAATCGACCAGATAGTGGTGGTCGTAAGCGGTGAGAAACAAAACTATTGCCGACGGCTGGTAGCCGGCAGGAAATGGTCCAAGGTCACCGATGTCTGTGTCGGCGGCAAGCGCCGGCAGGACTCCGTCGCTGAGGGTCTGAA
>DAOUER010000126.1:0-2019 GCA_034430375.1 Dehalococcoidales bacterium
CCCATGTGTTGCCCTGTAAGCTTAAATTCATAGTCTACAAACTCAGATTCATTTATCTTAAACTCATTTAAATATAGAGATTCACTTACATCATCAAAAATTTCGATTTTTACATTTCCCGATGAAGTTATATTCCTACCATTCTCATCTTCAAGCATAAAATAAAACCTATTCCATTCACCCTCGGCTGCAGACGAAAACACACTAATATTAACTGGTGATAGTTTAGATGGTGATACTTCGTCATTTAATGATGATTCTTGGTCTGTTTGTTTAGAAGATGGTGGCGGAAATGGCCTGGGTTCAGTACTCTCACAACTGGTTAGTAACATACAACTGGCTGTTAGGATAAAAATGGTAGTAAGAATGAACATTATCTTCTTCATATTAACCTCCTTTTCCTTAATGTATATTAAGGGGTGTTGAGGTTATTAATCATGTCACACCCACCTCTCCCTCAATTACTATATCCTCCCCTTTTCCCCACCTCTGGATTCCCGCTTTCGCGGGAATGACGATATGAGTATTATTATCTCCTGTTTGTTAGCTGCTGTCCCACCGGGCAGGCCCGCAGGCACGTGCCGACGTACGTGCAACCGAACAGCCCCTGGGTGGTATTTAAATTTATACAATTAAACCGCTCAAAGGTGACCGGGCTATCGATAAACACCGAGTCGAGGTCGACGTCCGGGCGCAGCTTCAGGGCGTTCTTGGAGCATTTCTGCTGGCACATGGGACCCGCGTCCCCGCCGCATTTACCCCGCATGCACACCGGCTCCGCTAATAGCGGGTCGGGTTCAAGCTCCGCCTCGGTAATCACGGAAACGTACCTTACGCGTGGCCCGTACTGGGGCGTAATGACCAGTCCGCTGAACCCGAACTCCCCGAGTCCGGCGCGCACCGCCGCGTGGCGCTGCGAGAAAAAGCCCAGCGGCGCTTCCATGACCGGGTGTCCCAGTCCGGTATGCTGGGTATTGGGGGTGGGCAGAGAGCGCATGCCGTGGTTGATTTCCAGGTAGTTGGCCAGCTTCACAGCGGCCACGTTGAGTATCATGTCCAGCGTGTAGTGCCCCATCAGCATGTAGAAGTTCTCCATGTTGGCATGGATGCCCATCTCCGGCGACATCTCGGTCATCTTGATATGGTACTCGTCGTAATCGACGACCGGGTCGGGTATCCTGACGCCGCCCACGACGACCGATTTCGCCCGCGGCACGAGGTCGAGGGGTCCGTGTCCCGGCGGCGCCCCCTCAAAGCGGTCGACGGACGCTATGCCGACCAGGCTCATGCCGTATTCCTTCATCAATTCCTTGACTTTATTGCTCGTTGGTATGGTCATTATATTCCTTTCTATACCCACCGCGTCCTTTTACTCAGGCTCTTGGCGGAGCCGGAGCTCGGCATGTGCTCTTCAATCAGTGACGATTCTACCAGTTCCCAGAAGTTTTCTCTATCCGCCCCGGTAACCACCGCCTGCTCGTGGGCTTCGGAAAGGACGACCGGGTAGCCGTGCCCGCGCCGGCACTGGTCGAGCAGCAGGGCGTGGGTGAGATTAAGTAAAGGTTCGCTCTGCGCCACCCACTGCGGGATTTCGATTCTGGCTATCTCGTCGCCGACCCTCACGTAAAAAAAGTAGACGCGATGTTCGCCGTACCGCTCTTTGACTATCTTCGACGGACTGATAAACAGCGCCGAACGTTCTCCGTCTTCCAGCAGGTTGATGAATATATCACGGTCGCGCACGCCCGCCACCGCCTCGCATTCTCTTTCCTTTCCCGGCGGACAATCACGGTCACAGTCGGGAATATCATTGGGGCAGACGGCCACCCGCAGCACATTGACGACGTCCGTGCTTCTGGGAAAGCTGATGTAGCTGGCGAGGGCGATATTACTGCCGGCGTTGAGCTTCCTCATGGCGTCGAAATATTTCAGCAGGCCGGCGTTAAGGAGGACATCGGTAACGAACTCCGGGTAGCCCTCCAGTCCCCAGAGAATCAGCGTGCCGTCGAGCAGCGCCAG
>DAOUER010000127.1:0-15982 GCA_034430375.1 Dehalococcoidales bacterium
ATTTTAGACGGGTAGTTTAACGATTTGTCTGGTAACTTACACCCGAGGTTTATTCATACAGTAAACGATATATCGTGTAAACTACGCCATATAATACTTTTACAGGGACGCTATCGTCAACCTTGGCAGGGTAATCGAATGCATGAGGAAAAGCGGGGTGCTTGTTTTTCCAGAAATTATGGCGTAGAATTTACGTGTAATCACGCGCGGGCGGTTAGCTCAGTGGTTAGAGCGCCTGCTTCACACGCAGGAGGTCACAGGTTCAAGTCCTGTACCGCCCACCATCGTGGGTAAATTCCGTAAAATATTTTAACGCGCCGTCCAGCCTCCGTCGATTACCATTTCCGCACCCGTGACCAGCCTGGACTCATCGGAAGCAAGACAAAGGACTGCACAAGCTTTGCAGCTGCTGATAATTACTCACATCCGATGCAGGTAAAGTTAGCAGCATCGTCTATACTGCCATTACCGGTATATGCAGCTACCCCGGGATAAGGATAAAGTGGGCGGGTCCTGACAACTTTACCGACTTCAATATGCGAGCCGATAAGTCCTTCCGGGGCGATACCATCTTCCACCCAGTTTACAAGAGGTGTAAACCAATCGACGTTGTCACACCCGGCTCCGCCGGCACAGTGAAACATACCCGGAACCATGTATAGCCTGTAAAAATCCATCGTTTCTTCGATGCCCATGAAGTCGAGGACGGACTCGTAATAATTTTCTGACATAAAGGGGTTAAGTGCCATATCGGCCCAGCCGTGATAATGAATTATCTTGCCGCCATGAGCCTTAAACTCCGATAAATCGGGGTTGGTTGCATCAATGATCGATGATATATACGCCATCTTTGGCGGGTCGGTGTCAAAATTAAAGATTTTCCAGTCATAGCCAGAACCGGGGTCTACATCGAAAGCCATATACTTCATAAAGCTTTCACTAAGCATGAGCTGGAGGCTGGGCCCGAACATGCCGATCATCCACATAGCCCAGCCGCTCATTCCGGTTGCAAAGACCTCGGCACCGATAGGCGGCCCCGGATAGATTAACTCACCTTCAGAATTTTTCACACCGCTGTAAATTTTTTCCAGAGCTTCCACCTGGGCGGGTGTGAAACTATCCGGTGGAAGGTCCGTGGCGGGGTCAAAGGTGCAATTGCGGGGGTCATTGATGAGACCATCTTCGAGTCCGTCTACAATGTCGCACTTTTCGTAGACTGCATCAGCCAGTGATTTGAGTTTATCAAGCGGTATGCTACCGTCGCCCGATAATGCCTCCGCATTCCAGATACCCCATATCATCGTCCCTGTGAAATCGAGCACGGGAGCCCCCACGACGATTCCGTTAAAATCCAGAGGGAATCGTTGCGCTTCCATCAGACCCTGCCGACCGCCGGTAGAGCAGCCGACAAAGTAGGAATAACTCGGCGGATTGCCGTAATATGCTTCTATGATTTCCTTGGCCGTTACCGCTGTCAGATGAGCCGCGCGGTAGCAGTAGTCGATTTCTCCTTCCGGGTTATTATAGGCGAAGGTAGCCCCCAGGGGTCCCAGCGGATCAGTACTCGCATCATGACCCGTATCCGTGGATGCCGTCGCATAACCCATGCTTAAGCCAATTTTCATGGAGTCGTGTTCAATGTTACCCGCGAAAACACCGTTTCCCACCATGTAGAACCTGCCATTCCAGTCCGACCGCAAAACCGATATCAGGCAATATCTTCCCTCTGATATCAAGGTGTTCAGGTACGGTACCGGCGGCGGGTATCATAGTGGCAGAAGTTATATTCACACCCGGCTTTTCAAAGGTAAGCTCGATTATATCCTCTGAACTCGGGGCGGGTGGCTCGGGTGTTTCCTGCGGCTCCGGTGGGCTTGGAGCTGGCTCGGGTGGTTCCTGCGGCTCCGATGGGCTTGGAGCTGGTTCGGGTGGTTCCTGCGAATCCTGTGGACCTGCCCGTTCAGCACAAGCCCCTAAAAATAGCAGAGCGACCAAAATAAGGGATAAATAGACGCTGACGGTCAATACTAACCACCTTTTTCTTGTCATGTATAAGTCTCCTATAAGAGCTCTAGCCTGTATTTAGCCACGTAACCTTCTGCAAGATTTTCTAGCAACCCTGCGTACTCCTATAGATAATATCATCCTGTATTTCCGGAGAAAGCATGACGAAGTAAGCGCTGAAGCCGCCCACTCTGACCACCAGGTCGCGGTGTTCTTCGGGATGGACTTTGGCGTCGAGCAGCTCTTCGGTATCAACCATATTGAACTGGATGTGCTGTCCTCCATTCCTGAAGAACGTGTCGATAAGCGTCCCAAGTTTTTCCCGGCTCTCCGGGCTCTGCATGACGGTTCCGGAGAACTTCTGGTTCAAACATGAGGCGTAAGACTCTGTAAAGCCTGCCTTGAGCGCCGACCTGATTACGCCGGTAGGACCGAGCTTGTCCATTCCCCGCATCGGTGATATGGAGCCGTCGTTCAGGGGTTCCTTCGACTTACGCCCGTTGGGGAGGGCGCCCACGCCGAGACCCCCGAAATAATGCCAGGACAGTCCTTCACGGGAAATTTTACAGGGCACGTCGAAGGGGTTTTTATATGACATGATGACGCTTCCGGAAAACTTTCCCACTTCACCAACCATCAAATCCGCTTCGTCGATATCATTTCCGAACTTGGGTGCCGCCAGGCACATCTGTTTAATATCCTCTCCTCTGGTACCCTCGAAGTTGGCATCGATGGCATTCATCAGTTCGTCCATGGTCAGTTTTTTCTCGTCGAATACCAGTTTCTTGATGGCCGTGAGAGAATCCGCCGTGTCAACTATCGCCCGGTCGCTGATACCGTAACTGTGGTCCGCGTCCGTAATAAGTATATCCTGCCCTTTCTCCATGCATCCGGGGCCGGTAATACAGGAATTGAACGGGAAACGCAGGTACTTCGGCTCAACACTCTGGGCCAGGGTGCCGAGCCACAAGACCCGGTTGACGACGTATTTATACTGTTTTTGAAACGCTTCGTACAGGTCTTTGAATGTTTTGAAGTCGCGTGGGTTGCCGACGTCAATACCGACCTTTTTACCGGTGATTTGCGATACCCCCCGGTGGAGCGTGAGGTCCAGAATCAGCGCCACGTTTACCGCCCCTTTCCCTTCACTGCCGTTATGGTCGACCTTGGTCGGAAGAATCGGCGTAACGCAGCCCTGACCGTACCAGTCTCTGGCGACCTCTACCGGTGTCCCGTCGTTTACAAAGCTCGCGACAACGTAGTCGCTGTTTTCAAACAGGGGGATGCCGCCTTTTGTCTTAACATTCGTCTCCAGCGCTTTAAGCAGCAGCCAGCGGGGTGTCTGCGAGTTCCAATTAAGCAGGACGGTCGGCGATGACAGCCTGATAAGTCCTATCATGTGGAGTAACAGATAGCTCAATGCATTCGAGGCGTCTTTCCCGTCTCTGTCCACACCGCCGATGTTTATGCTGTTGATGCTGTAGCTGAACTGGTGGGTTTCCTGCTGGGTCTGACCGACCGGTGCCACGACTTTCATTCCCCAGAGCGTTAACGCGCTGCCCAGCAGTTCCGCCGCTCTTTCCAGCGTCAGCCGCCCCTTCCGGAGGTCTTTTTCCAGATATGGCCTCAAGTACTGGTCAATCCTACCGATTAAGAGAGGGTACATCGCCTCCAGTCCTCTGCCGACTATAATGAAGTTCATGCACTGGAGGGCTTCATGAAACGTTCTTGCCGGGTTCTCCGGCACGTTTTCACAAATCCCGGCAATCTCCATCAGCTCATTACGTCTTTCGGGGTCGGACTCTTCGTCAGCTTTGCGGCGCGCCAGTTCGGCGTAACGATACGCGTAGTTTATCATGGCTTCACAGACGATAATTGCCGACTGCCAGAAATAGAGCTTGTTTACATCGTTCTCTTTCATTTCATGAAATCGTTGGATACCGGCTTCGGCTTCTTCAATAAAACCGCGCATGCCCTTTGACAGCACCTTCTCCCACATCGCCCGGTTGGTTACACCCGGGAAGTACCCGGAATCCGGAGTGGGGTCGGCGCCTTTGGCGTCGGCTATGTCCTGCGCCCAGGTACCCACCACGGAATGCCAGGTGTCCTTGACATGGTCCGGCGCCGTCTTGTCGGCGAAAAAGCGGGAGCATTCTCTTAATACGTTCTTATCTTCTTTTGCCCGAAATTCCATCGCCCGGGTCAGGCTGTCTCCCTCGTCCCAGAGCCCGGGAATACAGTCTCCGGTTTCATCCACGAACACCGGCGCTCCGACGAGGTGCTCCGTTTCCCGGCCAACCACGATATCAAAATCGTGGATAGCTATCGGGGCGCCTTCCAGCACTTTCTCGAACAGTCTGGCGCGGCGGAGTTCGATATCTTCTCCCTCCGTCTCTTGCCATGACTCCATCGCCAGTCTGGCACGGTCAACGGAGATTACTCTCGGCGCGCTGAACATGGCGTCTTTCAGCTGAAAGAGACGATTACTTAGCGGTAAGCTGTCAATCCTTTTCAGCAGGGCTTCATCGGTATCCATCCTGGTAACCATAATGTCCTCCAAATTATGAACCACAATATAGGTGTTCTATTTTCCTCTTTTTTTCATTATATCATCTTGATACTAAACACTTTATCCCATTAGCCTCGAACGACTTTTTAATAGAATCCACGTGCTCCGGCTCAGGGGAAAGGATTCCGGAGAGGAGATACTGCCTGTCCAGAGCTTCATACTTCCCTTTTCCCAGGCGGTGATACGGCATCAGTTCAATACGAAGGGCATTATTCTCCAGTCCGTGTAAAAAATCCGCCGTCTCCTTGATGTTCTGCGGGTCGTCATTAATACCGGGTATCAAAGGCATCCGGAAAAGCGTTTCAACGCCGCTTGCGGCTGCAACCTTTGCGTTGGAGAGTATCAGGCCATTTGGCTTACCGGTATATTGCCGGTGTTTTTCAGAATTCATATGTTTGAGGTCGTAGAGAATATAGTCGGTGTACGGGAGAACCTCTCTTAAGGCAGACTCGGGCGCGCACCCCGATGTCTCTATACAGGTATGAATGCCGGCACGGCGGCATTTCTCAAACAGGTCGCTTACGAATTCCGACTGCAGGAGAGGCTCTCCGCCGGATACTGTTACTCCGCCGCCTGATGCCTGGTAGAACATTTTATCCCTGTTTACGGCATCGAAAACCTCATCGGCGGTCATGGGTTTGCCGTAAAGAACGAGTGCCTGATATGCGCACACCGAACTGCATACGCCGCAGCCCGTACACTTTTCGTGGTCGATGCGGGGGAACTTGCCTTCCTTATAAATCAATGCTCCCTCGGGGCATACTCCGGCGCACTTGCCGCATCCGGTGCAGAGGTTTTTGATAAATCCCACCTCGGGGTACGGAGAAATACACTCGGGATTGCTGCACCACTGGCATTCAAGGCTGCAACCTTTCAGGAATACCACCGTCCTTATGCCCGGTCCGTCATGGATTGAGTACCCCTGTATATTTGTAACTTCACTGGACATGTGATATTTTCCCGGTTATTTCTTAGTTGTTTTTAGCCGATACGCGTTGATTGTATATCATTTTATCATCATGTTAAAGCAGTAAACATCGTCAAGTTATTTAGTGGTAAGGTATGGAGGGCAAGAAACAGATATTCATTATTAAATTGTCCCGGGTTGACCCCAGGTTGATAACGCGGTTGACTCACGATAAAATATCAGAGTAAAAAATCAATGTCAGGTTTCGTACGTATGTACAATGCAGGAAAGGATTTAGTTATACGTTGCTAAAATGCTTGGGTTGATTCACAGTGTTCCTTTTCAATGCTTTTCGTTTGGTGTTTCATAACATGGCTATTGACAATACCCGGGCTACCGATTAAAGTTGGTAATACTTATTAGCTGTTGGTGCGGCTTGACAGCCGCCACGCGGCAAAAATTATCAAGATAATAGAAAGGATTACAACTATGAGTCCGAAGAAATCAAGTGCTAATCGTCCGTTACCCTATGCCGAGCCTGAAGAGGTCGGGTTTTCCTCCGAGAGACTGGCGAGCATCGGCCCCGGCCTGCAGAAATTCATCGATAAGCAGAAGGTCCCGCATTTTGTCACGCTGGTCGCCCGGCACGGCAAGATAGTGTATCACGAAGCCCAGGGATACATGGACTTTGACAGCAGGAAGCTGGCGACCAGGGAAACGATATTCCGGCTCTGGTCCAACACGAAACCCATTACCGGTACTGCCACGATGATTTGTGTCGAAGACGGACTCCTTAGTCTTGATGACCCCGTCTCGAAGTACATCCCCGCCTTTAAAAACCAGGTCGTCAGGGCGCCGATGGGGCAGGGGCCCATGATGGGAACTCCCACCGTTCCTGTCGTCCGAGATATTACGGTCCGTGATTGCCTGCGCAATACTACCGGACTCCCCACGGCGCGCCGGGTGCCCCTCTCATATCTGAACGAGTTCAAGGACGTACTCCCAAAGTCGGGTGTACTCATGAGTCCGGACATGCCGACTGTCCCCATCCGCGAGATGGTCGAGGCACTGGCTAAATTACCGCTGGAATCACAGCCGGGAACCGAATTCGAATACCAGGTGGGCTACCCGGTCGTCGGTACGGTGCTCGAGATAGCGACCGGCAAGACCCTGGAGGAGTTCTACCAGGAGCGTATCTTCAAGCCGCTCGGCATGAAGGATACCTCGTTCTATCTCCCCAAGAACAAGCTCGACCGTTTTCCCACGCTCTACAGGCCGGCTTTCGAAACGGGTAATTGGAAGCTGAGCGTAATGGAGAAACCGGAAGAAAGCGAGAAGGTCACCGGCCCCGGAAATTACTTCGAGGCTGGAGGCGGGGCGCACGGCGTGCTCTCCACGGCGGCGGACTACGCTCGGTTTGCCCAGATGTTGCTCAACGGCGGGGAGCTGGACGGAGTCCGCATCCTCGGGAGGAAGACGGTGGAATATATGACTAGCAGCCATACCGGGGACATTGCTTTATCCGTTCCCGGACCCGGTTTCGGCTTCGGCATGGGAGTGGGAGTCTACCAGGGCGGCGGCCGACCCATCATGCGCTCTGTCGGTACCTACGGGTGGGGCGGAGCCGCCGGCACCACCTATTTTGCCGACCCGAAAGAGGACATGATAGCCATATGCTTCACCCAGGTCTTCATGGCCATGGCGATGCCTGACAGTAATTACCAGGATGAATTCGAGCGATTAGTCTACCAGTCCTTGTTATGAGGCATGTATAATACAATGCCTTTAACGCAAAAGGGTACCAGGCCGAATTCACACGCCTGGCTCAAGCAGGCCGTCTTTTACCAGATTTACCCCCAGAGTTTCTGCGATTCCAACGGCGACGGCATCGGTGACATCCCGGGGATAATTCAGAAACTGGACTACCTGAAATGGCTGGGCATCAACGTAGTGTGGATTAATCCCTGTTTTATGTCCTCTTTCAGAGACGCCGGCTATGACGTGGATGACTATTACCGGGTCGCGCCGCGCTACGGGACCAACCGGGACCTATACCGACTCTGCCGTGAAGCCCACCGGCGCGGGATAAAGGTCTGTCTCGACTTGGTAGCCGGTCATACATCCATTGACCACCCCCGGTTTAAGGCTTCATCCAGAGTCGGGAGAAATAGATACTCCGACCGCTATATCTGGACGTCCTCCGCGATATCTGACGCCGATAAGGGGCTTTCCCTCATACAGGGTAATTCTGAAAGAGACGGCGGATATGTCGCCAACTGTTTTCCTTTCCAGCCGGCTTTGAATTACGGGTTCGCCAGACCGGACCAGCCGTGGCAGCAACCGGTCGATGCCCCGGGACCGCTTGAGAACCGTAAGGAACTTATTAAGATTATGGAATACTGGCTCGGGCACGGAGTGGACGGGTTTCGCGTCGATATGGCATTTTCGCTCGTGAAACTCGACCCGGGTCACAAAGAGACTATTAAGCTGTGGCAGGATATCGGCCAGAAAGTGCGCGCGCATTATCCCGACATAGCCTTAATCTCCGAATGGGGAAACCCGGCGGAAGCGATAGCCGCTGGCTTCGATATTGATTTCATGTTGCACTTTGGCGTGGGCGGCTATCCCGACCTCATGCTTAACGAGAACTGCTTCTTTCGCCGGAGCGGCGGCGCGGGCATAGGAAATTTTCTAAAATCTTATCTGAAGCTGGCTGCTAAAACAAAGGGCAAAGGCCTGATTTCCGTACCCAGCGGTAATCATGATATCAAGAGGCCCCGTGCCGATGGCAGGACGGTAAGCGACCTCAAAGTGATTTTTACGTTTTTGCTGACCTGGCCGGGGGCGCCTTTTATCTATTACGGCGATGAAATCGGTATGCGCTACATCCCCGGGCTGGAATCGAAAGAAGGGGGTTACGACCGTACTAGCTCGCGCACCCCCATGCAATGGGACAACGGGACTAACGCCGGTTTTTCCACCGCTGATAAAGAACGACTTTATCTTCCTCTGGACCCGCGCCGGAACCGTCCGAATGTTGAGAAACAGGCAGGCAGTCCGGGGTCGCTACTTAACCACGTACGCAGGCTCATTGCCTTGAGGAAGCGTTCCCCCGCGCTTCAAGCTGAAGGCGCTCTGATTCCTTTACCAGTCGAAAATATCGACCGCCACTTCGCCTATCTACGCCAGGCTGCCGATGAACGATTCCTCATCGTGCTGAATCCATCCGCGACCCCCTCTTCAGTCAGGATAAATGGAATAAAGCCTGATAACCTGTCGCCCCGGATATGTCACGGAGCACAGGCTCGCGTCGAGGGAGACGATATCCAGGTTAATATGGTCGGAGTTTCTTACGGCGTCTTTAAGCTGTAGAAACAGGTCAAATTTCTTGATTGATTCTCTTCGCTAATTCCAGCGCACCGACCACACCTGCCAGGTCGCCCAGCGCCGGAGCGACAATATAGCGGTCAATACTCTCCGTAATTGCCTCCGAACGGATATATCCTTTCAGATCCTTTACCACTTTACGGTGAATCGCCGACATAAGGTCGGGATTTTTCATTAGCCCGCCGCCGATAATAATACGTTGAGGAGATATAGTGTATATTAAATTGCTGATGGCTGACGCCAGGTAGCCTGCTTCCAGTTCCCAGGCAGGATGGTTGGAAGGGAGCTTTTCGGGTGATTGTCCCCAGCGGAGCTCCATTGCCTTACCGGATGCCAGCCCTTCCAGGCAATCACCGTGGTAGGGACAGCATCCCCGGTACGGGTCTCTTTGCCAGTCATGAGGGATACGTATATGTCCCATTTCAGGGTGTAACAGCCCGTGCATCAGCCTGCTGTTTACCATGCCCCCGCCACCAATCCCGGTACCCACCGTAAGGTAGATAAAAATGTCGAGCCCCCTCGCTGCTCCCCAGACCTGTTCGCCCAGAGCGGCGCCGTTTACATCGGTATCGATGACCACCGGCACATTGAGTCGACTGTGTATCTTCTCGACAATGCTGATGTCTGACCACGAGTCCTTTGGCGTGGTGGTGATATACCCGTAAGTCGGAGAATTTTTATCCAGGTCCAAGGGTCCAAAGGAAGCTATGCCAATTGCAGATAGCTGCTTATGTCGGGTATTATTTTTAAAGAAGTCAATTGCTTTTTTTATACTCTCATCAGGAGTGGTCGTGGTAAACTGGGTTTTAATAAGGTTATCCGGTGTTGTACCGACGGCACAAACGAACTTCGTTCCTCCCGTTTCAATACCGCCGTAAACCTTCTCTGTCATCGTGTCCCTGCTTTGTTTGAATTCAGCTTTACCTGATTATAGACCTCGCGGGCGAAATAGGGAAGCCCGGCTACGCCGGCTCGTTTCCGGACTGGATGGAATCAAGTATAATATAGGCCGATAGTACGCATAGTTCGGAGGTTACGCGAATGAATATAAGAGAAGTGGTCGAGGTCGTCCTGGCGGTAAACGGCGGAAGGCAACTTGAAAAAACCTGCGACCAGTTAATCGAAGGCGACTGGGAAAGTCAGGTCACCGGTGTTGTCACCACGTTCATGGCAACCGTCGACGTAATTCGTCGGGCAATCGATATGGGCTGCAACCTGATTATCACCCATGAACCAACTTATTTTACCGGTCTGGATGGGAGGGACTGGCTGGAAGATGACCCCGTCTATCAGCGTAAAAAGGCTTTAATCGACGATAACCAAATATCAATCTGGCGGTACCACGACCACATGCACATCGGCAATACCGATTTAATATACACCGGATTATTGAAAAACCTGGGTTGGGAAAATTACCTGGATACAAGTATTCCGCAGCCCCACTGTTACACGATTCCTGCAACCACGGTGACGGACATGGTCGGCTTTCTCAAGAAGGCACTTGGCATGGAGGTTATTCGAGTTGTCGGCGACCCGGAAATGAAATGCAGTCGGGTCGGGATACTGGTCGGCGGCGGAAGCCTCGGTCTCGGTCAGGAAGAAATGCCGGCCAGGTTGATGCATGAACAAAAGCTTGACGTGATGATATGTGGTGAAATAACCGAATGGACGTTAAGTGCTTATGTCCGTGACGCGGCGGCTTTAGGATTCAATAAAGCTATGATTATCGTCGGGCATGAACGAAGCGAGGAACCCGGTATGAAAGAGATGGCTAACTGGCTGCAGCCTCTCCTGGGAGAAATACCGGTCAGTTTTTTCGATTCAGAAGAGCCTTTTATTTATCTATAAATCGGGACTGGCAGTTCACTGTGAATAAGATTGAATAAGTTCTGCCTATAGTGACCCCGGCTCCACCAGGGGGGATTCGAATTTACGATACCACTCATACACTGAAAGTCAGTTTATAAGTTCCACGTATTGTACACCACCGCCCACCAGCCCAAAAGTCGTCAGATTGTTATCAATCGTTGTCGTCGCGTTGCAATACCGGGAATGAGGTTTAGTTCTTGAGAAAAAATCTTCCGGTATCCCAGAACGATACTCTGCCTCAAATCTGATCTGGAAAAGATCGGATAATTTGGGTTACACGCTTTATTTAAGTGCATCCGCAATATAGGTAAAAATAACGCCCAGCGCGTGTGCGCCTGCATCCGGATACCCAAGGCTTCTTTCTCCGATATTGCCTGCGCGCCCCATTCTGGCTGCTATTTTTTCTGTACTCCTAGCGCCGGCCACCGCCGCCATGGCGGCTTTTTTAAAGGCCGAAATGAGACTATCAACTGACGCTGTGCTGGTCGTCCAAGAATCAGCATAGGGTACCAGAGCGTCTATCAGCGTCTTATCACCTGGCACAGCACCTCGTCCGAAGGAACGCTCGCCCGTAAGTTGTATACCTTTAACTGCCGCCTGTATCATCTCTGCAAAATCGCTGGCGGTCAATTCTGTCCTGGCGCCGGCGCTTTTGGCAGCAGCCCTGAAAGCCGACCCCCAGAGCGGGCCGGATGCGCCGCCGCAATGCTCCATAATGACCAGAGAGACAGCCTCCAAAAAGCTGCCGATGTCTTTGGCTTTATTGGTCACGATATCATCCCATTCACGCTTCAACTGCTTGAATCCCTTGGCGATACTCATCCCGAAATCACCGTCGCCGGCATGGGAGTCCAGCTCGCAGAAAGGAACTTCATTGGCGATGATTACTTCGCTCATTTTGTCAATGATGTAGATGATATTTTTCAGGTTGATCGTTGCTTTGTCCAGCGCTGCATACGATTCGTTGGTTTTAGATGTAAAACATACTTCTTCAGCTTTAACATCGTCTTGTTCGATACCGGCATACTCGACGCTATCGACCGGGCCGGACACCTTGAACGCCGGCGCATCACATTCCGCGGCAAGGAGTTCTTTCAGCTCATCGTCGAGCTTCATGATGGAAACCGAGGCGCCGGCCATGTCTATGCTTGTCATATAGTTTCCCACGAATACCCGGTTGATCCTGATGTTCTTTTCAGCCAGTTCGCGGGTTACCGCATTATTGAGCAGGTAGAGTTCTTGTAATGGCGTGCCCCCGAACCCGTTGATAAGTAAGGCTATTTCTTCCTTTGTGCCGTTTTCTATTCCCAGGTCTTCCAGTAAAGCTGTCACCATTCTGCGTGATAATTCGTCCGCTGTGGAGATTTCCTCGCGCCTGATACCGGGTTCACCATGGATACCAACACCATACTCTATCTGCATCTCACCGAGATCAAAGGTGGGGCTTCCTTTAGCCGGAACCGTACAGGAAGTAAGCGCAAAACCGATGCTCCGGACATTCGCTATAACTTTTTCCGCTACGACTTTGACCTCTCCCAGTGTCATACCTTTCTCAGCGGCGGCGCCTGCTATCTTGTGAACAAAAACGGTACCGGCGATTCCCCGGCGTCCTACGGTGTAGAGGCTGTCCTGCACCGCGATATCATCATCTACTTTCACGTAATCAACTTTGAGGCCATCTTCACCGGCGAGGTGTGCGGCGTTCTTGAAATTCATCATGTCGCCGCTATAGTTTTTGATAATCAGCAGAGTCCCCTTGTTACCGGCGGCGGTCTTTATCGCCTGATAGACCTGGACCTGAGATGGTGATGCGAATACATCACCGCATACCGCGGCATCCAGCATGCCTTTTCCGACAAAACCCGCATGGGCCGGTTCATGGCCGCTGCCTCCGCCGCTGATCAAACTTACCTTGTTCTCATCTATCTTTTTCTTTTTAACGATCTTGTACTTCTTGATAAATTCCAGGTCAGGGCATGACAGCACCATGCCGGTGCACATCTCGGTAACAATGTTCTCCGGTTTATTGATTATCTTTTTCATTTGCAGGCTTTCCGGTTTTTATAGTCTTTCCCTATTTTATCGGCTACCATGATCGCAGATGATACATTGGCTGCCATTATCGGAAAAGGCATCGAATGGATCGACTCTTCGGCAATGCATGATTTTTCTGCTACGGCTGCAAGTTCTTTTTCCGTAATATTGCCGACGCCTATGTCGGCAAGGCAAACAGGAAGTCCGACTTCCAGGCAGAAATCCAGGACTTCGTGAATCTCTTCTATTGGGGAATTCTCCAGTATGAGTTGTGCCAATGTGCCGAAGGCGACTTTTTCTCCATGATAATATTCGTGCGTTCCACCCAGGATAGTCAGTCCATCGTGGATGGCATGAGCGCCGGCTAGCCCACCGCTCTCGAAACCAAGCCCGGAGAGCAGGATATTGGCTTCGATGATGTTCTCAAGCGCTGGTGTAACCATGTTGAGATCGCAGGCCAATTTGGCTTTCAAACCATCTTTGATAAGCGTCCTGTAGCAAAGCGTGGCCAACGCTAACGCGGCATTTGTACCTTTGGCCGGTCCGCAGGCGCCCTCGCGGTACCCACATGGCAGCCCTGCATTTACGTTGGAGTAAGAATTGGCGGTCGCCCGGGCTTCAAAGTAAGTAGACAAGGCATCACCCATGCCGGACACGAGGAAACGAGTGGGAGCCCTGGCTATAACAGTGGTGTCAACCAGGACAACGCTCGGACTTTGTTTAAAATAGTCATAATCTTCGAAAGCGCCTTCAGGAGTGTAGATGACCGCAGAATGGCTCGTCGGGGCATCCGTAGCGGCAATGGTCGGCACGATTATCAGGGCTTCTCCCCGGGCTACGCATTTGGCGGTATCGATGGCTTTGCCACCGCCAAGACCGATCACACAACTGCAGCTTTGTGCTACTGCTATTTCCTTCAACCTCTGGATTTCCGGACGGGAACACTCTCCGTTGAATCCACTCTCAACAAATGTAACCCCGAACCTGGTTGCGGTATCATCCAGTTTGTCTTTGACACGCGTCACATCATCGGGATGAGCAATAAGCAGGGCTGATGCGCCAAATGTCTTGACAAAATACCCCAGGTTTAGTATTTCATCTTCGCCTTGCACGTACTTCGTCGGACAAATAAACGATTTTCGCATTTATCTCTTACTCCTTGTACTTTACTACCAGGTAATAACTGTCTCACAGGCAACTCAAGTAACGATGGCGCTTCTGTGGAAAACAATCAGCGACAGATCTAGAGATGCGCAACCAACCATTGTTCCAGGTCAGCCATCACTATCGGATACTCCGGTTCATTGAAAATTTCGTGGAGTAATTCTTCATATAACTTAAGCGTTTTATCGCCGGAACCGATATATTCATACAAAATCTGGCTCCGCGCCCCGTCCGGACCTCCATTCCCGGCCATGATGAGTACCGGAATAGTTATACGAGGTACGATTTCCGGGATTTCACTAGCCGCACTGAAGAGTGCCAGGTCCGTGGGGATGGGACCACGATAGACAAGGGGATCATTCTCATAAGCCTCAATGACGGACGGGTCACGACTCAGCATCGCGGAAGGAAGAGAGTCGCCGGCGGGACGCCGGGGCATCGGGGGATCTCCCGGCCTTGCCATACCGCCACCAGAAGTAACCAGCCCGGCAAGCTCCTGCTGATATTTGGCGGTGTACAACAGAGCAATCATGGAACCCATACTGTGACCCACCAGGTATATTTTATTATCAGGCATTTCCTGCCGTACGATATTAAAGAATGTCTTCAGGTCATCTACGTAATCATAAAAACTCTCTGTCCGCACTCTCTCACCGTCCGATCTGCCGTGACCGCGGTGATCAAGAGCATAGACGGCGTATCCCTTTGGCACGAAATGATTGACCACGTTGGCATACCGGCTGCTGTGCTCGGCGAAGCCATGGGAAATCAACAGGACAGCTTTAAATTTGGCAGAAGGGAGCCATTTCTGGTAATAAATGTTTAAGCCTTTCAAACCTTTAAAGCTGGATTCTTCGTGCTGCATTACATCCCCCTGCTTTCTGTATTAGCCCCATTAATAACATATTGGACATTTATAGTCAATATGTCCATTTTCAACTGCATTACTGCTGTGGAGAGGTTATAGTAAGACGGCTGCATGATGTATAATAGGCCACGAAAGGTGGTAAAGGGTTAAGACGGAATGAGTAGTATCGACCGGAAAAAGGCACTGATACTCGAAGCTGCTTTTAAGTGTTTTTCATTCTACGGCTATACCAAATGCTGTTTCAGGGACGTAGCCCGGAAGGCCGGCATTTCCCGCGCCTCACTGTACACCTACTTCAAGAACAAGCGTGACCTGTTCATCACCATGAACCACGAAATAAATGCCGAACACTTCAGGAAATCCATGGCGCTACAGGCGTCGACTCTGAATGACAGGGAGAAGGTAATGGGTGTTATCGATGAATGGACAATCAAGCCCTATATCGATATCCAAAGGACACCACAAGCGAACAGTTGGCTTGATGAGCTTGTTTCGATTTCAAGAGAGACCGAGAAAAGCTATCGGGACCTGTTCATTAGTTGCCTGGAACCAATCATCGGCGAGGAGCGAGCGGAAATTACCGTATACTCAATCAGAGGATTGATGAATGACAGGCCTGCCGCAGATCTCCTGATAAAAAGAATCAGGATTCTCGTGGACGCCATGGTCTAAGGGCTAGTTCCACAATAGTTGGATAACGGCTAAATTCTAAGCTCTCGGGGCAAATAATTTCTCTTGTACTAGCGAGAAAACAAATTGAAAGGTTCTGTCTATCGTACAGTACCGCCCACCATAGCCTCAATTCTAGACCTTGCCCGGCAAATCGATACCAAAAAGGGCACCTGCTTTCCCCAAAATGCCCCCAAAAACGCACGCAATGTAGCGCAAAGTTGTAGCGCCTCTCACAGCCAGGGTCTAAGCTATCAGTGTAAGGAGTTTGAAGTAATGACACTTCAAGATGCACTGGTAGCCTACCGAACCTATGCCAGGGCCGAGGGCAAGAGCCCGAAGACGGTCGATTGGATTGTCTCCAGCATGGGCTACTTTGCCGAATTCTTGAGTCCCGAACAGCAGGATATCAGCACCATCACAGGTAACGACATGCGCCGGTTCATCTTGGGGAAACGAGAGTGGGCTCCGTACCCACGGACAAACTCTTTACCGGCCAGAGGCTTGACTC
>DAOUER010000128.1:0-14590 GCA_034430375.1 Dehalococcoidales bacterium
CCTTGATGGGAGAGGGGGACACAGGGGGAGAGGTAGACAACAAATCATAGAGGAAGCAACCAATGAAACTTGGAAGATTCATCGTCGATACGCATGTCCACTCCCAGCGCCATGCCGCCGGCAAGGCGTTAAAAGGCTCCAAGGATTTCGATAAACTCGGGCAGGTAATGGGCCAGATGGAAGCCTACGACAACTCGCCTCGTCTCCTCTACGACATGGCGAATTACGGTGTGGATATGTGCCTTATCGAGCCGGCCTTCGGGATGACCAATCCCAACAATGTCGACCAGGTTAAGCGCTACCCGGAGCAGTTCGCTGCCCTGTGCTGGCCCAAGGAATACCAGGACGCCTGCGCCCACGGAGAAAAGGAATGGAATATCGAGGACTTCTGCCAGGCGCTGGATGATTTACTGAAAACCGGCAACTATATCGGCATCGGTGAGATGGTGCTGATTCCCATGCGAAAACCCAAGCCGGGGCTACCACCGCGCTTTCAGACCGAGGAAGAAATCATAACCAATTGCCTCAAGGTTATGGATGTCTGCCGCGCCCACAAGGTGCCCATGCGCTATCACACCGGCACCCCGGGCGGCTACGCCATCGCTTACCACGGCGCCCAGTTCACCTATAATCCGCTCTGGGTACATACCCTGGCCGTAGCCATGCCCGACGTCCCTATCATCCTGGAACACGCCGGTATCGAGGGCGGCTGGTGGGAGTGGTTCTACGAGTGCTGTCATGCATGTGGCGGCTTCCCATAAAAACATTTACCTGGAAACGGGACGCTGGTGGACGGAACTTTATTATAAAGCCCTCAACGACCCCTCCGTCGGGGCGGAAAAGTTGCTCTGGGGGACAGACTGGGGCACCAGTTTGCCGGTCTACTCACAGCTGAATCGCTACCCGCCGGGATACACGCGCCAGGACCTTAAGCAGGGAATACCCCGTCACCAGGTGGATATCTGGGGGTGGAGTCTGAAGCAGATTCAACGACTGGATATCAACCAGGACGACATGAACCTGATACTCGGTGGAAACGCCGTGCGACTCTACAACCTGAGAACGCCGGGCGGACTTACCCGCATGTTCAAGTTCGTGGAATAAGAGCGAATAAACGACACCAAAGCCTCCTCCTCTGATACAGGGAGAGGCTTATATATCTATGGCCTGGTGCGGCAAATGGTTTGACATCGCCGTCAGTCAAAAGATAAACTTTGATTGTTAATATTCACTTGAACTTTTCAAAATACTGGTAATAAGGAGTCATTATGTCACTGAACTTATCAGACCCTCTTTTTAAGAACCCGGATTTCCACCATGTCGGTATTATTGTCAAAGACATAGATAAAACCATCGAATACCTGGAATCAACCGGCATCGGGCCTTTCGACATGATGGAGGGTGATGGGAAATGGTTCAACGTACCTTTTAAGGGGGAACTGCACGGCCAACCCGCTGAATGGACGGTGAAAATCAGCAGCGCCAGGATAGGCGGCATTGAGATTGAGTTGCTGGAGCCTTCCGGTGGCGAGTCCGTACTGCAGGAATTCCTCGACGAACATGGTGAGGGCGTCCACCACATCGCCTATCTTTCCGATGATGTCCGCGGCGACACGGAGAAAGCCATCGCGCAGGGGGCGGAACTATTGACCTGCGCCAACCTGGATACGCGGGGATTCTCCTACCTGAAAACCAATGAGGGCGGCATCGTTGTCGAGATAAGATTCAGATAGTTATATCAACATGTCCGGACTAATTCATAAGGAGATAAAGCCTATGAAAGCAGCTGTCATACATGGTATTAAAGACATTACCGTAGACGAAGTCCCCGAACCGGAAACCGGACCGGGACAGGTCAAGGTCAAGATTCATTACTGCGGCCTTTGCGGCACCGACCCGGAGAACCTGGAGGGCACCTTCGGGCTAATGCCCCCGGAAGTCTATAAGATGGACCGCATCATCGGCCACGAGGCCTGCGGCACCATCGCCGAAATCGGCAGCGAAGTCAATGGCGATTACCATATCGGACAGCGCGTCGCTATGAATTTCCGTGGTTCCTGCGGTGCCTGCTATTACTGCCGCAACGGTATGGAACACTTCTGCCGCTACGGCTCGGGCGCGTCCGGATCTTTCGCGGAATACGCCGTTTATCCGGAAAGCTCCATCTACGCCATCCCGGATGATATGACCATGGAGCAGGCATCCCTGCTGGAGCCGGTATCGGTGGCAGTCCACGCCATCGACCGGGCCAACGTACGCACCGGCAGTACCATTGCCATCGCCGGCGGCGGGCCTATCGGCCTGCTCTGCCTGGAAATGGCCCTCAAGGCCGGGGCAGCCCGGTCGATGGTCTCCGAACCCATCCAGGAAAAACGCGACCTGGCCCTGAAACTCGGCGCGGATATCGCCGTTGACCCGTTCAACACAGACATTGTCGCCGCCGGCCGGAAACTAACGGAAGGACGCGGGTTCGATACCGTGATCGATGCCAGCGGCAGTGTCGCCGCCGCCAGGCAGTGTATCGACCTGGCGGACAACGGCGCCACCATCCTCTGGGCGGCCGTCTACGGCAAAGACGTGGAGATTGGTGTTTCTCCCTTCCTGATGTACGCCAAGGAACTAACCATTACCTCCACGTTCGTTTCGCCGTATTCCTTCCCCCGGGCACTCAACCTGCTGCCTAAACTGGAACTGGACGCCCTGATTACGAATATCATTAATTTAAAGGATATCAAGAAGGCGTTTGAGTTGCATAAGGGCGGAAAATCGATAAAGATTCTTATTAAACCTTAGATAGACACGAGGAGGGTATTTTAATGGCTGATCCAAAAGAAGTAGAGCGCCTGCGAGAATTAGCATTCGAAATGCGTAAGAAGCTTATCAATCTTTGCGGCGTTTACGACGGGGTAGTGCATATCGGCGGAGACCTGTCGATGACCGACCTGCTTATCGGGCTCTATCATCACGGCATGAACGTCGACCCCGGGGATATAAAGGCACCGGATAGAGACCGGTTTCTCCTGAGCAAGGGACACGGCGCGGTCTGCATGTATATCGCCATGTCGTTAAGGGGCTATTTTAACTACGACGAGATTGTGAGCACCTACGGCCAGCTGGACAGCGCCTACGGCATGCATCCCTGTAAAATACAGCTTCCCGGCGTGGAATGTTCCACCGGCTCTCTCGGCCAGGGCCTGGCGGTAGCGGTGGGGCTGGCTTTTTCCGCCAAACAAAGAAAGGAAAAACACCGCGTCTTCTGCATGATGGGTGACGGGGAGACCTGCGAAGGCGAAGTCTGGGAAGCGGCCAATACCGCTGGTTCTTATAAACTGGGCAACCTTATCGGCGTTGTGGATAGAAATAAACAGCTGATGACCAGTTTTGATACCGAATACATGCACCTCGAGCCGTATGCTGATAAATGGCGGGCCTTTAACTGGAATGTGGTTGAGTTGGACGGGCACGACATGGGCCAGATCGTTGACGCCCTGGATAATTTACCGCCCATAACCAATAAAAAGCCGACGGTACTTATTGCCGGCACCGTCAAGGGCAAAGGGGTCTCTTTTATGGAAAGGAACATCGGCTGGCATGCCGGCGCCCTGAGTGAAGAAGATACGCAAAAGGCCATTACTGATATCGAGTCCGCCTTTGCGAAAGAAGGGAGTGCATCATAATGAAGGTAACATTCAACTTCGGTGAATTTCTCTCGGCCCGGTCCGTGATGGGCGATACCATGCATGAGCTGGGACAGAAATATGATAACGTCTGGGCTCTGACCGCCGACACCGGCGGTTCTATAGCAGATTTTAAGAAGGATTTCCCGGATAGATATATCGATGTCGGCGTGGCGGAGCAGAATCTGGCCGGCATAGCCGCCGGCCTGGCACTTGAAGGCAATATACCCTTCATCGCGGGAATGATACCGTTCATGACAATGCGCGCCTGCGAACAGAACCGTACCGCGATTTGTTATCAGGACCTGCCGGTACGTTTCATCGGGACCGGCGGTGGCCTTACTTCCGAAGGCGGCTCAACCCACAACGCCATGGAAGACATCTCCATCATGAAATCGCTGGTTAATATGACGGTCCTCTCCATCGGCGACCCGAATATGGTCCGCGATATTATGCTCCTCAGCATGGACTACCCACACCCGCTTTATCTACGCCTTGCCCAGGGTAAAAAGGACCGCATGTTGTATGAACCGGGCACACTTACGTACAAGATAGGCATGGGTCTGACCGCGCGTGAGGGTAATGATGCCACGATTATTGCTCACGGTGAGATGGTCTTCGTAGCCCTTGAAGCGGCTGACACCCTGGCCGCCGAAGGAGTCAACGTCCGTGTCATCGACATGTATTCCATTAAACCTTTGGACAAAGACCTGATTTTCAAGGCGGTCAAGGAGACCGAAAACATCGTCGTCCTGGAGGACCATCTCATGGACGGCGGACTAGCCAGCTGCATTGCTGATGCCCTCGTGGACAGCAGCGTTTATCCCAAGAATTTTAAGCGTCTCGGCATTCCCCAGGTATACGCCGGCTTTGGTAGTGGCGAAGAACTGCGTAAAAAGTACGGTTATGACCAGGCTGCCACCGTGGCGGCGGTAAAGAACATGCTATAAGAATGCCATGGCGGCAGTATTCTTATAATCACACGTTCTACGGAAAAGGAGATCTATGACTACAACACAATACGCAAATTGCCTCGTTCACGACCCTTCCCCCTTTCCCCTTGAGCTTGAAGGAAAGGCAGGAACCGCCGTCAAGGACATTGTCCCCGGCGTCAAGGCAACCCACCTCATGACTTCAGACGCATCGGTCCAGGATGGCTTTTTCTACGTGGACTGCACCTGGCTCTGGAGCGGCGCCGCCCGGGAGCCGGTCGGCGAACCCCACACCCACGATTTCGACCAGGTCATCGGCCTTATCGGCGGCTATCCTGAAGACCCCCAGGACCTCGATAGCGAAATCACCATCTGGCTGGACGGTCATGAAGAAGTGATTACGCGTAATCACCTTATCTTCGTCCCGGCGGGGGTGGTACACGGCCCGTTTCTCTTTAGCCGGATTAACCGCCCCGTGTTTTTTATCAACATTGCCATGGTGGGGAAATATACCCGTACCCCGGCAGCCCAGCCGTCTCATCCGACTGCCGAAAAGAAATACACGATGATCGACCATACCAAGGAGAATTTCTCCGTTGGGGGCGATTATGAGCATGTTCCTCAGCCGAAGTCCACCATCAAAGGGGCCCGTATCCTGCACATCGAGGATGATATAGTGCCGGGTGCTTTCTATGTTGACTTCGTCTGGATATGGTCGGGCACGGGACAAGCGCCGGCCCCCGAGCACATTCACGAATGGCCGGAACTTATCGCTATGACCGGAGCCGACCCGGAACATCCCCACGACCTCGGCGGCGAGATGAGTATCGTACTGGGGGATGAATACCATCCTACCACGAAAAGCTCACTCGTCTGTATCCCCAAAGGCCTGAAGCACTGCCCCTGGGAATTCCACGATATCAAGAGACCGACCATCAATTTCTCGGCCGGCCCGCAGGGGATGTATACCGGCTCTCATAAAAAACGCTGAATAGCCGGGTATAAAGCAAGAAGGTCATGACTATCGGATAAAAACGGTGGGCGGACTTTCTGGCTATTTTAACAATATCATCCAATATGCTATAATTTCGGCTAGAATTTGAAAACCCCGCAGGAGGTATTCAAAATATGGCTGCAATGAAGTACGCCGACAGAATTATTACCACCGCCCGGCCTTTTACCCCGGAAGTCCAGGCACATATAGAGGCCGACCGAAAGACGGGGAGGTCCTCCGTAGAATCAACCCACCTGCTGACGGTGGATAATGAGATACTAAAGGATTTCTTCTACGTCGACTGCAACTGGCTTTGGAGCGGTTCTTCCACGGCACCCGCTGGACAGACTCACGTTCATGAGTTTGATGAAGTGTACGGTTTTGTCGGCTCCAATCGGGACGACCCCCACGACCTGGGCGGCGAGATAACCTTCTGGGTTGACGGTTACCCGGAAAAGTTGACGAAAAGTTGTCTGGTATACATCCCGGCCGGCGTACCTCATTGCCCGCTGTTCTACGACCGTATCGACAAGCCGATATTCTTCGTAGCAATTTCCCCGACCAAGCAATTCACACGTACCGAACTGGATTTCGACATCAATGTCCCGGCCCCACCCAGACCGGCCGAGCCGAGATATACTATTATTACCGAGACCAAGGAACGCTTTCACGTGGCCGCGTCAGGTGCCGACAGCCCACCGCCGCCTCCCCGCGATCCGAGATTAAAATCAACCCGACTATTACACCTTGAAGATGATATAGCTAAAGGTGCCTTCTACGTGGATTTCGTCTGGATATGGGAAGGCACCGGCGCGGCACCGGCACCGGAGCATACCCACGAATGGGAAGAGCTTATCGCCATGGTAGGCTGTGACCCGAAGCATCCGCGCGATATGGGCGGTCCAATGAGCATTGTCCTCGGTGACGAAACTCATGTGCTGGAAAAGAGTTGCCTGGTCTGCATACCCAAGGGACTGAAACATTGCCCCTGGAAGTTCCTGGATATAAAGAAACCGACGCTGGTCTTCACCGCGGGTCCTTCGGCCATGTATTCGGGGTCGCACAAGAAAGATTAAGGAAAATCCTGAAGAAAACAGAAAGGGGCTGCTCGTCCGGGCAGCCCCTTTTTATTATCACTTAATCGACTCCAGTCCAGCTTCCCGACGAGCATCGTTGATGTGCCGGAGTACCGATTCCTCCAGCGGCAGGCAAGTAAATCCGAAGTCATCTTTAGCCCGTTGGCCGCTGACCAGCCAGGGTAGTCCGAATTTCCCCTCGGGGTCCATCATCGGCTGAGCCCCGAAATGAATATCCGCATCCGGGATATATCTCTTCACGACTTCGGCCATGTCCCGGGGGCTATGGGGTGGCCCGCCGACGTTATAGACCGGGTGCGGCGAAGACGGAGCTTTAATAAGCCGTCGGGTGAACTCTGCCAGGTCGTCGGCGGAGACTAGTGACGCCAGCCCTTTACCATCACCTTCCATAGCGAAAGGTTTACCCACGGCGCAGAGGGAAGGCATGTCCGACCAGTATTGCGCCGGCGACCTTCCGCCGTGACCGTATCCTATCGTAGGGCGTACGCCGGTAATACTCATCCCGGACTGCTGGGAGTAGTCTCCGGCCATGATTTCAGCATATTTTTTACACACCGCGTAAGAGTGCGTGGGGTTCGTCGCGTCGTCCTCAGTCACCTCTCTTTTACCGTACATGGCTTGGGGTCCGTACACCGTTTCCGAGCTGGCGTAGATAACGCGTTTAGCTCCCATGATTTTCGCCGCTTCGAAGGAGTTGTTCATACCCAGTACGTTGACCCTCGTTATCAGCCGCGGGTCTATCTGCACACCAGGGTCCACCATGATAAAAGCCCAGTTGATAACACCGTTAATGGAATGGCAACTCATCACATTCAGGATATCCTCAATCTGGGCTACATCACCACGGGCATAGTGGAATTTATCAGCATACTTATCAATTGACCTGGTAAACCAATCCGGCGACGGCGCCAGGTCCATGGTTACCACCGTATCAATATCCGGGTCTTGAAGCAGCGCGGCGGCTGTTTTCCGTCCGAAAAGTCCGCTGCCCCCCAATACCAGTATATTCATGTCATACCTCCTGAGATAAACAGGAAAAACGTCAAAACGATTATAACATTTTTTGACAACCCGACGCACAGGGATTAAACTAGAGCGTAATACAGAATATCAGCTTGAACGGGCTCAAAATCCCACGATTTTTACGGAGGTTTCTATGCAGTTTCAGGGCAAGATTGCCGACCTGGCGGTGTTTTTAGCATCGGACAAATCCAGCGGGATTATGGGCCAGACCATCAACATTGATGCCGGCTCTAACTTTAATTAATCATAAGGGAGATTACCGTGGATTATTTAAAGTCGTTTAGTATAAGAATATATCCCATTGCCGTTGTTATTGTTATCCTGGCAGGTATCGGGATAATTATCACGGCCGGTTTCGCGTCAAACTTACCCTTACAGATAGCGCTGGGACTGGGTGGCGTGGGATTAATTTTCCTGGGGCTTATCATCATCAAACTGGTTCATGACGAAAGGCAGTCGCAAGATAAACTCGATGCGATGCTAAGAAAAATCGATGAGCTACAACAGGAAATACAGCAAGAAGAAAAGCAGGTCAAGTCCGGTATCGCTATCGCCGATGTCATCAGTTCCAGCCTGAAGTTCTACACCGATTTCAAGGAAAAAGAAAAAACCGACGAATAGTCCAAGATTATTCCCGCTTTCCGCACGGGAACGAAGAAAGGACTGGTTTAGTTATGGCAGGTATTATATCGTTCGGGGCTTACGTGCCCCTGCGCCGACTCGGTCCCGGCACGCAGGGATGGAATGCCTCCTCGGAAAAAGCCGTGGCTAACTGGGACGAAGACAGCCTGACCATGGCCGTCGCGGCAGCCACGGACTGCCTGGCGGATACGGTTAGAAAGACAATCGACGGACTATATTTCGCCACCACCACGCCTCCCTATGCAGAAAAGTTGACCGCCACCACGGCCGCTTGGGCGCTGGGCCTGCGGCGGGATATTGCTACCGCCGATATTACCGATTCTCTCAGAGCGGGAACTGGCGCCCTGCGGATGGCCGCCGATGCCGTCAAAGCCGGTTCGGTGAAAAATATGCTGGTAACGGCCGCCGACCTCCGTACGGGAACCGGTAGCCTGGTCAACAATATAGGCGACGGTGCGGCGGCGCTGCTGGTTGGAGAAGGGGATGAAATCGCCACGTTAGAATCCGGCTATTCGTTCAATAACGAGCTTCTGGACGTCTGGCGGGCCACCGGCGTTAAAAACGTACGCTCCTGGGAAGACCGCTTCGTCTTCGAGGAGGGTTATTTAAAAATACTGCCGCTGGCGATAAATAGTTTCCTAGAAAAATCCGGCCTGGCTATCGAGGCTATAAACAAGGCGGTGTTCTACGGACCCGATTTAAGAAGGCACCGGCAGATGGCGGGGCTACTGAAACTAAAACCGGAGCAAGTGCAGGACTCCCTCCTGGATAAGCTGGGCAATACGGGCGCGGCCTTTAGCCTGATGCTGCTGGTGGCCGCCCTGGAGGATGCTAACCCCGGTGATACGATACTGCTGGCCGGTTATGGTGACGGCGCTGATGTTATCCTGCTGAAGGTAACCGATAAAATCAAAGAGTTTAAACCTGGTTGGGGAATCAGGCGCAGCCTGGACGCCAGGATGATATTACCAAATATCGGTGATTACCACGCTTACCGGGAATTCGCTACCGCTGACCTGGAGAGATTCGGCGGGGCCTCGGCCTCGGTGATTGCCCGGGAACGCGATGCCATCTATGCTTTGCAAGGCGTTAAATGCCTGGCCTGCGGGACGGTCCAGTACCCGCCGCAACGAATCTGCACTCACTGCCATACCAAAGATAACTTCGAGCCTTACAGCCTGGCCGATAAGAAGGGTAAGGTTTTCACCTACACCCTGAAGTACGGCGGCGATATCCCCGCGTTCGCCCGACCGAGTGTGGATACCATGGTCGATTTCGAAGGCGGCGGACGGGCCCTCTTCGGCATGACCGACATGATAACCGATGACGTGAAGGTGGGTATGGACGTAGAGATGAGCTTCCGAACGCTCGGCGTGGGCGGCGGTATCCATAACTACTTCTGGAGATGCATGCCTCCCCGGGATACCTGGCTGGGCAAGGAGACGGATTAGATGGAAAGCATCAAAGATAAAATCGCCGTTATCGGCATGGGCTGTACCAAGTTCGGGGAGAACTGGGATAAAAGCCCGGAAGACATGATGGTGGACGCCGCCACCGAAGCCTATGAAGATGCCGGTATCGAGATGAAGAACATCCAGGCGGCCTGGTTCGGGACGACCCGCCTGGGAACAGCGGAGCCCTGTGTCACCGCTTTGAAACTAGACTACATACCCGTGACCCGGGTGGAAAACCTCTGCGCCACCGCCACGGAAGCGTTACGAAACGCCTGCTTCGGGATAGCCTCCGGCGTATATGATATCGCCCTGGCCATCGGCGTGGAAAAACTGAAAGACCAGGGTATGGGCGGCCTGGGCACCGTCACCGGGGCCGGCGGCAACGGCACCATGGAATGGGGCATGTCGGCGGCTATGTTCTTCGCCCGGATGGCCACCCGTTACATGAACCATTACGGCATACCCTACGATGAATTCAAGCAAATCCTGGCCAAGATATCGGTGAAAAACCACCACAACGGCTCGCTGAATCCCCGGGCACATTTCCAGCGGGAAATCACCGAGGAGCAGGCGATTAACGCCCCGATGGTCTCCTGGCCGCTGGGGCTTTACGACGCCTGCGGCGTCAGTGACGGCTCCGCGGCGGCGATTCTCTGCCGGGCGGACATGGCCAAGAACTTCCGCGACGACTATATACTCGTCAAGGGACTGGGACTGGCGGTCGGGGCGCGGCAGGGCTACCTGCAGCCTTCCTACGACATGGTACACATGGAGGAAACGGTACGGGCCGGCCGGCAGGCTTACGAGATGGCCGGCATCAAGGAGCCCTTTAATGAGATAGACCTGGCCGAGGTACACGACTGCTTCACCATCACCGAAATGGTTATTACCGAAGACCTGGGATTCTGCCCTCGCGGCAAGGGACCGGAATATGTAAAAAACGGCACCTTTCAACTCGATGGTGAACTGGCGGTCAATCCTGACGGCGGCCTGAAAAGTTTCGGGCACCCCATCGGCGCCAGCGGACTACGCATGATTTACGAGATATACAAGCAGATGCAGGGCAAGGCCGGTCCCCGCCAGAGAAAGAATCCCACGCTGGGTTTGACCCATAACTTCGGGCTGAACCCGGGTAGCGGCGTCGGCAGCGTCACCATCATGGGACAGCGGGACTAAGTAATATGTCATTGCGAGGAGCGTACGTGACACGGCAATCCTCATCATCGTCTTGCTTCAATCAATGATACTGCTTCGCTTCATTCGCAATGACAGCCGTAATAGGAGGCAGCCTTGATAAACAAAGTGGTCAATAGCTTTGATGAAGCTGTCGCCGATATCTTCGACGGCGCGGTTATCCTCATGGGCGGCTTCGGTCCGGCCAACGGTACCCCCAGCAACCTGCTGCGGGCTATCGCCAAACTCGGGGTGAAAAACCTGACTCTAGCGGCCAATACACCGGGATTCGGCAGGCTTCCCGAAGGCACCGAGTCTTTCCGCAAGACGCCGCCCGACTATGACGACGGCGGCCTCCTGATACAGACCGGGCAGGTGAAAAAAGTCTATTGCTCCTTCCCCGGCATGAACCGGCCCGGCATGTCCGCCCCGCTGTTTGAAAAATGGGAAGCCGGCGAACTGGAGGTGGAAATGGTGCCCCAGGGTACCCTGGCGGAAAGAATCCGGGCGGCCAGGGCGGGGATCGGGGCTTTTTATATCCCCACCGGCGCCGGGACGGTCATCGAAGAGGGCAAGGAGAAACGGGTTATCGACGGCCGGGAGCACATCCTAGAATACCCCCTTAAAGCCGATTTCGCCCTGGTACGGGCCCATAAAGCCGACCGCTACGGCAACTGCGTCTACCAGGGAACATCACGTAACTTCAATCCGGTAATGGCCGGTGCCGCTAATATAACCATCATCGAAGCCGACGAACTGGTGGAGCTGGGAGAACTCGACCCCGAAACAATCGTTACGCCGGGGATATATGTCGACCGCATAACTATCCGGGAGAAAGGAGCCTGAGATGAAGGAAAAACTCGATGAACAGACCATGGCACTCCGGGTAGCCCGGGAGTTCCGGGATGGTATGATTATCAATTTAGGCTTCGGTATTCCCACGCTGGCGGCCAATTTTATCCCCGAGGATATCGAGGTTATATTTCACGCCGAGAACGGCTGCCTGGGCTACGGCCCTATTCCCGTCACCGAGGAAGAGCAGGACTTCCACCTGGTCAACGCCACCGGCGTCTTCGCCACTCGCAAGCCCGGTATGTGCTTTTTCGACCATGCCGACTCTTTTTCCATGATACGGGGCCGGCATATCGACCTCTGCGTACTCGGCGGTATGCAGGTATCGGAAAAGGGCGACCTGGCTAACTGGACCATCAGCTTAGGTCAGCCGGGGAATATCGGCGGGGCGATGGACCTGGCTTTCGGGTCTCATAACCTGATTGTTGTGATGACCCATACCACACAGAACAACGAACCCAAAGTATTGAAAGAATGTACCTATCCCCTCACCGCACCACAGTGCGTGAATCTAATCGTTACCGATATCTCGGTTATGGAAGTAACGCCGGACGGCCTGCTGTTGAAAGAGACGGCTCCCGGCTGGGGCGCCGCGGACATCCAGTCAATTACCGAACCGGAACTGAAGATCTCTCCGAACCTGAAACAGATGGTGTTATAAATACGGAGGTATTCCATGGGACAACTCGATAGCAAGGTTGCGTTGGTAACAGGGTCCAGCCGAGGTATCGGCAAGGCTATCGCCATCGGTCTGGCTAAAGAAGGCGCCAGGCTCGTTCTGGCGGCACGTACCCTGGAAGGACTCAAATCCACGGCAGCCAAAGTTAAAGAAGCCGGCTCCGAAGCGCTGGTAGTACCCACCGATGTCAGGGACGAAACGCAAATCGAAAACCTCTTTCAGAAAACGATAGAACACTACAGTCGGCTGGATATCCTGGTAAATAACGCCGGGATCTTCGGCCCTGGCCCGGTCGATAAATTATCCACCGAGACCTGGGATGACGTCATCGCCACTAACCTTCGCGCTCCATTCCTGTGCGCCCGGGCGGCTTTCCGTATCATGAAAGCACAGGGCGGAGGGAGGATAATCAATATCGGTAGTATCTCTGCATCACGGGTACGCCCGGCCAATGCTCCCTACAGCAGCGCCAAGTTCGGACTGGTCGGTCTGACTCAGACAATTGCCCTGGAAGGACGGGAACATAATATCAACTGCGGTATTCTCCACCCCGGGCTGGTACGGGGGGACAATGTACTCCCCGTCCCGGATGACGATATCATGATGATGGATCCGGATGAGATCGCCGCAGCGGCCATTTACATGGCCTGCCAGCCGCCCCATGTAAACGTGCTGGAATTGGTTCAACTCCCTAAGGACCAGCCTTACCTGGGTAGAGGCTAGCTTGTGAAGATGTTACTATTCGTGCATCTACAGCCACAATGCTGTTGCCGGTAGCTATTAATGGATTGAGGTCGAGTTCTACTATCCGGGGATTTTTCTTTATAAAATTAGAGACTTTCACAATTATTTCTTCCAGCCGTTTTATGTCAACCGGCGGCTGACCTCGGTATCCCTGCAGTAAGACAAATCCCTTAATCTCCCGTATCATCTCGGCGGCATCTACCGGGTCCACCGGAACGAGGCGGAAGGCAACGTCACGTAAAACCTCCACCAGGACGCCCCCCAGCCCGAACATGATAGCCGGGCCGAACTGGGGGTCTTTTATCATGCCGATGATAATCTCCACACCGGCCGGGGCCGTCTTCTGCACGGAAACGCCCTCGATTCTGGCATTCGGAACACTTTTACTTACCGATGATATTATCTGCCGGTACGCCCTTCCAGCCCGGGCGGCGCTGGCTATACCCAGCACTACCCCGCCGATATCGCTCTTGTGGACAATATCCGGCGACACTATTTTCATCGCCACCGGATAGCCCATTTCCTTACTTATAGCCACGGCTTCATCCCGGGTTTTAGCCAGCCTAGTCTCTATCACGGGTATGCCGGCTTTCTTCAACATCTCTTTAGCCATTACTTCGGTGAGTAGTATTGTCCTCGATGCTTGTTTTGCTTTTGGCATATAATTTCTTCCGGATTATTTCTTTCGCGTATCCAAGTAATGCTTATACCAAGCCAGAGAATGTAATACCCGGGCGGCACGGCGAGGATGGGAATACTCCGGGATAATGACTTCCGGATGGGATTCGGATACCTCATCACTTTCAGGTGGCCTGATAGCTAGTCTATTGACAAATACCAGCGGCTTTTTATACTGCTGGATGTCCTGATACAAAATTTTCAGGTTTCTTTGATATTCCCGCTGCATCGCTTTGATTTGTTCCGGTTTCATATCCTCCGAAAGCCAGCGGAACCGTATCATCAGCGGCAGCAGCGATATGACACTGTCGATATTGTTATCCGCTATAAGTAACTGGAGGCAGGACATCACTGTCGTATCGCCTTCCGTTGGCCGAACGCCTACCATGTCGACCGGATTTCCCGGCGTCCAGCGCGGCAGTAATATTTCACCCAATTTCTTTAATGTCTTATCTTCCAAGTCGGCGAGTTCCAGTCCTTCTTTTTCGCATAGCTCGGCGGCGACCACCCCAAAACCTCCGCCCATGGTCAGGATGGCCACCCGGTTGCCGCGCGGCAGTGGTAGATGAAGCAGCGCCAGCACTAAATCCCCGAGTTCTTCCTCATCCTCCGCCCGGATAACACCCGCCTGGCGGAAAGCCGCCG
>DAOUER010000129.1:0-3560 GCA_034430375.1 Dehalococcoidales bacterium
GAACCGTCAGTTCGGCGGCCAGTCGCTCGATGACGGGTATCACCAGCCGTAGTTCTTCATCGATATCTTCCGGCAAAAGCGGCTCGGTGCCGGGGCGGGTCGATTCCCCGCCGACGTCGATAACGTCGGCGCCCTCGGCTACCATGCGTTTGGCCAGAGCTACGGCAGCCTCGACATCATCCCCGATTCCGTCCCCCGAAAAAGAATCCGGGCTGAGGTTAACGACACCCATGACGTAGGTACGCTCTCCCCAGCGGAATTCGGTATTGTCGCAGCGGGTGACCGGTAAACTCATCGCCATTTCATTAATTTCCTAGCTCCTATTTTAGCACTTCCGGATTATGTAATAAACCAAAATAGTAGAAAGCGGATAAGGTAAAGGGATATGTAGAAAATGCGGCGAAAGTTGTGGGTGGGAATAGTTTACTTGTTCCAGGGAAAAGATTCTACAGAGACTAATGTGTTAATATAAAACGTATTACACAGAACTGGTATATACGATTCCACCAGGCTAAATCTAAAAACAACTACTTCCAAGTTCTGGGAATAACCGGAGCAAAGTACCATCGTAAAACTAAGTAAACTCAAGACTTTTAATTCTCTAAAGGCTCCCGCTTTCCGCCTGTATTACATCGGGATGGTCGGCCAGTGGTCTTCCATGAACATGCAAATCGTGGCGAGGTCGCTGTTTATTTACCGAATCAGCGATTCGGGCATAGTGCTGGGTATAGCCTCGCTGGCCAACGCTATCCCCACCATAATTATCTCTCTTTTCGGGGGTGCCATCGCCGACCGCATGCACAAAAAGACCATTTTATTCTATAGTATGATAGCCTCGATGCTGGTTTCGCTGGCGGTAGCCCTCTCGATAACCATGGGCTACCTGAGCGAGGATATCCCCGATTCCTGGTGGATACTGGTTGTCACCGCCGTTTTCCAGGGGGTAATCATGGGGCTGATGATGCCGTCGCGGCAGGCTATTATCTCCGAGATAGTTGACGAAGACCAGGTCCTGAACGCCGTGTCCCTGAACACGATGGGAATGAATATTTTCCGGATACTGGCCCCGACGGCCACGGGATTCCTCATCGAGGCCTATGATTTCTCCCTAGTTTATTTCATTTCAGCCGGCATGTACGCTATGGCTGCCTTCTGCATGTTCCTGATGCCAAAGACCACACAAATTTTCAGCCACGGCCAGAGTGCCCTCAAGGATATAGTGGATGGATTCCGATATATCCGGAAGGAAAAGACGATGCTGCTGGTTATTATAGCCACCCTGTTCGTGATGGTATGCGGTATACCCTTCATGCAGTTGATGCCCATGATTACCGAGGATATCCTCGACGTAGGATCCAGCGGCATGGGAATACTGCTGGGCGTTTCCGGCCTGGGCGCTATCATCGGTTCGCTGGTGCTGGCATCGTTGCCGAACCGTAAAAGGGGAATCATCATGCTTCTAAGCGGCGTCACAATGGGAGTGGCCCTGATAATATTCGGCTTTTCACAAACGTGGCTCCTTTCTATATTCGTAGTGGCATTCATCGGCCTGGGGCAGACCGGCCACCGGGCTACCGGCAATTCGCTGGCGCAGAACTACACCGAGCCGGAATACCGCGGCCGGGTGATGAGCTTTATGATGATGGGACTGGGATTTTCCAGCCTGGGCACATTCTTTGCCGGTATACTGGCGGAAGCTGTAGGGATACAGTGGGCTATCGGCGGTTTGGCCGCCATGCTCGTGGTGGCCTCCATAGCACTTGCAGTTTTCACGCCGCGACTGCGCCGGCTGGATTAACGGAAGCACCGCTAATGTTGCCCGTAAATATTCCTTATGATATGATTTATTTGTTTCATTCTTTACAGTTGAGGTGGATTTTGAAAGAAGATATAGAAAAGCTGGCCGGGCTGGAAGCCGAACTTAAAGCCGGGGGAGGCGAAAAGAGCGTGCAGCGACAGCACGACTCCGGTAAGCTGACCGCCCGTGAAAGGCTTGACCTCTTCTTTGACGAGAATACCTTCCAGGAAATCGACCTGTTCGTGGAGCACCGCGCTACCAACTTCGGCATGGAAATGATAAATATCCCCGCCGACGGCGTGGTCACCGGCTACGGCAAGGTCAACGGTCGTACGGTATGCGCCTACGCCCAGGACTTCACCTCACGGGGCGGCACGCTGGGCGAGATGCACGCCAGGAAAATCTGCCGGATAATGGACCTGGCGATGAAGATGAAGGTGCCGATGGTCGGTTTTATCGACAGCGGCGGGGCGCGTATCCAGGAGGGCATCAACGCCCTCGACGGCTACGGTAATATTTTCTACCGCAACTCCTGCGCTTCCGGCGTGATTCCCCAGATATCGGCCGTCATGGGGCCGGCGGCGGGTGGCGCCGTCTACTCCCCGGCCATGACTGACTTCGTTTTCATGGTCAAGAAGACCAGCTACATGTTCATCACCGGCCCGGCCGTGGTTAAATCCGTCACCGGCGAGGAAATCGGCAACGATGAACTTGGCGGGGCGGTCATGCACAGCACCAAGAGCGGGGTTACCCAGTTCTCCTGCAACAACGATGAAGAAGCTATCGGAGAAATCAAGAAGCTCCTCGGCTATATGCCCCTGAACAACGAAGAAAAAGCGCCCTACGTTAAACCGACCGATTCACCCGGCCGCACCGACGAGGTTTTGAATGATATTCTGCCGGAAGAGGCCAACAAGGGCTATAACATGAAGTCGGTTATCCAGGCGATTGTCGATGACGGCGAGATAATGGAACCCTCGCGGCAGTATGCCCAGAACATTATTACCTGTTTCGCCCGTATGAACGGCCATGTTATCGGCATTATCGCCAACCAGCCGCAGTACCTGGCGGGGTCTCTGGATATCAACGCCTCCGATAAAGCCACCCGTTTCATAAGATTCTGCGACGCTTTCAATATTCCCCTGCTTACTATCGCCGACGTTACCGGCTTCCTCCCCGGCAGTCACCAGGAGTGGGGAGGCATCATCCGGCACGGCGCCAAGCTGCTCTGGTGTTATTCCGAGGCTACCGTACCCAAGATAACGTTGATTACCCGCAAGGCTTACGGTGGGGCTTATATCGCCATGTGCAGCCAGGGACTGGGGGCGGACTACGTCATGGCCTGGCCCCGGGCGGAAATCGCCGTCATGGGGGCGGAAGCGGCGACGGCTATAATCCACCGGAATGAAATTAAAGAGGCCGCAGACCCGGCGGCGAAAGAGCAGGAAAAGATAGCCGAGTACCGCGAGCTTCTCTATAATCCCTACGTTGCCGCCAGGATGGGCTATGTCAATGCGGTGGTGGAACCCAGTGAAACCCGCCCCAAGATAATAGCGGCGCTGGAAGCGTTATTTAACAAGAAAGAAATCCGGCCCTCCCGCAAACACGGTAATATCCCGATGTAGATAAATTGGGGTGTTTAAGAGGGGCGTCAGCCCCTCTTTTCAAACTACTTCCCCCTCTCCTTTGAAGGAGAGGGGGACACAGGAGGAGAGATTAGAACTTACGCGGGAATGACGAACTTTGAGAATAACATAATATG